>NZ_CYTU01000009.1:145672-174222 GCF_001299375.1 Achromobacter sp. 2789STDY5608621 | reverse complement strand
GCGCCCGCCACGGCGGCCCCGGCTCCCGCGCCCGCCGCGGCGCCGGCCCAGGCGCCCGCCGCGACCGCGGCCCCCGCCGCGCCCACCGTCATCATCCCGACCGAGCTCGACACCAAGGCGTGTATCGCCAAGCTGCGCAAGGGCGCCACCGCCAACGGCCTGACCCTGGCCGACTGGGACAAATACACCGCCAAGGCCAAGCTGCTGCCCACCACCGTGGCGTCGGCCCAGGGCCAGCCCGAGGGCCGCGAAAGCTGGTGGGACTACATCGCCAAGACCGTCGACGACGAGCGCGTGGCCGATGGCCGCGCGGTGCTCGCCAAGTACGGCAAGCAGCTGGGCGACATCAGCCAGCAGTACCAGGTCGACCCGGCCACGCTGGTCGCCATCTTCGGCATCGAGACCAACTACGGCCGCCAGGTCGGCAAGACCGACGTGCTCAATGCCTGGCTGACCCGCGCCTGCACCGAGAACAAGACGCTCTGGGAAAAGAACGCCTACGCCTCCGTGCGCCTGCTGCGCGACGGCGTGGTGCCGGCCGACAACTTCGTCGGCTCCTGGAGCGGCGCCTTCGGCATGACGCAGTTCATCCCCACCTCGTTCTACGAGCTGGCGGCCGACGGCGATGGCGACGGCAAGATCGATCTGTACAACTCGCTGCCCGACGCCCTGGCCTCGACCGCCAACCACCTGCGCAAGCGCCGCGCCAAATGGACCCATGGCCTGCCGGCGGTGGTGGAAGTGCGCGTGCCGGCCGACGTGGCCGCCGCCATTCCGCCCGCGCCCGACGCCGAATACGTCGGCTCGCAGGACCGCCGCACCATCGCGCAGTGGGCCCAGGCGGGCCTGAAGCAGGGCGACGGCTCCGCGCTCAAGCTGGCCAGCGGCAACGACCAGCAGGCCTACCTGTTCGCGCCCACCGGCGCCAAGGGCCCGGTGTTCCTGGCCACCGTCAATTTCGACGCGATCCTGCACTACAACCAGTCGCGCCGCTACGGGCTGGCGGTGTCGCTGCTGCTGAACCGCCTGCAGGGCGGCCCGGCGCTGGCCACGGCCTGGCCGACGGACGACCCCGGCCTGTCGCGCGCGCAGATCAAGGAAGTGCAGGAGATGCTCAACGCCCGCGGCTATGACGTCGGCACCGCCGACGGCATTCCCGGCGCCAAGACCCGCGACGCGGTGCGCGCCGAACAGGAAAAGCGCAACCTGCCGCAGGACGGCCGCGTCGGCAAGCGCATCTACGACGCGCTCAAGGCCAAATGAGCGCCGCCGATCCCGCGCAAGCCATTGGCGTTGACGGGGTGGTGGTCTCGGGCACCCAGGGCTACGGCGAGAACGCCGCGGCCCTGGCCGAGCAGTACGAGAGCATCGCCTTCGCCGACGTCCATCGCGACGTGGCGCACCTGATCCCGTCCACGCCGTCGCGCATCGCCGACATCGGCGCCGGTTCGGGCCGCGACGCCGCCGCGCTGGCCCGCATGGGCCACCAGGTGGTGGCGGCCGAGCCCACGCCCGAGCTGCGGCGCGAGGGCCAGCGGCGCCACGCGCTGCCCAATCTGGAGTGGGTCGACGATGCCCTGCCGGACCTGGACGGCCTGCGGGGACGCGCGTTCGACGTCATCATGCTGACCGCCGTGTGGATGCACCTGGACGCGGACGAGCGTGCCCGCGGCATGGCGGCGCTGGCGGCCCTGCTGGCGCCCGGCGGCCAGATCCTGATGTCGCTGCGCCACGGTCCGGTGCCGCCGGGCCGGCGCATGTTCGACGTGTCGGCCGACGAGACCATCGCGCTGGCGGCCGGCCATGGCCTGTCGGCGCATCACTGCGTCACGCGCGAAGACATGCTGGACCGCGCCGACGTGCACTGGAGCTTCCTGGGCCTGCGGCGCGGCTAGGGTGATGATGCCCCGATGGCGGGGGGCGGGCGGATACCGTCAGGTGTCCACGCTGCGGAAGGTGGATAGTGACGGGGCTCACCGCTCGGTATGATGCAAGGCACCCCTTTCGCTGGCTGCCGCCTGCCATGATGCCGTCCGCCCTGTTGCCCGAATCCTTCGTCACCCAGCGCCTGCGCGCCGAGCGGATGTTGCCGACCCACCTGCCTTTCATCATTGGCATGCACGCCGATGCCGACCTGATGGCGACCATGGGCGGCACCCGCGACGCCGCCGCCAGCCGCCGCTACGTCGAGCACAACATGCTGCACTGGGCCGAGCACGGCTACGGCATGTACGTGCTGACCGAGCGCGACAGCGGCGCGCTGGCGGGCCGCGCCGGGCTCAAGCTGGCGCTGGCGGGAAAGATCGAACGGGTCGAGGTGGCCTATGCCTTTCCGCCCGCCTGTTGGGGCCGGGGCTACGCCTCGGAGATCACCCGCGCGCTGCTGACGCTGGGCTTCGAGCGCCTGCCGGTGGACGTCTTGAGCGCCGTGGCGGTGCAGCACAACGCCGCGTCGATGCGGGTGATGGAAAAGTGCGGCATGCGCTGGATCGAAACCACCGGCGAAGGCGAGGCGCGCAAGCTGCGCTACGAAATCCGGCGCCAGCAATGGCGCGCGCTGGCGGACGCCGATCAGCGCTAACATGCGGGGATGAGTTCCCCGACTGCCCCGAACACCCCGTCGCCTGTCGACGACGATCCGCCGCCCGTACCGCCCGAGGCCCCCGCGCCCGAGGAATGCTGCAACAGCGGCTGTATCCCCTGCGTTTACGACACCTACAACGAAGCCATGGACGAATACCGCGCCGCGCTCAAGGCCTGGCGCGCGCGCCATGGCGAGGCGGGATAGCGGGCGGGGGCTGGCTCGGCGGTTCGCATTGCCGCGGGAACGGGATACGCGCGCAACCTGCGGCCCCGTTTGTCAGAAATCCACGCTGACCGCCAGCTTGACGGTGCGCGGCGTGCCGACCGAGGTGGAGCCATACCAGGCGCCTGACCAGTAGTGCTTGTCCAGCGCATTCTCCACGCTTGCGCGGAAAACCACGTTGTGGGCGGCGAGGCGGGTGGCATAGCGGGCGGCCAGATCGAGCCGTGTCCAGGCGGGTAGTTTCTGCGTGTTGGCGCTGTCCGCGTATTGCTGGCCGGTGTAAATGGCGGCGGCCCGCAGGGTCAGGCCTGGCAATGACGGCATGTCCCATTCCGCGCCCAGGTTGAACAGCCAGCTCGGAACGCCGATGGCCGTCTTGCCATCCAGCAGGCCGGTGCTGCTCTTGGTGTTGATGGCCTTGAGGTAAGTCGCGCCGCCCAGCAGGCGCAGTCCTGCCGCCGCCTCGCCGGCAATGCTCCATTCAATGCCGCGGTTGCGTTGTTCGCCGTCGGGGGCGTATCGGTTGCTGTCGCCGTTCTTGATGAGACTGGGGCGCGTGATCTGGAAGACGGCAAGGGTATTGAGCAGTGTGCCGGCATCCCATTTGGCGCCCACCTCCATCTGTTTGCTCTGGTACGGCGGGAAGACCTCGCCAAAATTGGCGGCGGTGACGTCGGTGACCCGGTCTCCCTGTGACAGGCCTTCGATGTAGTTGGCGTAGACGGAGACCGGCGCGGTCCATGGCTTGATGACCACGCCCATGGCGGGTGTCAGGGCGTGTTCGTCGTAGCGGGTGGTCACGGCGCCCGAGGGCGTATAGTTCTTCGTCCGCACGCGCTGTTGCCGCACGCCCAGCGTCAACAGGTATTCCTCCTTCAGGAACGAAATCGTGTCGGCCAGGGCGATGCTGCTCAGGGTGCTGTCGGACGACTTCGGCAGTGCGGCGGGTCCCGCGGTCAGCGTTGGTGGGGTGGGCGCATAGATGTTCGAGGCCCACATCGTCACGGGCCCCTGGACCGCGCCACCCGTCTGTCGAATGGCGTTGCCGCTCAGGGTGATCTCGTGTCCGACCGGCCCGGTGCGCAGACGACCGCGAATGCCGCCATCGGCCGCATTGGCATTGGAGAAACTCCTCGTGTTCTTGGCCATGCCGATGTAGGCGCCCGAGGGCTGCGCGTTTCTGCCCAGGGCGTTGTTCATGTAGCCGGAACTGCCTTGACGCTTGGTGCCGACCGACGCGAACCCCATCCATTGATCGTTGAAGTCGAACTCGGCCGAGGCGATGAGCGCCTTGCTGTGCTCCGAGGCTCGCGCGCCGGGCAGGGGGTTGAGCTTGGGATCCGGGGCGTCGGGAATCTGGCCGCTGGCAAACGTGGTGAAGAGCGGCATGCCGCCGCGCGTCCTGCCTTCGATGCTGTAGGCGTCCAGCGCGACGCGCAGGCGTTCGCCGCGATAGTCGAACGCCAGCGAGCCCAATTCCTTGTTCTTCGATTGGTCATCCAGGGTGGTGCGGCCATCGGACTTGACGGCATTGACGCGAATGCCGAACGCGTCGTCGCGTCCGAAGCGCCGCCCCATGTCCAGGTGCGCGCCCAGCTCCGAGTCCGAGGAAAACTTGGCCGTCAGGCGTGTCAGCGGCGTGTCGCCGGCCCGTTTGGGCACCAGGTTGATGACCCCGCCAACGGAACCGCCGGGCGTCATGCCATACAGCAGCGCGCCCGGGCCCTTGAGCACCTCGATGCGTTCAAGGAGTTCCGTTGCCACCTGGAAGCCCGGCGTCAGGCCGAACAGGCCATTCCAGGCGAAGTCGGTGCTGGGCATGTAGAACCCGCGCACGTTGAAGAACTCCGTCGGCCCCGCTTCGGGGAACGTCTGCCGCACCGACGCATCCGCGTGCAGCACTTGCGCCACCGTCTCGGCCTGCCAGTCCTCGATCATGCGCGATGTGTAGCTGGTGGTGCTGAACGGCGTTTCCATCACGTCCTTGTTGCCCAGCAGGCCGACGCGGCCTCCACGGGCCACCAGGTCGCCCGCATAGGGGGCGGGCAGCGCACGAGCCCGGGATTCAGGGGCGCCCGTCACGCGCACCGTGGGCAGCGTGCTGATGGCCGCGCCGTCCGCCGGGGGCGCCTGGCGTAGCGCATAACTGCCATCCGCCTGCCGCACCGCGGCCAGCCCTTGTCCCCGCAGCAGCGCGGCGAAACCCTGTTCGATCGTCATGGTCGCGGACAGGCCCGTGGCATGCTTGTGCTGTGTCAATGCCCCTGGCGCCGAGAGCAGCACGCCGGCCTCTTGCGCGAAACGGGTCAGGGCGGTGTTGAGCGGTCCGGCGGGAATGTCGTAGCGCCGCGCCGGGGCGGTGGCCGGCTGCGCCTGCGCGGTCGGCGTCCAGCTTGCCGTGGCGAGCGTCATGCCCGCGACGGCCAGGTTCAGCGCCAGCGCCACTGAGCGCAGCGCGTGAGGGGGGCAATGGGGCGCGGCGTTCGCGAGGACGTGCGTTCGGGCGGAATGCGGGGGGAAGGCGGGACGGGGCATCAATCGATCTTTCCAAAGGTTCTTCGAGCGGCGAGACGATCGGCGGCGGGCGCAGGGTGGCGGGCGTGTCCGGCCGAGGCCGTGCCGCCAGGGCGGAGTCGACGCCCGTCCAGCCGTAGTCTCTCGCTGTCTAAATCGAATGGGAGACGCAAAAGGGGAACCCGTCCTTGTCCTACAAATGGGGCAAGGCCACTTGCGTGGTCACCCACTGGCGATGGTCAGTGGCGCTGCGGGAGAGGGGCTTTCAGGCGGCCTGGCTCACGGTCTCGACGTGGGCCAGGGGGCCTGGTGCGCCGGCGTTTGCAACCAGCGCTGCCAAGCGAGCCGGGGGGCGAGGAATCGGGATTCACGGTGAAGCCAGCCGATTCAGCCGGCTAGTCCAGCCTCTATCAACGCGCATTGCAGCATGGCCTGGGCGATGTATTTCTTGACCATGCGTTCCGAGACGTCCAGCTCGGCCGCGATGGCGCGGTAGGGCGCGCCGTCCACCTGCGCCATGATGAACGCCGTCGCCGCCTTCCGGGACAGCCGGCCGAGCATGGCGCCGATTTCCAGCAGCGTCTCGATGATGATGGCTTGATGCTCGGGCGATGGCGCCATGGGTTCGGGCCGCGCAGCCAGCGTTTGCCGCCACGCCTGTTCGATCTCGCGACGGCGCCAGAGGTCCACGCACAGGCCGCCGGCGGCGGTGCGCAGGTAGGCGCGCGCCTGGCAGACGTTGCTGAAGTCACGGCTCACCGGCTTGGCCAACAGCCGGACGAACGTGTCGTGGGCCAGGTCCGCCGCGTCGGCGGCGTTGCCCAGGCGGTGGTGCAGCCAGCGCTGCAGCCAGCCGTGATGGTCGCAATAGAGCGTTTCCAGCGAAGGAGGGGATGAGTAGGCCAGGACGCTCATGCAGAAATCACCGTGCCGCGGGTGACCGTAGGATCACGGTTTGTCCACCCTTGAAGAATGATTTTTATTATCGGGCTGGCGCAGTCCTTCCAGGCCCAATGACGGCCTGAAGTAGTCTTGTTTTGATGCCGGATGGCAGGCGTTTATTCCGCCGCTCGACGAGACTTCAGCGACTCTCAGATGATGGATCCGGCGTTGGCCACTGCCGGGCCGCATGCAGCACACGCAGCATGCGCACGAGATCGTTCGTCACGTCGTAGATCAATAGATAGTTCGGGTGCGCCACCAGCTCCCGGGTGCCCGCGACACGGCCGGGACGACCCAGGCCGGGATGATCGATCAGGCGTCCCGCCTTCTCTTCAAGAAGTTCATCAAGCATCAGCGCCACAACGGGGTTGTCGGCCTCGATGAAATCGTAGATCGCTTCCCGGTCCTGGATCGCTTCGGGCGTCCAGCGCAGCGCCCTCACTTGGGTGTTTCAAGCCGGCGACGGGTCGCGGCGCGACGGGCTGCGAATTTGGTTTCGACCTCGGCGGCCGGCACCAGGCGGCCGGCGTTGGCGGAATCCAGGCCCGCTTGCACCTGGCGGCGGAACCAGGCGTCATGCTGGGCCGCTTCCTGTTGTTGCTGGACGTACTCCCGCATGAAGTCGCGCAGAAGCTGCGCGCCGGTGCGGTCTCGGGCCTTGGCGGCCATGGCGAACTCGTTTTTCAAGGCTTCATCCACCCGAAAGGTAAAGGTAGCGTCGCTCATGGTGCGGTTCTCATGTGTTACACGATAAGTGCAGCGTAACATGCCCGTCCCATGGCGCTTGCTGGGATCATTCGCCACGCCAGCGAGGAAAGCAACAGGGGACGCGGTCAATTGGGTGATATATCGAGCACGCACATCGGACCGGTGCCCGTGCCGGCGGCGCGACCGCCTCAGCCCGCCAGCTTCATATGGATGATCGGCCGCGGCCGCCCCGCGGCGTCGGTTTCCGAGCGGCCCACGTCCACGAAGCCGTAGTGCTTGTAGAAGCCATGGGCCTGCGGGTTCTGTTCGTTGACGTCGACCCGCAGGCTGCCGTGCAGCGACAGCGCGAAATTCAGCAGGCGGCGTCCGGCGCCCTTGCCGCGCTTGTTGGCATCCACGAACAGCATTTCGACCTTGTTGTCGTTCAGGCCCATGAAGCCGGCGACCTCGCCGGCATCGTCCTCACAGACCCAGACGCGCACCGACGGCAGGTAGGTGTTGAGCACCTGCGGGTACATGGCCTGGATTTCCTTTTCGGTCAGGAACGTATGGGTGGCGCGCACCGACCGGAGCCAGATATCCACCAGGGCGAGGTCGTCGCCGTGGTTGCGTTCTCGGATGTTCATGTCAGGAAGGGGCGTCAGTGTCCGGCGCGGTGGATGTCGGTCGCCGCCAGGACGGTTTCCATTTGCACAGTATGCGCGAAAACGAAGCGGTCCCCGTACACGGTTTCATCCGGAAACTCGGAGATCAGCGCCATCGGCAGCTCTTCGCGGTCGGTTTCCGTGACCTGCACGGGGATGCCGTTCAGCACATCGAATCCGGTTTCGAGCGCGTGCGCGTGGAATAGTTCAAGCTGGCGCGCGTTGAATTCGACCAGGCCGGGCACGTTGCGGGCCAGCCGCGCCGTCACGCCCTCGATCAGGCGGCGGGCGCGCTCGCTCCAGCCCGGATGGTGGCGCAGCACCAGGAAGAAGCCCTTGGGGATGGTCCACAGCTCGAAATTGCGCGGCAGGTAGCCCGACAGGGGGCGGGTCCACTCGTGGGCCGGGTAGCCGTGCAGATTGATGTGCAGCTGCGCGCCGCTGATGGCGTGCGCCTGGTGGCGGCCCTCGCGTTCGAAGAACGGCGCGTGTTCGCGGTAGGCGATGTCATCGCCCAGCGCGCTGTAGCGCGAGGCGTGCAGCATGTGGCGCGGATGCTGTTCGCGCAGGCGGTTGAAAAGCGCGTAGCCGTCCGGGTTCTCGGAGGCGATCAGCGCGAAGTGGGCGTCGCCGCGCGCCTTCAGTGCCTGCGCCGCGCGCAGCGCGCCGACCACGCCGGAGGTTTCGTTGGCGTGCTGCGCGCCCGAGATGAAGACCGCCGGGCCGGTGCCGCGCAGGTAGGTGCCCAGCACCGGGCGGCCCTGGCGCGAGACGGCCTGGAAGGCGTCGCCGCCCAGCGCGGCCATGCAGCCGGCGATCTGCGCGGCCGCCAGCGGCTGGCGCAATTCGGCCAGCGGCGCGTCGAGCGCCGCGGGCGTCACGGGCGCCGGCGGCGCGAAGGGCTCCAGCGTCACCAGCACGCGCGCCGCGCCGTCGTGGCGGCGGACGTCCGGAATGATCTGGCCGGGTTGCAGGCCGCGGTCGCCGGACGGGCGGCCGGAGTGATGCTGGAAGTGTTCCAGCAGCGTGAAGTACAGGTCCTCGTGCAGCGCCTCGAAGGTGCTGACGATTTCCTCGTCGACCGGCAGCGCGAAGTCCATGCCGGGCAGGTCCACGCGGATTTCCAGGCGGTCGAAGTACGGTTCGTGCGCGCCCCAGGGATGGTTGCGCACCGTGTCGACGATGCTGCGGAAGGCCTGCTGGTATTCGGTGACCTGGGCCGCGTCGGTCTGCACGGCGCCGTTGGCGTCGCGCACGCGCAGCCAGCCGGTGGGCGACAGCTCGGGCGTGCCGTCCTGCGCCTGGCCGAGCTGGTTGGGGGCGAACACGCGCGCCTCGCGGCGGCTGCCGTCGGCGTAGGCCAGGGCCACGTCGTAGTGCAGGTCGGACGCGCCCGGCTTCATCGTCACGCGCACGCCCGGCAGCAGCGCCACCAGCGGATAGGCCTCGAGCGTGAAGCGCTTGGCCTGGGCGTGCTCATGCAGCGGGTAGCGCAGCTCGACCGCCGTCAGGCCATCGCGCTCGACCTCTTCCAGGAAGTAGTGCAGCAGCGGCTTGTAGGCGCTGCGAAAACGCGCCGTCACGCCGGCCTGCGCCAGCCGCGCCTCGGCCTCGCGGCGCGCGTCGACGCCCTCGAACAGCCAGCCTTCCACCGCCGCGCCGCGCCAGGCGGGGGCCTTGTAGGCGTGGATCCAGGCGTCCAGGGTGCGGTCGAATGTCTTTTCCAGCAGTGCCATGATCTTCAGATTTTTCCAGTCGGGTCCAGACGGTCGCGCAGCCAGTCGCCCAGCAGGTTCAGGCCCAGCACGGTCAACATGATCGCCAGGCCGGGGAACACGCTCACCCACCACGCCGTCTGCATGTAGGTGCGGCCATCGGCCAGCATACCGCCCCAGCTCGGGATCATGGGATCCACGCCCAGGCCCAGGAAGGTCAGGCTGCTTTCCAGCAGGATGTTGTTGGCGACGTTCAGCGTCATCAGGATCACCAGCGGGCCCAGCAGGTTGGGCACGATGTGATGGCGGATCATGGCCAGGTCGCGCACGCCGAAGGCGCGCGCCGCCAGCACGAACTCGCGTTCGCGCAGCGCCAGCACCTGGGCCCGCACCAGGCGCGCATACTGCACCCATTGCGAGATGATCATGAAGAAGATCACGTTGAACAGGCCGCCGCCGAGGATGGCGATGAAGGTGATGGCCACCAGGATGAACGGCAGCGCCAGCTGCACGTCGGCGAAGCGCATCACGATCATGTCCCAGAAGCCGCGGTAGTAGCCGGCGATCAGGCCCATGATGATGCCGAGCAGGGCGCCGCCCAGCACGGACGCGAAGCCGACCAGCAGCGAGATCTTGCCGCCGACGATGACGCGCGCCAGCACGTCGCGGCCCAGCGGGTCGGTGCCGAACAGGTGGGCCGCGCTGTTGAAGGGCGCCATCAGGCGGGCGGTCAGGTCCATGGACTCGCCGCCATCGGGGAACAGCCAGCCCGAGGCCAGCACCAGGACGATCATGACGCCGGTCAGCACGGCGCCCAGCACGAATTCCAGCGAGCGGTAGCGGCTGCGCGGCTTGACGGCCTTGGGGGCGGCGGGGGAAGTAGTGGTCTGCATGGGGCTCACCGCGTGCGGATACGGGGATCGACGATGCCGTAGGCGATGTCGACGATCAGGTTGACCAGGACGATGACGGCGGCCAGCACGGTGACCGTGCCTTGCAGCACCGGGTAGTCGCGGCCGGAGATGGCGTCGAACGCCAGCGTGCCCAGGCCGGGCCAGTTGAACACCATCTCGATGACGACGATGCCGCCGATCAGGCCGCCGAACTGCAGCCCCAGGTAGGTGATGAGCGGAATGGCGCAGTTGCGCAGCGCGTGCTTGTACAGCACGATGCGCTCCTTCAGGCCCTTGCTGCGCGCCACCATGATGTACTGGGCCGACAGCGTTTCCAGCATGGTGGTGCGCACCAGGCGGATGTTGGTGGCCGACAGGATGATCGCCATGGTCAGCGACGGCAGCACCAGGCTGGCCGGACCGCTCCAGCCCGACGGCGGCAGCAGCGGGAAGGTGATCGACAGCAGCAGCACCAGCATCAGCGCCAGCCAGAAGTTGGGGAACGACAGCCCCACCAGCGACAGGATGCGGATCGCCTGGTCGGTGGGCTTGCCGCGCTTGATGGCGGCCTGGATGCCCAGCGGCAGCGAAATCAGGATCGAGGCGATCAGCGAGGTGAACGCCAGCATCAGCGTGGCCGGCAGCGCGTCGCCGATCAGCTTGGCGACCGAGGTGCCGCCCATGAAGCTGCGGCCGAAGTCGCCGTGCAGCAGGCCCTGCATGTAGCTCAGGTATTGCTCGTGGAACGGCCGGTTCAGGCCCAGCGCCTGGCGGATGTTGGCCAGGTCCTGCTCGGTGACGCTGCCCGAGCCCTGGCTGAGCATCAGCGCGGGGTCGCCGGTCAGGCGCACGGCATAGGAGACGAGCAGCGTCACGGCCACGATCACGAAGACCGCCTGCAACACGCGTTTAATCAGAAATCCGGTCATGAGGCTCCGCCAGGGCTTTCGCCCCGGCGAATCAGTAGGGTTAATGCGTCAAATGCTTCAAAAACATCGCGACACCCAATCAGGCATCGCCCCCCCTGGCGGGATGCCGCGGATCCGGCTCCGCCGGTCCGCAGGCATGCCCCCTTGAGGGGGAAGCGCGCAGCGCTTCGGGGGTGGGCTCTACTCCACCGTCGTTTCCAGGAAACGGAAGCGGATGTCGCCCGGCACTTCCAGGCCCTTCACGCGCTTGTTCACGCCGACGATGGTGTTCAGGCTGTACAGCGGCAGTTCCAGCGCCTGGTCGGCCACGTAGCCGGCGATCTCCTGCAGCATGGCTTCGCGCTTCTTCACGTCATAGACGGTGCGCTGCGCTTCCAGCATGGCGTTCAGCTTGGGATCGTTGTCGTACGGATTCCACTTCTGGCCCGAGTGGTACATCAGGTAGGCCGTGTTGTCGTAGTCGTAGGTCCAGCCGCCCCACTGGTTCTGCCACATCTCGCCGGTCTTGCCGCCGGGGATGATGTCGTTGAGCAGCACGCCGGTCTCATACGGCTTGATGGTGGCGCGCACGCCCACCGCCTGCAGATAGCCCGACACCGCCTGGGCCACTTCGCGGAAGTTCGAATCGCTGCCGCGCACGTCGATCTGCACCGTCGCGCCCGGCTTGATGCCGGCGCCGGCCAGCAGCTTCTTGGCTTCGGCGGGGTTGAAGGGCAGCGGCTTTTGCTCGGGGTTGTAGCCGAACGACTGCGGGCCCTGGAAGCTGGCGATGGTCTTGGCCTGGCCCAGCAGCAGCTGCTTGACGATGGTGTCGCGGTCCACCGCCATGATCAGCGCGCGGCGCACGTCGCGGTTCTGGGTGATGCCGTTCTTGGTGTTGTAGCGCAGCGCGAAGGCGACCGGGCCGCCGGTCGAGATGACGTCGGCGTTGCCGGACTTCTTGACCGTCTCGATCAGGCCCAGCGGGATCAGCGTGGCGATGTCGACGCGGCCAGCCTGCAGTTCGGCGACCTGGGTGCCGGGTTCGCTGATGAAGCGGTAGACCACCTTGTCCAGCTTGGGCTTGCCGCCCCAGTAGTCGTCATTGCGCGCCAGGGTCACGTTGACCTTGGGCTGGTAGCTCTCGAACTTGAACGGGCCGGTGCCGACCGGGTGGGTGTTGAAGTTCTCCTCGCCCTTTTCCTGGATGTACTTGGGCGGCACGATCATGGCGCCGTAGCCGGCCAGCTTGGTCAGCAGCACGGGGTCGGGCTGCTTGAGGATGAAGTCGACGGTGTACTCGTCCACCACCTTGACCTCGCCGATCGAGTCGTAGTTCGACTTCTGCGGGCCCTTGGCGCCTTCCGCGCCCAGCAGGCGCTCGAAGGTGAACTTGACGGCCTCGGCGTTGAACGGCTCGCCGTTGTGGAACTTGACGCCCTGGCGCAGCGTGAAGCGCAGGCGCTTGTTGTCGTCCAGGTATTCCCACTTGGTGGCCAGGCCCGGCTGCAGCTTCAGGTCGGCGCCGCGCATGGTCAGCCCGTCGTACAGGTTGCTGCCGACCGAACCCCAGAAGGTCACGAAGGTGTCGATCGGATCCCAGCTGCCCGGATCCTGGTTGATGGCGACGTTGAGCGTGCCGGCCGCGTGCGCGGTCGACAGGACCGCGGGCAGCGCGCCGCCCAGCGCCAGGGCCAGGGCGGTGGCGGTGAAGGTTTTGCGTAGGGAGAGCATGTTCAACTCCAGGGACGGGAAATCGGCCGGGCCGACGTGGAAAAGTGGGGTCAGGCGGCGCGGGCCACGCGGTGGCCGGGCGCGAATTCAACCAGGGGAATGATCGCCGGCTCGTCGCCCACGCGCCGCACCGGGCTGGGGATCTCGCCCTCGATCAGCGAGGTGTCGATGTGGCGGCCGGGCTCGGCCACCGGCACGGCGGCCAGCAGCTTGCGGGTGTAGGCGTGCTGCGGCGATTCGAAGATCTGGCGGCGCGTGCCCAGTTCCACGATCTGGCCCAGGTGCAGCACCGCCACGCGGTGGCTGACCTTCTCCACCACCGCCATGTCGTGGGTGATGAACAGGTACGACAGGCCGCGGTCCTTCTGCAGGTCCATCAGCAGGTTCAGGATCTGCGCCTGGATCGACACGTCCAGCGCCGACACCGATTCGTCGGCGATGATCAGCTTGGGGTCGCTGGCCAGGGCGCGCGCGATACAGACGCGCTGGCGCTGGCCGCCCGAGAACTCGTGCGGATAGCGGCGCGCGTGCTCGGGCTTCAGGCCCACCTGTTCCAGCAGTTCGCCGACGCGGCGCGCGATGGCGGCCTCGTCGCTCAGCAGGCGGTGGGTGCGGATCGGTTCTGCGATGCTGAAGGCCACGGTCTTGCGCGGGTCCAGCGAGGCATACGGATCCTGGAAGATGTACTGGATCTCCTGGCGCAGGCGCTGGCGGCCGGCGGCGTCCATCGAGAAGATGTCCTGGCCGTTGTAGCGCACCGCCCCCGAGGTCGGCGCCACCAGCTGCTGCAGGGTCTTGCCGATGGTCGACTTGCCGCTGCCCGATTCGCCCACCAGCGCCAGCGTTTCGCCGGGGTAGACGTCGAAGCTGACTTCCTCGACCGCGTGCACGCGGTGGGTGACGCGGCCGAACAGGTTGTGGCCGACGTCAAAGCGCGTGGTCAGCTTCTCGACGCGCAGCACCGGCTCGTCGTAGCGCGCCGTGTCCTGCTCGCGGGTCTCGCCCACTTCGCGCAGCGTGTCGCCTTCCAGCACCGTCTGCGGCGTGCGCAGCGGCAGGTCGCGGCCGGTCAGGCTGCCCAGGCGCGGCACGGCGGCCAGCAGGGCGCGGGTATAGGGATGCCTGGGCGCGCGGAAGATCTCTTCCACCGGGCCCTGCTCGACCTTCTTGCCGCGCAGCATCACCACCACGTCGTCGGCCATCTCGGCCACCACGCCCATGTCGTGGGTGATGAAGATCACGGCCGTGCCCAGGTCGCGCTGCAGTTCGCGGATGGTGTTCAGGATCTGCGCCTGGATCGTCACGTCCAGCGCGGTGGTCGGTTCGTCGGCGATCAACAGGCGCGGCTGGCACGACAGCGCCATCGCGATCATCACGCGCTGGCGCATGCCGCCCGACAACTGGTGCGGGTAGCGGTCCAGCAGTTGTTCGGCGTCCGGCAGGCGCACCTTCTCCAGCAGCGCGCGCGCCGCCTTGCGGGCCGCCGAGCGCGACAGCTGCTGGTGCAGCATGATGGCCTCGATGATCTGGTCGCCGATGGTGAACACCGGGTTCAGCGAGGTCATCGGCTCCTGGAAGATCATGGCGATGTCGTTGCCGCGGATCGCGCGCATCCGCTCGTCGGACGCGGCCGTCAGGTCGACCTCGCGGTCGTCGCTGTCGCGGAACAGGATTTGGCCGGTGGCGATGCGGCCGTTGTTGTAGTCCGTCAGCCGCATGATGGCCATGGACGTCACCGACTTGCCCGAGCCGGACTCGCCGACGATGGCCAGCGTCTTGCCCGGCCGCACGTCGAAGTCCAGGTTCTCGACGGCGCGGAACACGCCGTTTTCGGTATTGAAGTCCACCGAGACGCCGCGCACGGAGAGCAGCGGCTGGGCGGAAGGGGCGGGAATGCTAGACAACGTGGATTCTCACAGCGAGGTGGCGGCGCGGGCGGCCTGGTCGTACAGGCCCGACAGGGCGCGCAGGGTATTGGCCAGCTGGTGGCTGGCATCGTCCGCGGCGGGGGAGTCGATGAAGGGTTTCACCAGGCATTGCTCGCGCACTTCGGCGTAGCGCTGGATCGCGGCCGCGCCGGCGTCGGTGGTGGTGTAGACCACTTCCTTGCCGGTCTTGGCGCTTTGCACCACGCCCAGCCGCTCCAGCTTCTTGAGCGAATAGTTCACCAGGTGGGTGTCTTCGACATTGAGCGTGAAGCAGATGTCCGCCAGTTTCTTGCCGCGTCCGCGATGGAACACGTGGTTCAGCACCAGGATGTCCAGCGAGGTCAGTTCGGGCAGCCCGGCACAGGCCATGCAGCGGACCATCCAGCGATTGAAGGCGTGCGAGGCGATGATCAGGCCGAACTCCACCTCGGACAGCTCCGGGGCGGACGAGGCGAGATGGGAGGAGGAAACAATGGCGTCCCGGACGGAAACAGACATGGGCGGCAGTTGGGGACGGATCGACAATAAAACGTTGGCGAATTATTGACGATTTGTGGATATGCAGGCATCCGGGATAACCCGTGGATATAAGCCGCCTCGGGTGTCATCACTGCAAGTCATTCAAGCCGCGGCGATCCCCGCGCTGGCCATGGCTATGTCGCGCCCGAGGACTCGTGCAGCAGCCCGAGGTCGGGCGGCCGGTTCTCGATGATGGCTTCCATGCTGAAAAAGCCCGTCACGGTGGACAGTTCGAAATCGGTGATCAGCTTCTGATAGAAGCGGTCGTACCCCGCGATGCCGCGGCAGACCACCTGGATCAGGTAGTCCCAGTCGCCGCCGATGCGATAGAACCCGGTTACCTCGGGCAGGCGTTCCACATGTTTGCGGAAGCCGTCGGCCCATTCCTTGGCGTGGTGGCTGGTGCGGATCATCACGAACACCGTCAGGTCCAGTCCCAGCGCGACCAGATTCACCTCGGCGCGGGTGCCGCGGATGATGCCGCAGGCGTTCAGCCGCTGCAGCCGGCGCCAGCAGGCGTTCTGCGACAAACCGACCCGATCGGCCAGCTCGCGCTGCGACAGCGAGCCCTCGCGTTGCAGGCAGGAAATGATATTCAGATCAAACTTGTCAATTTTTTCCATGGTGTCGTTCAAATGATCTGTTTTTGAAGATTTTAAGGAAAAATTAGGTGAAGTTTAAAAATTCCTTCCATCGTATGATATTTCGCTGACTTTCCACCCGCCGCATTCCCGTATCCACACCATGTCTACCCAAGCGACCCCGGCCACCACAGGGCCGTTGCGCCAGTTCCAGCAATCCCTGCAATCCCCCGATATCGTCGCCAGCCTTGCCGATGGCCTGATCGGCAAGGACGCCGTCATCGAAGGCCCCTTTGGCCTCAAGCCGCTGGTCTACGCCGACTACGTGGCCTCGGGCCGCGCGCTCATGCAGGTCGAGCGCTTCGTCCTTGAGCACGTGCTGCCGTACTACGCCAATTCGCACACCGAGGCCTCGTTCTGCGGCGGCTTCATCACGCGCCTGCGGCGCGAGGCGCGCGCCGTGGTCGGCCGCTGCTGCGGCGCGGGCGACGAGCATGCCGTGATCTTCTCCGGCTCGGGCGCCACCATGGGCATCAACCGCCTGGTGCACCTGTTCGGCGTGCCGGCCGCGCTGGCGGCGGGCCGCAAGGTGCGCGTCGTCATCGGCCCCTACGAGCATCATTCGAACATCCTGCCCTGGCGCGAATGCGGCGCCGACATCGTCGTGCTGGCCGAAAGCCCGCGGGGCGGCCCGGACCTGGCCGAGCTGGACGCGGCGTTGCGCGCGCCCGACGGCGCGCTGGTCATCTGCGCGCTGTCGGCCGCCTCCAACGTCACCGGCATCGTCGCCGACGTCGAAGCCATCACCCGTCGCGTCAAGCGCGCCGGCGCCAGGATGGTCTGGGACTACGCCGGCGGCGCGCCGTACCTGGACATGCGCATGACCCCGGCGGCCGACGCGGCCATCGACGCCATCGTGTTCTCGCCGCACAAATTCATCGGTGGCCCCGGCGCGTCCGGCATCCTGATCGTGCGCCGCGACGCGGTGGCCGTGGCGACGCCCACCTTCCCGGGCGGCGGCACCGTCAAGTTCGTCTCGCCCGGCGGCCATGACTACAGCGCCAGCCTGGAGGCGCGCGAAGAGGCCGGCACGCCCAACGTGGTCGGCGACATCCGCGCCGCGCTGGTGCTGCTGGTCAAGGAAGCGCTGGGCGCCGACCTCATGGCGCGGCG
Organism: Achromobacter sp. 2789STDY5608621; assembly: GCF_001299375.1. Classification (NCBI taxonomy): domain Bacteria; kingdom Pseudomonadati; phylum Pseudomonadota; class Betaproteobacteria; order Burkholderiales; family Alcaligenaceae; genus Achromobacter; species Achromobacter sp. 2789STDY5608621. Next base: position 157,157 of record NZ_CYTU01000009.1, on the reverse strand, counting down.
CAACGCCGCCTTCGTGCAGCGCGCGCTGGCCCGCTGGCAGGACGATCCCCGCCTGGAACTGCTGGGTTCATTGAGCGCCCCGCGCCTGCCGATCTTCTCCTTCCGCGTGCGCAACGGCCAGGGCGGCCATGTCCACCAGCAACTGGTCACGCGCATGCTGAGCGATCGCTTCGGCATCCAGGCGCGCGGCGGCTGCGCCTGCGCCGGCCCGTACGTGCACAACCTGCTGGAGATCGACGAGGCCGAGTCGGCGCGCATGCGCCAGGCCATTCTCGATGGCCGCGAGATCGAAAAGCCGGGCTTCATCCGCCTGAACTTCAGCGTGCTGCTGTCCGACGCCAAGGCCGACTTCATCCTCGATTCGGTGCTGGCATTGGCCGCCGACGCGACCGAGTTCGAAGACCGCTACGACTTCGATCCCGGCCGCGCCATCTTCTTCCCGCGGCCCGCCCCGGCGGCGGTCGCCTGAGGCGGCGGACCGCCATGCCGCGCGGGGGCGCCGCCCTCGCCGCGTGGCGGCCGCGCTATTGCTTCATGTAGGGGCCGCAGGTGTCGATCCAGGCGCTCTTGCGCGCGGCCAGGTCGTCCGGCTGGCTCTGCATCGCGCCCACGGTCTTCTCGGGAAACTTGCCGCCGTCGCGCGCGCATTGCTCGTAGTCGTCGACCAGCGCGAACTCCATGTCCAGCAGGTCCAGCCGGCCCTGGCACAGCGGCGCGTTCAGCTCCTGCCAGTTGGCGGTCTCGCGTCCCTTCTGCACTTTCACCGCCTCCTGGTAGCGGGCGACGCTGGCGTCGAACCGCGCCACGCATTCCTCGGCCGCATGAGCGGCGCCCAGCGGCAGGGCACAGGCGAGCAGGAGCAGGGCGGACAGAGGGCGGGTCGGGATCATGGACAGGGGCTTCCGGCGCGGCGGGGCCGCGAAATGCGATGGGCGCATCATAACTGCCGGGCCTCGCGGGCCTCAGGCCGAGGCCTGCGCCGCCAGGGGCAGGGCCATCGCCTCGCCCGCCCACTCCACCCGGTTGCGCCCAGACATCTTGCCCCGGTACAGCGCCGCGTCGGCCTGATGCATGATGTCGTCCAGCACCTGCGTGCTGGCAAAGCGCTGTGACACGCCGATGGTGGCCGTGCAGCGGATGGGGCCATGCGGGCGGCCGCCCGGTACCTGGCTGTGGGCAATCGCCGCGCGCAGACGCTCGGCCAGGTGCAGGGCGCCGTCCCGGTCGCTGTTGAGCGCCACCACCACGAACTCCTCGCCGCCCAGCCGGCACACCAGGTCGCCCTGGCGCACCGTGTCCTGCAGCACCCGCGCCACCCGGCTCAGGACCTGGTCGCCGGTCTGGTGGCCGTAGGTGTCGTTGATCTGCTTGAAGCGGTCGATGTCCACGATCAGCAGGTGCGAAGGCGCGGCGTGGCGGACTCGGAAGTGCGCCTCCAGTCCGTCCATCAGGCCGCGCCGGTTCAGCAGGCCGGTGAGCGGATCGCGCGTGGCCATGGTGCGCAGTTCATCCGTCAGGCGCCGCAGGATCAGCCAGACCACGGCCGGCGGCAGCACCGTGCCCAGGAATGACATATAGATGTAGAACACCGTCTGGAACTGGCCCTGCATGTCCAGGGCCGGCATGCCGCCCTTCAGGATCAGCATGAACTTCGCCGCGTTCAGGCCGCAGATGCCGCCCACCAGGATGGCGAAGACGATCATCTCCAGGCGCAGGTCGCGGGCAAAGGTGCGCGCGCCGTACAGCAGCCCTAGCGTCATCGCCAGGAACAGCAGGGCGCACGAGGCCGCCAGCAGCGCATGGCGCGCCTCCGTGCCCCACGCCGCCTGCACCAGCACTTGCAGCGCGGTGTAGAAAATGGCCAGCGCCAGCATGGGGTACAGCACGGGGATGGGGCGGTTGAAAAACCGTAGCGCCCCGAACACATACGCGACCGGGGCGCACAGGGTCAGGGTGTGGTTGAGGAAATTCATCGCGCCCCAGCCCGGCTCGGCGCCCAGCAATTGCAGGATGTAGGCCACGCCCAGCAGCAGGTGGCCGGCGGCGAACACGTCCGTACCCATCTTCCTGCCGCCCAGCCGGGTGCTGATCAGCAGGAACATGGCGCAGAAGCAGAACAGGTGCACGCAGAGCATGCCGAGGATGACGACAGAGGCAACCATGGAGGGGCGTGCGTGGAGAGGCGGCAGGAACCGCGATCGCAGGGGATGGCGGCTGGGGTGCGCGCGTTGGCATCCCAAACCGCCGCGTTAAGCCGCTTTGGCGCCAGATGGGCGCTTTTAGGTCGATGAATGGTAAGCGCAGGTTTCAGGTTGCGTCAAGATTGAGCGTATCGCCTCGCGCGGCGGCGCGGGCAGGCGGCGTGAAGGCGGCCGCCATGCTGCATGGAAAACCAGTATGGCAATCGCTCCGAACGCGTCTACCATCGTTCACACGTCAAGGAATCGAAGATCCGATCCTCCCACGGGCAATCGGACGCGCCCTCCGGCTGAAGTTCTGTTTTATCAACACGTTACGTTGGAGATGAAAGAGAATGACCGACACCCTCATCCAGGTCGACCTGACCCAGTCCCCCTACGAGAACAAGCAGATCCACAACCGCTGGCATCCGGACATCCCGATGGCCGTCTGGGTCAAGCCCGGCGACGATTTCATCCTGGAAACCTACGACTGGACCGGCGGCGCCATCAAGAACGATGACAGCGCCGACGACGTGCGCGATGTCGACCTGTCGACCGTGCACTTCCTGTCCGGCCCGGTCGGCGTCGAAGGCGCCGAGCCCGGCGACCTGCTGGTGGTGGACCTGCTGGACATCGGCGCCAAGCCCGACAGCCTGTGGGGCTTCAACGGCTTCTTCAGCCGCAACAACGGCGGCGGCTTTCTCACCGATCATTTTCCCCATGCGCAGAAATCCATCTGGGATTTCCACGGCATGTTCACCTCGTCGCGGCACATCCCGGGCGTCAACTTCGCCGGCCTGATCCATCCCGGCCTGATCGGCTGCCTGCCCGACAGGAAGCTGCTGGACACCTGGAACCAGCGCGAGCAGGCGCTGATCGACACCAACCCGAACCGCGTGCCGCCGCTGGCCAATCCGCCAGCCCCCAAGACCGCGCACATGGGCGCGCTGCAGGGCGCCGACCGCGACCGCGCGGCGGGCGAGGGCGCGCGCACCGTGCCGCCGCGCGAGCACGGCGGCAACTGCGACATCAAGGATCTGTCGCGCGGGGCGCGGGTGTTCTTCCCGGTCTACGTCAAGGGCGGCGGCCTGTCGGTGGGCGACCTGCACTTCTCGCAGGGCGATGGCGAAATCACCTTCTGCGGCGCCATCGAGATGGCCGGCTGGGTGCACATGCGCGTCACGCTGATCAAGGGCGGCATGGACAAGTACGCCATCCGCAACCCGATCTTCAAGCCCAGCCCGATCACGCCGGCCTACAAGGACTTCCTGATCTTCGAGGGCATCTCGGTGGACGAGGGCGGCAAGCAGCACTACCTGGACGTGAACGTGGCCTATCGGCAGGCCTGCCTGAACGCCATCGAGTACCTGAAGAAATTCGGCTATTCGGGGGCGCAGGCCTATTCGCTCCTGGGCTGTGCGCCGGTGCAGGGGCATATCAGCGGGGTGGTGGATATTCCCAACTCCTGCGCCACGCTGTGGCTGCCGACCGAGATCTTCGATTTCGACATCCAGCCGTCGGCGTCGGGGCCGGTCAAGCACATCAAGGGCGGCGTCGACATGCCCTTGTCGCGCGACCGCTGAGGCCGGGACCAGGGAGACCGACATGCCCATGTATGACTACGCCTGCGCCGGCTGCGGCGAGTTCGCGGCGCTGCGGCCGCTGGCGCAATGGCGCGATCCGGCCGACTGCCCGCAATGTGGGGCCGCTTCGAACCGCATCGTCGGCGGCGCGCCCGCGATTTCGGCGCTGTCGTCGGCCGTCAATCGCGCCCATGCCGCCAACGAACGCAGCGCCAACGAACCGCGCAGCTCGCGTTCCGGGCACGGCATGAACTGCGGTTGTTGTTCGGGCGGACGCACGTCCGGCAAGACCCGCACCACGGCCGACGGCGCCAAGTCCTTCGCCGGTTCACGGCCCTGGATGATCAGCCACTGACGCCGTCCCGTCGATGGCGGCCCGCATGCCGGGGCGCCATCGACGGTTCGCCACGCGGCGGCGCGGCGCGTGATCCCGCCGCCTCGCTTTTTTTATTGCGGCGCGGCTTCCAGCGGCGCCACGGCGGCGCCCTGGATCTTGTGGCGCGCCAGCGCCTCGGCGACGAAACCGCTTTTCTTCATGGCTTCGACGAAGGCGGCCAGGTAGGCGCTGGCCTTGGCGCCACGGCTCTTGGGCACGCCCATGGCCTGGCGGATCAGCATGAAGTGGCCGTCCAGCAGGCGCAGGCCGCCCAGGCGCTGGGCGTCGGCCTGCAACTGCTGTTTGACGCCGGCGGCCACCTCCATGTTTTCTTTCAAGAAGGTGTCGACCACCGCGGGCGAGGTGGGCGCGCGGAACAGCTCGGCGTGCTTGATCTCGCGCGTCAGGTACAGGTCGTAGGCGCTGCCCTTGCCGACCACCACGCGCTGGCCGGCGCGGTCCACCTCTTCCATGCGGGTGATGGGCGAATCGTCGCGCACCAGATAGGCGCCCTCGATCACCACGTACGGCGCGGTGAAGGCGATCTGCTCGCCGCGCAGCGGGTCGATCGCGAAAAAGCCCACGTCGGCCTGCTCGGCGGCGACCGCGTTGACCGATTCGCCGGCGGACTTGAACACCACCAGCTCCAGCTTCACGTCCAGCCGGCGCGCCAGCTCGGTGGCCAGGTCGACCGACACGCCGCCGGGCGCGCCGGTGTCGGGATGGCTGTTGGCCAGGATCGGGTTGCCCAGGTTGATGGAGGCGCGCAGCGTGCCCGTCGGGGCAAACGCGTCGAGCAGTTCGTGATCGGTCTTCATGGAGCTTCCTTCCTCGGGGGGCGCCGCCGGTGTCGCGGCATGTGCAGCCCAGAGAATAGCCGGAAGCGGGGCGCTTGCGTGCTGTCCGCGGCGCCGGCGGCTGGGCGCGAGGCCCGCCGCCGATGACGCCGCGCTATTGCGCGCGGCGCAGCACGTAGTGCGGCGCCAGCGGACCGGTGGGACGGGTGCCGTCGCGGTACAGCATGATCACCTGGTTCTCGGCGACGAAGTAACGCTGGCTGTCGCCGGAGGCGTCCAGCCGGATGGTGCTGCCGTCGGATTCCCAGCTGAAGGTGCCGGCCACCGCTTCGGGTTGCGGCTGGCGGTCCAGGTACTGGGTAGTGCGCTCGTAGCGGCCATCCTTCATCAGCGTCAGGCGGGTGCGGATGCCGGGGCAGTCGGCGCAGGGCAGGGTGCCTTCGTAGCTGCCGGGCCAGTCGAGCGCGTTGCGGGCCGTGTGGTTGTCCACGGGCACGGAACGGGCGGTGATGGGTTTGGACGGGGCGCAGCCGGCGAGCAGGGCGACTGTCAGGGTGCAGGTCAAGGTGGTTTTCATCATGGCGAGCTCCTGTGTAGCGGTGCGCCCACGATACGGACGCACGCCCATCCTTGCTGAAACGGGATGTAAAGGCAAGGCGTCGCGCGCCCGCGTGGGGCCGTTGCCACGGCGGCGCCGCGACGGCGCCTGGCGGCCGCGCCTGTCCGCCGCCGCCCGTCATCCTGGCCGTATCGGCGCGGCGCGGTGCGCCGGCCAGCGTTACGCTCATCGGCAGGCCCGCGGCATCGTGCCGCGGGCGCGAAGGAGCGTCATCATGCAAGGAAGCTGTCTGTGCGGCGCCGTGGCCTACGAGGCGGACCGCCTGGCCGGGCCCATCGTCCATTGCCATTGCGTCACCTGCCGCAAGGCGCATGCGGCCGCGTTCGCCTCGACCGCGCGGGTGGCGCGCGAGGATTTCCGCTGGACCCGCGGCGCGGAAGCGCTGGGCGCTTATGAATCGTCGCCCGGCAAGATCCGCCATTTCTGCACCCGCTGCGGCGCGCACCTGATGGCGCACTGGGTGGCGCAGCCGCAGGTGATCCTGCGCGTGGCGACGCTGGACGACGATCCCGGCGCGCGGCCGCTCGCGCACATCCACACCGCGCACGACGTGCCGTGGCTCGATCATGGGCCGGGCGTTCCGGCCTATCCGGACACCGTGCCGGGATAGCGCGCGTCGCCGTCCCATTCCCGACGCGTGGCGCATGCGCTACGCTAGCGATCTTTGCGCGCCGGCGTGGCGCGCCGCGAGGAAGCCGCAATGAAAGGCGAACACCATTACGACGTCGGCGTGACCTGGACCGGCAATACCGGCAAGGGCACCGCCAGCTACACCGCATATGCCCGCGACCACGTGATCCAGTCGCCGGGCAAGCCCGATATCGCCGGCTCGGCCGATCCCGCGTTCCGCGGCGACCCGGCGCGCTGGAATCCCGAGGACCTGCTGGTGGCCTCGCTATCGGCCTGCCACAAGCTCTGGTACCTGCACCTGTGCGCGGTCGAGAACATCATCGTCACGGCCTACCGCGACGACGCCCATGGCGTCATGCGCGAAGACCCCGAGCGCGGCGGCGCCTTCGCCTCGGTCACGCTGCGGCCCGAGGTCACCATCGCCGCGGGCGGCGATGCCGGCCTGGCCGAAGCGCTGCACGCTCGCGCCCATCATTTCTGCTATATCGCCAATTCGGTGAATTTCCCGGTGCTGTGCGAGCCGCGCATTGTCGTGGCCGGCTGACGCCGTCATTTGAAAAGGGTTTGCAATGCTGACGATCTGGGGCCGGCGCAGTTCCTTCAACGTGCAGAAGGTCTTGTGGCTGGCGGGCGAACTGGGCCTGACCTATGAACACGTGCTGGCCGGCGGCCAGCACGGCCTGCTCGATACGCCCGAGTTCCTGCGGATGAATCCGCATGGCCGGGTGCCGCTGCTGCGCGAGGGCGACACGGTGGTGTGGGAGTCCCACGCGATCCTGCGCTATCTGGCCGCGCGCCATGGCGCCGAGGCTTTCTGGCCGGCCGATCCGGCGCGGCGCGCGCGCGCCGACGGCTGGATGGACTGGGCCCAGACGGCGCTGCAGCCGGCGTTCCTGGTGGGCGTGTTCTGGGGCTACTACCGCACCCCCGAGCCGCAGCGCGACCTGGCCGCCATCGACCGCGCCCTGGCGAACACGCACGCCTGCCTGCGCCAGCTGGACGCCGTGCTGGCCACGCAACCCTATCTGGGCGGCGAGGCGCTGACGCTGGCCGACATTCCCGCGGCCACCGCGCTGTACCGCTATTACGAGCTGGACATCGCCCACGCGCCGCTGCCGAACGTGCGCGCCTGGTACGAGCGGCTGCAACAACGCCCCGCCTATCGCGAACACGTCATGGTGCCGTTCGGCGAACTGAAGGGGCGCCTGGACTTCTGAGCGGCGCGAGCCTGTTAAGCTGTGGACGGCCGGGGCAAGCATGCGCCGGCGCTTCCTTTTCGACGCCTTTCGCATCATGTCCCTTCCTCTCGCCGACTGGTCCCGGCAGGCTCCCGACCTGGGCATCGCCGGCCTGCGCCTGCGCCCCCTGCGCGACGCCGATGCCGCCGCCTGGCATGCCTATCTCAGCGACGACAACGTGACCCGCCACACCAGCTGGCAACTGGACGGCGCGGACGCGCTGGCCGGGCTGATCAGGGGCTACGCGGATCCGGTCGCCACGCGCGCGATGCGCCTGGCGATCGTCGAGGCCGATGACCGCCTGATCGGCACCATCGGCCTGAACGAGATCACGCCGGGCGCGCGCCGCGCCGAGATCGCCTACGACCTGGCGCCATCGCATTGGCGCCGCGGCATTGCCTCGCAGGCGTGCGAGGCGGTCACCGGCTGGGCCTTGCAGACGCTGGGCCTGGCTCGCGTGCAGGCCACGGTGCTCGATACCAATGTCGCGTCGGCCGGCGTGCTGGAGCGCTGCCGCTTCCAGCGCGAGGGGCTGCTGCACCATTACCGCCAGGTGCGCGGCGAGCCGCGCCACTTCTGGATGTACGCCCGCATCTGGCCGCCGGCGACGCAAGGCGCCGAATGCGGCTAGTCCGCCACTGAACGAGGAAACCATGAAGTCCGCCCTGATCGTGATCGACGTGCAACGCGCCCTGTTCGAGACCACGCCCGAACCCGCCGACGCCGGCGCCGTGCTGGCGCGCATCAACGACTTGGCCGAGCGCGCCCGCGCCGCGGCCGTGCCCGTCATCTACGTGCAGCATGAGGCGCCCGGCAGCCCGCTGGCGCATGGCGAGCCGGGCTGGCAGCTGGATACGCGGCTGCGGCCGGCCGAGGGCGATGCCCGCGTCTACAAGACCACGCCGGACTCGTTCCTGCGCACCGGCCTGGCGGACGCGCTGTCGCGGGCCGGGGCCACGCACCTGGTGGTGTGCGGCTACGCCAGCGAGTTCTGCGTCGACACCACCGTGCGCCGCGCCGCGGCGCTGGGCTATCCGGTGACGCTGGCGGCCGACGCCCACACCACCCAGGACAAGGCGCACGCGCCCGGCGCGCAGATCCGCGCGCACCATAACGCCACGCTGTCGTCGATCTCCAGCTTCGGCGTGAAGATCGCCGCCGTGCCCGCCGCCGACATCGCGTTCGGCGCCGCGCCGGCAAGGTAGGGCGCATGGATCCCGAACTGCTGCAGCTGCTGGTGACGCGCGCCATGCCTTTCGGCAAGTACCAGGGGCGGCTGATCGCCGACCTGCCGGGCCCGTACCTGGCCTGGTTCGCGCGCAAGGGCTTTCCGCCGGGCGAGCTGGGGCGTTTGCTGGCGCTGATGCACGAGCTGGACCACAACGGCCTCGCTTCCTTACTGGCGCCTTTACGAAAGCCGCCCGGCAAGCCGCCGGCGCCGCGCTGAGGCGGCCGCGGGAAACCGCAAGAAACAAATCTCATCGCCCGCGTAGCGTCTTGGCACCTTCCGCGGCCGCGCCCGCGGCTACGATAGACCGGCGCGCCACCGTGCCGAGTATCGGGCCCGGGCGCGCGCTCAACGAAGAGAGGTCGACATGAAGAAACTCCCGATCACCGCCGTCCTGCTGGCCCTGGCCTGCCTGGGCGGCGCGGCGCAGGCGCAGAGCGCGGCGCCGGTCACGCAGGAATACCAGTATCCCAGCCAGCGTTCCAAGGACGGCAGCCTGTCGCCGCCTTCCACCTTGCGCATGACCGTGACGCCCGATCCCAACGCCGCGCCGCCGGTCGTGATCCGCGATTCGCCCGAGAGCCAGGCCGAGTACGTGCGTTGCCGCGAAGTCTCGGACCGCGCCGCGGTGTCCAATGCCCAGATGCAGGCCGGCGTCGCCCAGTGCCTGCGCGAACTGGAACAGCGCCGCCAGCAGTAGCGCGGCACGCGCGCGCCGCGGAGATTGGCGCGGCCCGGTGGCGGGCCGTGCCGTCCGCGGCGGCGGACCTCAGGCGGCCCCGGCCGCGGCGGCGCGCGCCGAACCGCGCGCCCAGTGCCAGGTCATCAGGCCCGCGGCCAGCACCACCGGCAGCATGGCCGCGTTCAGGGCTTCCCAGCCGAACGCGTCCAGCGCCGGTCCGGCCGCCAGCGTGGCTAGGGCGGTGGCGGCGTAGCGCAGCATCTCCGCCGCGCCCTGGGCGCGGGCGCGCTCCGACGGCCGGTACGACTGCGCCAAGAGCGTGGTGCCGCCCACGAACATGAAGTTCCATCCCACCCCCAGGCAGAACAGCGCCGCGTAGAACGCCGGCAGCGAGGGCGAGGCCATCGCGATCAGCGAGCAGGCCACGTTCAGCAGCATGCCCGCGCCGAGCACCCGCGGCAGACCGAAGCGCTGGATCAGCGTGCCGGCGAAGAACGCCGGCGCATACATGCCCACCAGGTGCCACTGCATGATGTTGGCGCCGTCGCCGATGCTGTGGCTGCAGGCCACCGCCGCCAGCGGCGCGGCGGTCATGATGAACATCATCGACACCGAGCCCACCACGTTGTTGGCCAGCGCGGCGACGAACACCGGCTGGCGCGCCACCTCGCCGAGCGGCCGCGCCGGCAGGCCGGCCTGCGCGTCGGCCGCCGCCGCGGGCGCGTCGGTATCGCGGTAGAAGCCGAACAGCAGGGCGGCGGACAGCAGCGCCAGCAACGCCACCATCAGGTAGGCGCCGGCGAAGGTCACCGGCGCGAACAGGTCGCGGCTCCAGGCCGCCAGCGCCGGGCCGGCGATCGCGGCGATGACGCCGCCGGTCATCACCACGGAAATCGCGCGGCTCTTGGCGGCCGGTTCGACCGCGTCCGCCGCCGCCAGCCGGTAGTACTGGGCGAACGCCTGGAACACGCCGACCAGCGCGGTGCCGGCGCAGAACATCCAGAAGTCCGAATGGAACACCGCCCACACCGAAATGCCGCCCCCCGCCGCGCCGGCCAGCGCGCCCAGCGCGAAGCCGTTGCGGCGGCCGATGCGCTGCATCAGCAGCGAGGCGAACCAGGTGACCAGCGCGCCGGCCACCGTGATCAGCGCGAAGGGCAGGGTGGACAGCGCCTTGTCGGGGGCCAGCATGTGGCCGGTCAGGGCCGTCAGCGTCAGGTCGATCGAGATGGCGGCGATGAACAGGCCCTGGCATACGGCCAGGATGCGGGCGTTGCGGCGGCCGATGGCCAGGGAAGGCGAGGCAGGCATGAGGACTCGGAGCGAGGACGTGAAGGATGGGTCGAACACGCCGCCCACGGCGCGAGGCCGGGGATTGCGGTTTGACAGGGCTCACTCTAGCGGCGCACACTTTGGCGTAAATGACATAATTCCCTCGATAAACGCCAATCCCCCTCGGCCCTCCCATGACCCACGCCGTAACGTTCCTGCTGGTGCCCGATTTCCAGCTGCTCGACATGTCCGGCCCCGCCGCCGTATTCCAGACCGCCGGCTCGCTGGCGCGCCGCGCGGGCGCGCCAGCCTACGCCGTGCAAGCGGTATCGGAAGCGGGCGGCGAGGTGCGCAGCTCCTGCGGCATCGGCGTGCTGACCACGCCGTGGCGCGGCGCGCCGGTGGACACCCTGGTGGTGCCCGGCGGCGAGGGCGCGCGCGAAAGCGCCCTCAGCCCCGCCATGCGCGCCTACCTGCATGCCCAGCGCCAGGCGGGCCGGCGATTGGCCAGCGTCTGCACCGGCGCCCGCGTGCTGGCCGCCGCGGGCCTGCTCGACGGCCTGCGCGCCACCACCCACTGGCGCCACGCCGCCGCGCTGGCGCGCAACCACCCCGCCGTCCGCGTGCAGGCCGACCGCATCCACGTGCGCGACGGCGATACCTGGACCTCGGCCGGCATCACCGCCGGCATCGACCTGGCGCTGGCGATGGTCGAGGCCGACCTGGGCGCGGAGGTCGCCGCCGAGACCGCGCGCGAGATGGTGGTCTATCACCGGCGCTCGGGCGGCCAGTCGCAGTTCTCGGCGCTGCAGGACCTGGCGCCCGACAGCGAGCGCATGCGCGCGGTGCTGGAGCACATCTGCGGCAACCTGGGCGCGGC
>NZ_CYTU01000009.1:129932-145391 GCF_001299375.1 Achromobacter sp. 2789STDY5608621 | reverse complement strand
TAATAATATTCACTCTCAATAAAAGGGCTCGCCGCGTCGGGTCCGCCGCCGTGACCCACCCGCCCCCCGCACTCGACTGGACCGTTCCCGCCGCCACGCCCGCGATGTCGCTGGCCGGCGGCACCTTGCGTTTCGAGCGCGAGGAACGGATGCTGGAGGACCTGGCGCCGGGCCTGAAGCTCGTCGTGGTGCTGGAAGGCGAGCTGCGCTATCGCGTGCCGGGCGCGCCGGCCGCGCAGGTCAGCGGCCCCTCGCTGCACCTGAGCCTGTGCCGCGACCCGCTGCGCATGGAACACGAATTCGGCGCGCGCCGCGCATTGCGCTTCGTGTCGCTGCGCACCTCGCTGGACCATCTGCGCGAATCGCTGTCGCTCGAACCGGCCGACATTGCGGGGCTGCTGCGCGCGCCGCGCGGCGATGCGGCCTATGCCGATGCCAACCTGCGGCTGGCGGCGCCCTTGCAGGCGCTGGGCCGGCAGATGCTGGCCTGCCCGATGCAGGGCGCGCTCAAGCGCATGTACCTGTCCGCCAAGGCCCTGGAGCTGACCGCGCTGGCGCTGGCCGCGCTGCAACCGGCGCCGGCGGCGCCCGCCGCGGCCGGCCTGTCGCGCGCCGACATCGAGCGCCTGCACCATGCGCGCGACCTGGTGCTGGCCGATCTGCAGCATCCGCCCGCCTTGCCCGCGCTGGCGCGCCGCGCCGGCATCAACGTCAACAAGCTCACCACCGGTTTTCGCCAGCTGTTCGGCTGCAGCGTCTACGCCTTCGTGCGCGAGCAGCGCATGGCGCAGGCGCACGCGCTGCTCGCCGCCGGCGCCATGAGCGTGTCGGAAGCCGCCTACGCCTGCGGCTACACCGACTCGCACTTCAGCAAGGCCTTCCAGCGCCGCTACGGCGTGCTGCCCAGCGCGTTGGCCGCCGGGCGCTGAACGCGCTTCCTGTCGTCATCTTGTTTCACCCCGCGGCAACGCGCAGCGCGCGTGTCATGGCTCCAGGCGGCCTGTCCGCCTGCGCCTTGCCCGGCAAGGTTCCGCGATGCCATAGCAAGGGCTTTGCGAACGCCTGCGCGTCGCGGTTTCTCCCTGAGATTGTATGAGAATAATTCTCGATATTGAAGAGGGAGAAGTACCCATGCGTTCACGCATCAGGAACACGGCGCGCATCGCGGTGGCGGGCCATTGGCCGTTGTGGCTGGCGCTGGCGGCGGGGCCGGCGCTGGCCGACGACGCCCGGGACGCGGCCACGCTGCCGGCGGTCACGGTCAGCGGCGAGCGCGAGGCGGCCGCCGCGCCGCAACCGACCCTGGGCAAGCTGCCCTTGAGCGTGCGCGAGACGCCGCAGTCGATCTCCGTGATCGGCCTGCAGCAGATCCGCCAGCAGAACCTGCAAACCCTGGACGACGTCATGCGGCACGCCACCGGCATCACGGTGCAGCCGCATCATCACCTGACCACGGCCTACTTCGCCCGCGGCTTCCAGATCGAATCCTTCGAGCAGGACGGCGTGCCTGCCATGATGGGCAACCGCGCCGCCGCGCCGGAAGACATGGCCATCTACGAGCGCGTCGAGATCCTGCGCGGCGCCAACGGCCTGTTGCATGGGGCGGGCAATCCCTCGGCCACCGTCAACCTGGTGCGCAAGCGTCCGCAGCGGCAATTCACCTTCGGCGGTGAACTCAGCGCCGGCAGCTGGGACAACTATCGCGCCGAAGTCGACCTGGGCGGGCCGCTGAACGACAGCGGCAGCGTGCGCGGCCGTGTTGTCGGCGTCATGGCCGACCGCGGCTTCTTCTATGAAAGCGCGAACGAGAAGACCGGCCTGTTCTATGGCATTGGCGAGGTCGACCTGGGACCGGACACCGTGCTGTCGGCCGGCCTGCAAACCAGCCGCGTGCGCTCGCATCCGCCGCCTAGCATGGGCGGGCTGCCGCGCTACAAGGACGGCGCGCCGATCGGTCTGCGACGCTCTGTCAACCTGGAGTCCGCCGGCAGCCGTTCGGACTGGAACACCACGCGCGTGTTCGCGGATCTGGACCACCATTTCGGGCACGGCTGGCGCGCGCGGATCAGCGTCGACCATCTGCGTTCCGATTCCGAGATGAAGTACCTCACCGTCAATGGCGGCATCGACCGCCAGACCGGCCTGGGCGCCAGGCTGTCTGGGGGCGGCATCCAGTACGACAACAGCCAGACCAGCGTCGATGCCTACGTCAGCGGACCGGTCGAGTTGTTCGGGCGGCGCCACGAACTGCTGTTCGGCGCCAATTCCCTGCGGACCTCGTACGAGAACCTGAATGCCGATGTCACCAGCCCCCAGTTGAACATGCCGATGGACGTGTTCAACTGGCACCCGCGCGACGTGCCCGGCTACGACGTTGGCCCCTACAAGTCCGCGGGCGTCAACCGCGAACGGGAACAGGGCGTGTACGGCATGGGCCGCTTCTCGCTGGCCGATCCGCTGACGCTGGTGCTGGGCGGGCGCATGGACTGGAGCCGGCTGGAATCGCCCAAAGCGAGCCAGCGCAACAACGGCAGGTTCACGCCCTATGGCGGCCTGATCGTCGACCTGGACCGGCAATGGTCGCTGTATGGCAGCTACGCGCAGGTGTTCATGCCGCAGACCGACCTGGATCGCAACGGCCAGATGCTCGATCCGATCACCGGCACCAACTACGAGGCCGGTGCCAAGGGCGAACTGATGGATGGCGCGCTCAACGTGTCGCTGGCGCTGTTCCAGATCCAGCAGAAAAACCGGTCCCAGGCCGACCCGTCGGTGGCGTGCGTGGGCAAGCGCTGCCCCTCCGTCGCCGGTGGCGAGGTCCGCAGCCGCGGCTTCGAGGCCGAGGCCGCCGGCGCCATCACGCCCTATTGGACGGCGGCGGCGGGCTACACCTTCAACACCACCAAGTACCTGGTGGACACGCGCGCCAGCGGTCAGCCCTACGCCAGCTTCACGCCCAGGCACATCTTCCGTCTGTGGACCGAGTACGCCCTGCCGGCTCTCGAGCGGCGCCTGAGCGTGGGCGGGGGGGTGCAGGTGCAATCGGGCTTCTACAACGTGGCCAAGACCATCACGCTGCGCCAGGGCGGCTACGCGCTGGCCGACATGCGCGTGGCCTATCGCGTCGACAAACACGTGACGGTGGCGCTGAACGCCAACAACCTGTTCGACCGCGTCTACTACCAGCGCCTGAGCGACGCCAACTGGACCAACTACTACGGCGAGCCGCGCAACTTCATGCTGACGGTGCGCGCCGAGTACTGACCGCCGTCATTGCGCCGGTCAGGGCGCGTCGCGCGACACGCCCTGACCGGCGCCGGCCGCCTCGCCGGCAAAAACTTCCGCAATCGATAGCGGGACTTCCGCAATCGCCAGTGGCGCGCCGCGCCGCTCCCTAGAATGGTTTGAGAATAATTCTCAACAACCAGGAAAGAGGAACGGCGGTGCGATCAAGGTTCAGGAACGGGGCGGCGCGGCCGCGCAAGGGCGGGGCGCGTCATTGGCCGGTCTGGCTGGCGTTGACGGCGGCGGGGCCGGCGCTGGCGCAGGCGGCGGGCGATGCGGCGACGCTGCCGGCGGTCACCGTCAGCGGTGAATCCGCGGCGAGCCCGCAGACGCCCACGATGGGCAAGCTGCCGCTGACGGTGCGCGAGACGCCGCAATCGATCACGGTCATCGGCCAGGAGCAGATGCGGCAGCAGAACCTGCAAAGCCTGGACGAGGTCATGCAGCACGCCACCGGCATCACGGTGCAGCCCTATCAGCTGCTGACCACCGCCTATTACGCCCGCGGCTTCAAGGTCGATTCGTACGAGCAGGACGGCGTGCCGGTGCTGATGGGCAACATGGCCGCGTCGCCGCAGGACATGGCGGTGTACGAGCGCGTCGAGATCCTGCGCGGCGCCAACGGCCTGCTGCACGGCGCCGGCAACCCGGCGGCCACCGTCAACCTGGTGCGCAAGCGGCCGCAGCGTGAGTTCGCTTTCAGCGGCGCGCTCAGCGCCGGCAGCTGGGACCGCTACCGCGCCGAGGCCGATCTGGGCGGCCCGCTCAACGACAGCGGCAGCGTGCGCGGCCGCCTCGTCACGGCGGTCGAGGACCGCGGCTATTTCTACGACGTGGCGGACCAGAAGTCGGCGCTGTTCTACGGCATCGGCGAGGTCGACCTGCGCCCGGATACGGTGCTGTCGGCCGGCCTGCAATACCAGCGCATCCGCTCCACCACCAACATGGCGGGCGTGCCGCGCTACAAGGACGGCGGCGACATCGGGCTGAAGCGCTCGACCTACCTGGACGCGGCCTGGGACCGCTTCAACTGGAACACCACGCGGGTGTTCGCGGATCTGGAGCACCGCTTCGGCCAGGGCTGGAGCGCCAAGGTCAGCGCCAACTATCTCACCGCCGACAGCAACCTGAAGTACGCCGGCGCCTACGGCGCCATCGACCGCCAGACCGGCCTGGGCTCGGCGCTGATGGGCGGCGCCTACAAGTTCGACAACACCCAGGCCAGCGTCGACGCCTATGTCAGCGGCCCGGTGCAACTGTTCGGCCGCCGCCACGAACTGCTGTTCGGCGGCAATGCCCAGCGCACCACGACCGAGCAGTACACCGGCCAGCTGACGCCGGCGCTGCGCGTGCCGGTGAACGTGTTCGACTGGGACCCGCATGGCGTGCCGGAGCCGGGCGTCGGCCCCTACACCTCGCCGGGCGAGACGCGAGCCCGCCAGCAGGGCGTCTACGGCATGGGGCGCTTCTCGCTGGCCGATCCGCTGACGCTGGTGCTGGGCGGACGCATGAGCTGGTGGAACCAGGACGCGCCCGGTTCGCGCCAGCGCATCGATCCCGAATTCACGCCCTACGGCGGGCTGATCGTCGACCTGGACCGCCAGTGGTCGCTGTACGGCAGCTATGCCGAGGTGTTCCAGCCGCAGAGCCAGCTGACGCGCGACGGCCAGGGGCTGGACCCGGTCACCGGCACCAACTACGAGGCCGGCATCAAGGGCGAACTGATGGACGGCGCGCTGAACGTATCGCTGGCCGCGTTCCAGATCCGCCAGAAGAACCGCGCGCAGCAGGATCCGGACTGGCCCTGCGTCGGCCAGAACTGCTACTACGTGGCGGGCGGCGAGGTGCGCAGCCGCGGCTTCGAGGCCGAGGCCAGCGGCAGCATCACGCCGTACTGGACGGTGGCGGCCGGCTACACCTTCAACACCAGCAAGTACCTGACCGACACGCAGGCCGGCGGCCAGCCCTTCGCCAGTTTCACGCCCAGGCACATCTTCCGCCTGTGGACCAACTATGCGCTGCCGACGATGCAGCGGCGCCTGAGCGTGGGCGGCGGCCTGCAGGTGCAGTCCGGCTATTCGACCGTGTCGGGTCCGGTCACGCTGCGCCAGGGCGGCTACGCGCTGGTGGACCTGCGCCTGGCCTACCGCGTCGACAAGCACCTGACCGCGGCGCTGAACGTCAACAACGTGTTCGACCGCGGCTACTACCAGAGCCTGTCGGGCACGGCCTGGAACAACCGCTACGGCGAACCGCGCAACGTCATGCTGACCCTGCGGGCCGAGTACTGAGCGGTGTGCGATCGATGGATGGCGCGGGCGCGCCGTCCATCCCTTTTTTCAAGGAGAGACAACGTGGCTGCAACGACGCCCGTGCCAGTGTTCGACTGGCTCGATCATTTCATGGCGCTGGCCGGCGATGGCGGCATGCGCGACATCGGCAGGCTGCGGCGCCTGGCGCCGCACGAAGGCTGGCTGGTCGGCATCAAGGCCGCGGCCAGCGACGCCGACGTGCACGGCGACGTCTGGGAACGGCATCCGGCCGGCGAGGAAATGCTCTGTGTGCTGGAAGGCCGCGTGGTGCTGACGCTGATGGACGAGGCCGGCGTCGAGACCGACGTGCTGCTGGACGCGCGGCGCGGCGCCGTGGTGCCGCGCGGCGTCTGGCACCGCCTGCACGTGGCCTGTCCGGCCCGCATCCTGTTCGTCACGCCCGGGCAGGGCAGCGAACACCGCCGCGTGGGCGCGGCAACGCAAGCTTGAAGGAAATCGACGTGAAGCAAACCGCGAATGCGCGCCTGTTCATCATGATCGGCGCGCTCTATTTTTCCCAGGGCATTCCGCTGGGGGTGGCGATGGAGGCGCTGCCGACGCTGCTGCGGCGCGACGGCGCGCCGTTGCACGCGCTGGCCTGGCTGCCGCTGGTGGGGCTGCCCTGGGTGTTGAAATTCCTGTGGGCGCCGGTCGTCGACAACCGCTACCGGCCGGCGCTGGGCCGGCGCCGCAGCTGGATCCTGCCGATGCAGGGCATCGTGCTGGCGTGCCTGGCGGCGGTGGCCGTGACCGGCGTGTCCGCGGCCAGCGCGCCGTGGGTGGTGGCGCTGATGGCGCTGGCCTCGCTGGCCAGCGCCACGCAGGACATCGCCACCGACGGCCTGACCGCCGAGCGCTTCGAGGGCCAGGCGCTGGCGCGCGCCAACGCGGTGCAGGTGGGCGGCACCATGATCGGCTTTTTCGCCGGCGGGCCGGGCTGCCTGGTGCTGGCGGGCTGGCTGGGGCAGGGCGGCGCGCTGGCGCTGCTGGCCGCGGTGGTCGCGTTCAGCCTATTGATGGCGTCGGGCTGGCGCGAAACCGCGCTGCCCGCCGCCGTCCGGCGCGCCACGCTGGCCGGCTTCGCGCGCCGGCCGGGCGGCTGGGCGCTGGCGCTGGCGGCGTTCCTGTCGGCGATGACGGCGGTGGCGGGCTATGGCCTGTCCAAGCTGTTCCTGGTGGACGCGGGCTGGGCGGTGGAGGCGGTGGGACGGCTCGGCATGGCCGGGGGCGCGGTGACCGTGCTGCTGGGCTGCGGCGGCGGCGCCTGGCTGGTCGGACGCATCGGCGCGCGCGGCGCGCTGGCGCTTGGCCTGGCGGCCTCGGGCGCGGCGGCGCTGGCGTGGCTGGCGCAGGCCCAGGGCTGGGCGCCGCAGCCGACGGCCGCGGCCTACGCGGCGCAGGCGTTGGGCGCCTTTGGCGCCGGCGCGGCCTCGGTGGCGATGATGACGCTGGCGATGCGCTTTGCCGCGCGCGGCGCGCAGGCCGGCACCGACATGACCGCGGTCCAGAGCGCGCGCGACCTGGGCGAGATCCTGACCTCGTCGCTCATCACCGGCGTGGCCGCCCGGATGGGGTACGTCACCGGTTTTTCCGGCGGCTTGCTGGCCGCCGCCGTGACGCTGGTTTTCGTGGCCGTGGCGCTGCGCCGCCCGGGCTGACATGGCGTTTCGGGCGGTTGCGGCTACACTTGTGCGCCGTTTTGCTTTCAGCCCCCCGAATTTCCATGATTTCCACCGCATGCGGCGTCGACTTCGGCACGTCGAACTCCACCGTCGGCTGGAGCCGCCCCGACCAGCGCGCGCTCCTCGCCCTTGAAGACGGCAAGACCACCTTGCCCTCGGCCATCTTCTTCCATGACGAAGACGCCGAGGTCAGCTACGGCCGGGCGGCCATCTCCGACTACCTGGCGGGCTACGACGGGCGCCTGATGCGCTCGATGAAAAGCCTGCTGGGCAGCTCGCTGATCGATGGCTCGACGGAAGTGCAGGGCCGCTCGATCCCGTTCCGCGTGCTGCTGACGCGTTTCATCGCCGAACTCAAGCGCCGCGCCGAGACCGCCGCCGGCCGCGACTTCACGCGCGCCGTGCTGGGCCGGCCGGTGTTCTTCGTCGACGACAACCCCGTCGCCGACCAGACCGCCCAGGACACGCTGGGCGAGATCGCGCGCAGCGTCGGCTTCACCGACATCGAATTCCAGTTCGAGCCGCTGGCCGCGGCCTTCGACTACGAGTCGCAGATCGACCGCGAGGAACTGGTGCTGGTCATCGACATCGGCGGCGGCACCTCGGACTTCTCGCTGATCCGCCTGGGGCCGGGCCGCGCCGCCAAGCCGGATCGCCGCGAGGACATCCTGGCCTACGGCGGCGTGCACATCGGCGGCGTGGACTTCGACAAGCAGCTCAGCCTGGCGCACGTCATGCCGCTGCTGGGCCTGGGCAGCCAGTTGCGCAGCGGCAAGGACGTGCCGTCCACGCAGTACGGCAACCTGGCCTGCTGGCACACCATCAACCAGGCCTACACCCGCAAGGCCGCCGAACACTTTGCCTACATCCGCGCCGAAGCCGGCGACCGCGACAAGATCGACCTGCTGCTGAACCTGGTCAAGCAGCGCGCCGGCCACTGGGTGGCGGTGCAGGTCGAAGAGGCCAAGATCGCGCTGTCCGAAGGTCCCGCCGCGCGCATCGACCTGTCGCGCATCGCGCCCGAACTGGGCGTGGAGGTGACGCGGCCGTCGTTCGACGCCAGCGTGGCGCGGCTGATCGAGAAGATCGAGCAGACCGTCGGCGTCCTGATGCGCGACGCGGGCGTCGCGCCCGCCGACGTGGACACGGTGTTCTTCACCGGCGGTTCGAGCCGCGTGCCGCGCCTGCGCGATTGCGTCTCGGCGCTGGTGCCGCAGGCGCGCAGCGTCGAGGGCGACCTGTTCGGCAGCATCGGCGCCGGCCTGGCGCTGGACGCCCGCCGCAAGTTCGACTGACAAGCCCGCCCGCGATGCCGGTCCGCCACCGTGCGTGCCGGCATCGGGCCGCGCCGGGCTGTGGCGCGTTGCGCCGATTCGCGTGGCGCGGCCCGCTTGGCCGCTATTTCGCCAGCATCGCCGGCACCTGTGCCGCCAGCGCGTCGATCGCGGCGCGCGTCTTGGACGGCAGGTAGCGCGCCTGCGGCCAGACGGCATGCACGTCCTGCGCCGCCATGCGGTCGCCGTGCATCAATACCTCCAGCTCGCCGCTGCGCACGTAGTGCGTCAGCATCCAGCACGGCAGCCATGCCAGCCCGGCGCCCGCGATGGCGGCATCGGCGATGGCCTGCAGGTCGTCGAGCCGCAGCCGCGGCGGCAGGTGCAGCTGGATCACCTGGCCATCCGGTCCCATCACCGACCAGCCTTTCTCGACGCCGCCGTGGGCATAGACCACGCCGGCGTGCTGGCGTATCTCGTCCAGCGTGACGGGGCGTCCGTGCGCGGCGATGTAGGCCGGCGCGGCGCCGATGCCCATGGTCTGCAGGCCCAGGCGGCGCGCCGCCAGGCTGGAGCTGTCGGGCAGCGGGCCGATGCGGATGCCCAGGTCGTAGCCTTCCTCGATCAGGTCCACCACGCGATCGTTGAATGAAATGTCGATCTGCAGCTGCGGGTGCTGCGCGGCCAGTTCGCGTAGCACCGGCGCCACGCAGTGGCGGCCGAACACCAGCGGCGCGCTGACCCGCAGCCGTCCGCGCGGCGCGCGCCGGCCGCTGTCCAGTTCCGCCTCGGCGTCGTAGAGCTCGGCCAGCGCCCGCACGCAGCGGTCGTAGTAGGCCTGGCCGGCGTCGGTCAGGCTTTGCTGGCGCGTGGTGCGGTGGAACAGCCGCGCGCCCAGCCGCGCTTCGAGCCGGGCGATCGATTTGCCGACCGCCGAGCGCGTCAGGTTCAGGCGGTCGGCCGCCAGCGCGAAGCTGCCGGCTTCGGCGGCCTGCACGAAGACCTCGATGCCGCCCAGGCGGTCGTGGGAGTAGGGAGTGGCCATGGGGGTGTCCTGCGGGGTATTGGTTCCAATGGGGCGACATTCAAGTGAATAAATGCCGCCACTGGGTAGTCTGGTTCCCATATATCGTACCCATACCGCGCCGTCCCGTGTTGGACGGCGTTTCCCGAATCACCCAGAGGACATCATCATGCAGGCATACCAGATCACCGCCGGCCAAGGCATCGGCTCGCTGCAGCGCGTGGAGCGAGCGGCGCGCGAACCCGGCCCCTTCGAGGTGCGCGTGCGCATCAAGGCCGTCTCGCTGAATTTCCGCGACCTGATGGTCGCCCGCGGCGATTACCTGAAGGTGGCCGGCAGCCCCGTGGTGCCCGCTTCCGACGCCGCCGGCGAGGTGCTGGCGGTGGGCGCCGGCGTCACGCGCTTCAAGGCGGGCGACCGCGTCATGGGCGCCTTCCTGCCGGACTGGATCGACGGCGAGCCCACGCCCGCCAACACCGCGCGGGCGCCCGGCGCCGCCAGCGACGGCGTGCTGGCCAGCGAAGTCGTCTTCTCCGAGCACGCCCTGGTGGCCATTCCCGATTCCCTGTCGGACGAGCAGGCCGCGACCCTGCCGTGCGCCGCCGTCACCGCCTGGAACGCGCTGTTCGTCGCCGGCCGCGCCCGCGCCGGCCAGACCGCGCTGTTGCTGGGCACCGGCGGGGTCTCGATCTGGGGCCTGCAACTGGCCAAGGCGACGGGCCTGCGCGCCATCATCACCTCGTCCAGCGCCGCCAAGCTGGCGCGGGCGCGCGAACTGGGCGCGGATGACCTGATCAACTACCGCGAAACGCCGGAATGGCAGGACGAAGTGCTGCGCGCGACCGGCGGCGAGGGCGCCCACGTGGTGCTGGAAGTGGGCGGCGAAGGCACGCTGCAACGCTCGATCGCGGCGGTGCGCCACGGCGGCGCGGTCGGCATCATCGGCGGCGTCAGCGGCTTCGCCTCGGTGCCGGTGTCGCCGCTGGCGCTGATCGCCGGCAACAAGCGCCTGGAAGGCATTTTCGTGGGCAGCCGCAAGATGCTGGAAGACGTGACGCGGCTGGTCGACCGCGCCCGCATCGCGCCGGTGATCGACCGCGTCTACGGATTCGACGAGGCGCCGGCCGCGTTCGAGCACCTGGCCTCGGGCCGTCACTTCGGCAAGATCGTGATCCGCGTCGGCGGCTGAACGCCGCGTGGCCGGCGGCGCGGCATCGGCGCAGTCATGACGGGCCCGATGGTAAGCTGCAAGCTCTTCGCGCCGGCCGCCTTGCGCGCCGGCGCCTGCCTCTTCCCACGCCGCGCCATGACCGACAAGCCCGATTCCCATCTGTTCGAAGAACGCGTCTCCAGCGAGGCCGCCTACGACGGCCGCTTCCTCAAGATCCGCAACGACACCGTCCGCCTGCCCAACGGCCACACCTCGACGCGCGAATACGTGGTGCATCCGGGCGCGGTGGTGGTGATTCCGCTGCTCGATGACGGCCGCGTGCTGCTCGAACGCCAGTACCGCTATCCGATCGGCCGCGTCATGACCGAATTCCCCGCCGGCAAGCTCGATCCGGGCGAAGACCCGCTGGCCTGCGGCAAGCGCGAACTGCTCGAGGAAACCGGCTACACCGCCACCCAGTGGGCCCGCGCCGGCGCGCTGCACCTGGCCATCGCCTATTCCACCGAGATCATCCACATCTACTTCGCGCGCGGCCTGCGCGCCGGTCCGCAACAGCTGGACCAGGATGAATTCCTCGATGTCTTCAGCGCCCATCCGGACGAACTGTTCGCGGCCTGCGCCAAGGGCGAGGTCACTGACGCCAAGACCCTGACCTGCTCGCTGTGGCTGCAGAACGTGCTGTCCGGCGCCTGGCAGCTGGACTGGCAGGAGCAGCCCGCCTGAGCGGGCCTCGGCCTTCCAGGGCCTGCCCTGAAGGCCGGCCCGCGCCGCTGTCTTCACAAGACGAACGATCCCGCGACCATGCCCGCCTTTCCCGTCCTGGTGCAACCGTCCGGCCTGCGCTTCGAGGCGGATGCCGATTCGACCCTGCTGGCGGCCGCCCAGGCCGCCGGCATCAAGCTGCCCAGTTCCTGCCGCAACGGCACCTGTCGCGCCTGCATGTGCCTGATGCTGGAAGGCGAGATCGCCTACCGCATCGAATGGCCGGGCCTGTCGCGCGACGAGAAGGAAGAGGGCTGGATCCTGCCGTGCGTGGCGCAGGCCCGTTCGCCACTGGAAATCCAGTCGTTGCAGGCCGCGCCGCTGGAACCCGCGCCGCCGGCGCCGCCGCGGCCGCTGACGGGCGCGCGGCGCTAGGGCCTGGCGACGGCCAGCGGCGCCTGGCGCTGCCCCGAATGCCGGGCGCGGCGTTTGCGGGCCCAGAGCAACACCCCGGTGACGCTGAGCATGGCCGTCACCAGTCCCAGCGCCGACATCAGGATGCGTCCGGGCAGGCCGAGGATGCGGCCGGTGTGCAGCGGCAACTGCGCCTGCAGGAACAGGTCGCCGGCGCTGCCGCGGCCGGGAACGCGGTCGCCGATCACCTGGCCGCTCTGGCTGTCCAGGTAGATCCACGGGCGCCCCAGCCCCGACGGCGTGTCGTCGCCGGGCTCGAAGAAATTCACGCCATACAGGCCGTAGGGCGCGCTGTAGAACAGGGCCCCGGCCGGCAGCGTCCAGCCCCGCTGGCGCGCCTGCGCGCGGCCGATCTCCAGCGCCTGGCCGCGCGTGATCCCCGGCTCCTGGAACGCCGCGGGCGGCGCGGGCCGGCGCAGGGCGAAGATGTCCGGCGTCAGCGGCGAGAAGAACGCCACCAGCGGCCGCACCACCTCGCGTCCCAGGTTCATCGACACCGACGTCACCGCGACCATCAGCAGCAGGCCCCACACCCACACGCCGCCGGAACGGTGCAGGTCGAAGACCAGCTTGGGCCGCCCCTGGCGCAGCCGGAACGACAGCGACTTGCGCCACGCCTTGCGGCTGGGAAACGAGATCGCCAGCGCGATCAGGCTGTCCAGCGCCCACACGATCGCGACGATGCCCATGAACCAGGTGCCCAGTTCCACCCGGCCGATATCGGGCAGGTGCAGGGTGTAGTGCAGCTTGTACAGGAACGGCATCAGGTTCTCGCGCGCCAGCGACACCCGGCCCCATTCGCGCGCGCCACGCACGGCGCCGGTCGCCGGATCGAGCGTGACCTGGTTGAAGTCCAGCGGGTAGGGCCGTCCCGTGGCCGGATCGATGCGCGGCACCACCGATACGCCGAGCGCATGGCCCGGCTCCACCGCCAGCGGCAGATAGGCCACGCGCAGGCGCGGGTCGGCCGCCTCCAGCCCGTCGGCCAGCGCCAGCGCGGACCGCGGCGTGGCGCCGGCCGCGGCGGGCGCGTCGAACAGCTGCGGGTTGAGCCATTCGTCCAGCTCGTGATCCCACGAGATGATGGCGCCGGTCAGGCCTGACACGAACAGGAACAGCGCCAGGAACAGGCCGGCCCAGCGATGCAGGCGGCGTAGCAGGGCCATCGCGTCGACCTACCAGCGATACGTGGTGCTGAGCAGCAGCGTACGGCGCGGACCGTAGTAGCAGGCGTTCAGGGGCGAGCCGCCGCATGGGTTCGCCACGTACAGTTTGTCGAACAGGTTGGCGACCTTGAATTGCATGCGCCAGTGCGCGTTCGGCTCATAGCCCAGCACCATGTCGTACACGGTGTACGCGGGCGTCTTGACCGAGGTGGCGTAGGCGTTGTCCGGATCCGCCGCGGTCGGGCCGTAGTCCAGCGTGCTGCCCATGTAGCGCACCCCGCCGCCGATCGACACGCCGCGCAGCGCCGTCGAGGCCAGCCGGTAGTTCACCCACAGCGATGCCATGTGGCGCGGCGAGGTCGTGCCCCAACCGTCCTGCGGCCGCGTGCCTTCCTGCCCGGGGGTGTTGCTGCGCGTGACCTTCGCATCCAGGAAGGTGTAGCTGGCCAGCACCGACCATTGCGGCGTCGGTTCCCAGGTGCCTTCCAGTTCGATGCCGCGCGAGCGCACCTGCCCGGCCTGGATCGAGTTGGTCGGGTCGTTCGGATCCTGCGTCAGCACGTTGTTCTGGCGGATGTCGTAGACCGACGCCGTCAGCATCATGTGCTCGCCCGGCGGCTGGTAGCGCAGGCCGGCTTCCACGCTGCGGCCGCGGGTGGGCTGGTAGGGCGAGCCGTCCTTGCTGGCCTGCGCCGTCGGCTGGAACGATTCGGCGTAGTTGACGAACGGCGACAGGCCGTTGTCGGCGCGGTAGAGCGCGCCGGCCTGGTAGGTGGTGGCGCTGTCGCGCTGGTTCAGGTCCAGCGTGCCCAGCGGATCGCGCGTCTCGGTGCGGGCGCGGTCGTGGCGCACGCCGCCGCGCAGGATCCAGTGTTCGCCCAGCGACAGGCGGTCCTGGAAGTAGATGCCGGTCTGGCGCGCGGTGACGTCGCGGGCCCAGGGCGAGGTGGGGTCGGGTATCGGCTGGCCGTACTGCGGGTCCAGGATGTCCAGCACCGGGGCGCTGCCCGACCACTGGCGGTCGTTGTAGCGCGTCAGGCTGGCGTCCAGGCCGACCAGCAGCCGATGCGTGACCGGGCCGGTCTGCGCGGTCCAGGCGAGCTGGTTGTCCATGGTGTAGACGCGCGAGCGCAGCTGATTGCGGTTGGCGTCGCGATAGAGCAGGTGACCGCTTTCGTCCAGGTCGTAGTCATCGTTCAGCAGGGCGCGGCCGCGCACGTACTTGGCGTCGTAGTTCATCGTTTCGACCCGCAGTCCCTGGCGGAACACGGCATCGCCGCCGAGTTTGTACTCGAGCAGCGTGCCCAGCGATTTCTGGGTCCGGTCGAAGCGGTTGAAGTCCGGCTCGCCCGGATAGAAGCTGGAGCTGATCTGGCCCCACGGGCTGGAGAACAGCGTGCCCGTGCGCGGGTACCACAGGCCCCACGCGGCGCGGTCATGCTGGTAGTTGGCCAGCACGGTCAGCGACAGGTCGGCGTTGGGCTTCCAGGTCAGCGCGGGGGCGATGTAGGCGTGGTCGTCCGGCGCATAGCGCATCTGCGTGTCGCTGTCGCGCACGTTGCCGGTCAGGCGGTACAGCAGGGTGCCGTCCGCCGTGGCCGGTCCGCCCAGGTCGAACTGGGCCTGCTTGCGGTCGTGGCTGCCCACGCCCAGCGTCACTTCGTGCAGCGGGTCGTCGGTGGGCCGCTTGGTGACCGCGTTGATCAGGCCGCCGGGCGAATTCTGGCCGTACAGCACCGAGCTGGGGCCCTTGAGCACTTCCAGCCGCTCCAGGCCGTAGGAGTCGATGCGCATGCCGATCTTGCTGCCGGAGGCCCGCAGGCCGTCGCGGTACATGCCGAACACCGACTGGTTGAAGCCGCGCATGGTGATCCAGTCATAGCGCGGGTCCTCGCCGTAGGCCGAGGTGTTGACGCCGGCGACGTAATGCAGCGCATCGGTGATGGTCTGCGCGCCCTGGTCGTTCATCTGGTCGCGCGTGACCACCGTCACGGACTGCGGCGTCTCCGCCAGGGCGGAATCGTCCTTGCCCGCCGCCATGGTGCGGGTGGCGATGTAGCCGCTGACCGGTCCGACCGGCGATTCGCGGTTGCCGTTCACCGTGATCGACGGCAGCACGGCGGCGTCGCCCGGGGCGGGCTGCGGCGCGGGCTCCAGCGTGTAGCCGCCGCCCGCGCCGATGCGCGCCTGCAGCCCGGTGCCCGCCAGCAGCGCCCGCAACGCGGCCGGCGCGCTGTACACCCCCTGCACGCCGGGGCTGGTCCGGCCCTGGGCCAGCTCGGTCGAGCCGGCCAGGAACAGTCCGGATTCGCCCAGGAAGCGGGTCAGGGTGGCGCTCAGCGGGCCGGCCGGAATGTCGTAGCGGCGGG
>NZ_CYTU01000009.1:112331-129869 GCF_001299375.1 Achromobacter sp. 2789STDY5608621 | reverse complement strand
GGCGTCCTGCGCCTGCGCGGCCGGCAGTCCGGCCGTGGCCAGCAGCGCGCCAGCGGCCAGGCCCTGCAACAGCGACAGCGGACGGCGCCGGGGGAACGAGGGGGGAGACTTGCGGGACATGAGGATATTTCTCTCGATCGGATGAAGGCCGGGCGACCCTGGGCGGGACGCCGTGGGTCGCTTACCTCTGCTTGATCGAACGAGAGGACAAAAGCCGGAACCACTTTTTGAAAAAAAACGCCGCGGTCTGTGACGGGCGCCTTGCGGGGGCCGCCGGCCCTAGGGCCGGGCCTCCACCGAGGTCCACCAGGGAAGGCTGCGGCGGATCCGGATGGGCAGGGCGGCGGCCAGCATCGCCAGCGCGCGGTCGGGCTCGGTCAGCGGGTAGCTGCCCAGCACCCGGATGCCGGCGACATCGGCGCTGGCGCCCAGATGGCCGCTCTGGTAACGGGCCAGCTCGCGCAGCACCTCGGACAAGGGAATGTCCTGCGCGATCAGGATGCCCCGCGACCAGGCCTCGCGGGCCGGATCGGCCGGCGCGCCGGCGTCGATGGCGGTGCGCGAATAGCGCGCCTGCCGGCCCGCCGGCACCACCTGGGTCAGCCCGCCGTCGGCGGTGCGGATCTCCACCGCCCCCTCATACACCGCCAGCAGGGCGTCGGCGCCGTCGATGCGCACGGTGAAGCGCGTGCCCAGCGCCCGCAGCTGGCCATACGGCGTCGACACCAGGAACGGGCGGGCGGGATCGGGCGCGGTCTGGATCAGCACTTCCCCCGAGCGCAGCACCAGGCGGCGCACCTGCGCGTCATAGTCGTCGTCGAAGGCGCTGGCGGTATTGAGCCAGACGCGGGTGCCGTCGGACAGCGCCAGTTCGCGGATTTCGCCCGTGCCGGTGCGGTGGTCGGCCATCCAGGCCAGCGCCAGGTCCGGCACCGGACTGTGGCGCACGGTGATCCAGGCCAGCGCGCCGCCGCCGGCCAGGCCGAGCACAACGCGGCGCCGGGTCAGGCGCGCCCGGGCCAGGCGGTAGGCCTCGGTGGCCGGACGCCGCACCGGGCTGCGCTGGATCGGATCGAAGCGCTGGCTGATGCGTTCGACGTACGACCAGGCTTCGCGGTGGCGGGCATCGGCATCCAGCCAGGCCTGCCAGCGGCCGTGGTCGTCCGCGGCGGCCTGGCCGGAGCGCAGCAGCGCATACCATTCGGCCGCCTGTTCCAGCGAATCGTCGATCGCGCCGTACAGGCCGGGCGCGGCCAGGGGCGAGGGCGAGGTCATGCGCCGCCGGCCGCCAGCCGGGCTTCCAGGCGCAGGCAGTGCAGCATCGCCTGCGCCACGTATTTGCGGACCATGCGGCTGGACACCTGTAGCTCGTCGGCCACTTCCTGGTCGGTCATGTCGCAGGCCACGGCCAGCACGAAGGCCGTGGCGGCCTTGGGCGGCAGGCTGCGCAGCATGTCGTCGATCTCGTGCAGGGCCTGCATCACCATGGCCTGCTGTTCCGCCGACGGCGCCACGGGTTCGGGCTGCGCGGCCAGGGTTTCCAGCCAGGCCTGCTCGATTTCGCGGCGGCGCCACAGGTCGATGCACAGGCCGTTGGCCATGGTGCGCAGGTAGACGCGCGCCTGTGGCGCGGTGTCGAAGCGCCGCGGCCGCGCCAGCAGCCGCATGAAGGCGTCGTGCGCCAGGTCGGCGGCATCGCAGGCATTGCCCAGCCGCCGACGCAGCCATCCCTGCAGCCAGGCATGGTGGCTGGTGTACAGGGTCTCGATGGTGGGGGTGGAGGCGGACTCCGGCTGGCTCACGATGGGCAACGCTGCGGCCGCCGCGGCGGCCAGGGGAATTGTCAGGAAACGAGAATTGTAATTATTTTTACTAATAGAGCAATCCGGGTGTTGCGGGCCCGCATCGGGCGGGCCGGTGGTGCCGGCCGGTGCGGCGCCCCATGTCACCGAATTGAGACGAATGAGCATGACAGGGCGACTTCATGATTCATTTGATATCACCATGCCGCGCATACTGCCTCCATGGCGTCAGGCATCGGGCCACGCCGGTTTTCAGGAGCAGGACATGCTGGATTGGGTGAACTACCAAAAGGAACTGATGGGCCGCATCGGCGAGCTGGGCGCGTTGACGCCCGATACGCTCAAGGGCTACCAGGCGCTGTCGGCGGCCGGCGCCAAGACCGCGCATCTGGACGCCAAGACGCGCGAACTGATCGCGCTGGCGGTGGCCGTGACCACGCGTTGCGACGGCTGCATCACGGTGCACTCGGCGCAGGCGCTCAAGCACGGCGCCACCCGCGAGGAAATCGGCGAGGCGCTGGGCGTGGCGGTGGCGTTGAACGCCGGCGCGGCCATGGTGTACTCGGCCCGCGTGCTGGACGCCGTCAGCGCGCACCAGCCGGGCTGAGGCCGGCGCACCGGCCTCAATCGTGCCGGTGCATGGCCGACTGATGCTTGGTGTCGCGCATGGTCGCGTACACCAGCAGCGAGATGAAGATGACGCCCGCCAGGTAGTAGTAGAACCACTGCTCGTGGCCCTGCTGCTTGAACCACAGCGCGATGGCGGGCGCCGTGCCGCCGAAGATCGACACGGTGATGGCGTACGGCACCGCCACGCCGGTGGCGCGGATGTTGGTGGGGAACAGTTCGGCCTTCACCACCGCGTTGATCGAGGTGTAGCCGGCCGTGAAGATCCAGGCCGCGCAGATCAGCAGGAAGGCGATGAATGGCGAGCGGGTCTGCGACAGCGTCATCAGCAGCGGCACGGTGAGCAGCGCGCCCGCGATGCCGAAGAACACCAGCAGCGGCTTGCGCCCGATCCTGTCGGACAGCGCGCCGTACAGCGGCTGCAGGATCAGCGCGAAGATCAGCGACGCGGCGATCACGTAGGTGGTGACGATGTCCGAGAACCCGGCGGTCTGCCGCACGAAGGTCTGCATGTAGGTGGTGAAGGTGTAGAACGCCGCCGTGCCGCCGGCCGTCAGGCCGACCACGATCGCAACTTCGCGCGGGTAGCGCAGCAGGCCGCGCAGCGAACTGGTCCGGGGCTTGCTCTGGCTGGCTTGCTTGTAGGAGTCGGTCTCGGGCATGTCGCGGCGCATGACGGCGGTGATGATGGCCAGCATGGCGCCGATCACGAACGGAATGCGCCAGCCCCATTCCACCAGCTGCTCGTGCGTCAGGAACACGTTCTGCAGCAACAGCAGCACCAGGATGGCGCAGAGCTGGCCGCCGATCAGCGTGACGTACTGGAAGCTGGAATAGAAGCCGCGGTGTTCCGGGTCGGCGATCTCGGTGAGATAGGTGGCGCTGGCGCCGTATTCGCCGCCCAGGCTCAGGCCCTCGATGACCCGCGCCAGCGCCAGCAGCGCCGGCGCCGCCAGCCCGATGGACGCGTAGGTGGGCGTGACCGCGATGATCAGCGAGCCCACGCACATCATGCCCACCGAGACCATCAGCGACAATCGTCGCCCGTGGCGGTCGGCCAGGTGGCCGAACAGCCAGCCGCCCAGCGGCCGCACGATGAAGCCGGCGGCGAACAGCGTGGCGGCGTTCAGCTGCTGCACGACGGGGTCGTGAGAGGGGAAGAAGGCGGGGGCGAAGTACAGGGCGAAGGCGGTATAGGCGTAGAAGTCATACCATTCGACCAGGTTGCCCATGGAGCCGACGAAGATCGCCTTGATGCGGCGTTTGGCGTCGGGCATGTCGAGATACGCTTGGCTCATATCTGTCTTCCACGGAGACGGTACCCACCTATCTTGCGCCTGCCGGCGCAAAAAAGCACGCCCGCGCCCGAGCGGGATGCTTGTTCAGCTTGGTGTCAATTTTGGGGCGCGCCTACTTGCGCGGCGGTTCGATCACCGTGCAGGCGGCCGCGCCGGCGGGCGCCTGCGCATCGTCGCCGAGCAACGCGCGCGCGCCGCAGACCGAGCCGAACATGCCCTTGTACTCGTGGCCGACGCCGGTCACTTCGAAGCCGGCGCGGTGCAGCGTCACCGGCCGGTTGCCGCGGGCGGCGACGATGCGTTCGTACTGCAGGTAGGCGGTGCCGCGCGCCAGCCGGGTGGCGCCCTGGGCCTCGGCGCCGCAGGTCTTGTCCAGCAGGCGGTGCTCGGGATTGTTGTCGGCGCCGCCCAGCAGGTAGGTGACGTCGCGCGCCGCGTAGCGGATGAACAGGCGCGTGTCGTCGGTTTCCTGCGCGAACGGGGGCAGCTTGTCGGTGCCGTACTTGTACTGGTTGTAGGTCGGGCAGATGCCGCGCTCGTAGGGCGCGTAGCCCTTGCCGTCGGGGCGCGGGCGCTCGCGGGTCAGGTACAGATAGGAGGAGGGATTGGCGATCACGTAGCGCACGGCGATGCCGTCGCGCCGCAGCGGGCCGTCGATCTGGTTCAGCGCGGCGTAGCGCTGCACCAGCTGGCCGCCGCCGGAATGGCCGGCCAGCACGATGCCGGCCAGGGTCGGCAGGCGCTTGCGGTCGTCCAGGCTGCGCAGCAGGTCGTCGATGACCTGGAACGCGCTGACCGGCGCCGGCCGGCCGTTGGCCTGCACGCTGTCGTCGCCGTCTTCCCAGCTGGATTTGCGCCAGGCCGCCATGCCGGCGAAGCCCGAATCGATCACGCCGACGAAGCGCGGCGCCAGGATCAGGGTGTCGTTGGCCCGCGCCGGATTGGCGGCCAGCACCGTGGCGGCGGTCTCGTAATAGGCGTCGGCGTTGCGCTTGACGCCGTGGAACACGATCACGATTTGCTTGATATCGCGCAGGTCGCCGCGCGCCAGGTTCCGGTTAGCATAGACCGGTACCTTGTAGCGGTGGCCGGGCTTGCCCAGTTCGAGCGTCTGCCAGCGCGGCACCACCACCCGCTTGGGCGCGGGCACGGGTTCGTCGTAATCGTAGGGATCGGGCAGCGGCGTCTGCGCGCGCGCCGCCAGGGGCAGCAGGGCCGCCAGGGCCAGCGCCGCCGCGCTCCAGGCCCGGCGCGAGCGCAACAGGCGCGGCGCCGGGTACGGCTGTGCGGCGCCGGGTGCGGCGGTGCGGCGCATGGCGCGGGCGGGCGTCAGCAGCCCTCGTGGCCCAGCAGTTGCTTGAGCGCGGGCTGGTCCAGGATACGGACTTCGCGCTGGTTGATGCGGATCAGGCCGTCGCGCGCGAAGCGCGAGAACAGCCGGCTGACCGTTTCCAGCGTCAGGCCGAGATAGTTGCCGATTTCCTCGCGGCTCATGCGCAGCACGAATTCGGTCGACGAGTAGCCCAGCGACGCATAGCGTTGCGACAGGTTGAGCAGGAACGCGGCCAGGCGCTGTTCGGAGCGCATCGAGCCCAGCGACGCCAGCATCTGGTGCGAGCGCGTGATCTCGCGGCTCATCAGGCGGCGGAACTGCTGCTGCAGCGAGGGCAGGTGGGTGGCCACGCGGTCGACTTCGTTCAGGCGGATCACGCAGACTTCGGAGTCTTCCAGGGCCACGGCGGCCGAGACGTGCTTGCCGTCCAGCATGCCGTCCATGCCGACGATCTCGCCGGGCAGGTGGAATCCGGTGATCTGGATCTGGCCGGTGGCGTCTTCGAGCTGCGTTTTCAGGCTGCCGAAGCGCACGCCGTAGACGGCGTCCAGGGGGTGATCCAGCGAATACAGCGTCTTGCCCTTTTCGAGGCGCACGCGCTCTTTCACCAGTTCGTCCAGCTTTTCTACTTCGGCGGCTGCCATCCCGACCGGGACACACACGTGGCCCAACATACACGTGGAACAGTGGGCGGCATCAGGGGCAACGGGAACCCGTTTTTGCATACGATGACCTTTATAGTGCCCGGACCCGGCGGGTAGCCTGGACGGGCTTAAAGCGTGAAGACAGGTACCCATTGTAGTCCGTTGTTACTACGGGTGTCTTACGGGGCGTTTTGCAGCGCATTTCTACGGCGGCATCCGGCCCGGGCGGGCCTGGCGGTAGGTCACCCAGTCATCGCCGTCGATGTCCGTCGCGGTCCCGCGCCACGCCGGGTCGATGGGGTAATACTCGCAGGCCACCGGAGCGGCATCGGGCGCCAGCGGCCGGGCCAGCACCGGCCGGCGCACGAAGCAGCCGGGGCGGTCGGGGGCGTATTCCTCGATCTCATCCATGAGGGCGACCAGGGCCGGGTCGACCTCGTAGATGTCGCCCAGCACCCGCCGGCCGTCGGCCACCGGGAGCAATCCGGGCCAGTCGCCGAAATCCACCAGCATGCCGGGCACCGTGGCCGGGCCGACGTGGCGCGCCGGCGGCAGGCCGCGGCGCGCGGCGGCCTGCGCCAGGTCATTGATTTCGCCGGCGCGTAGCGTGCCGTAGACAAAAACGTATATGCTCATAGGGCAGATTGTTGCTGTACGCGGATGTGTTAACAGACCCAAATCCCTGCGGCCGACGAGGTATTGAAATTCTCGCATCCGGCCGCATATTCAGGTCATCGAGCCCGCCGGCGCGTATCGGTCAGGCTCACCAACAAGCCACAAACGACCATTATGCGATTCGACAAACTGACCACCAAGTTCCAGCAAGCCCTGGCCGACGCTCAGAGTCTGGCCGCCCGCAACGATCACCCCTACATCGAGCCCGTCCACGTGCTGTCGGCGCTGCTGTCCGACGCCGACAGCGGCGCCGGCAGCCTGCTGGCGCGCGCCGGCGTGGCCGTCAACCGGCTGCAGCCGGCTCTTGACGCCGCGCTCAAGGCGCTGCCCCAGGTGCAGGGCGATGACAACGTCCAGGTCGGCCGCGACCTGCAGGGCGTGCTGACCCGCACCGACAAGGAAGCCGCGCGCCGCGGCGACACCTACATCGCCAGCGAACTGTTCCTGCTGGCCCTGGCCGACGACAAGGGCGAGGCCGGCCGCATCCTGCGCGAAGCGGGCCTGCAGAAAAAAGCCCTCGAGGCCGCCATCGACGCCGTGCGCGGCGGCGAGAACGTATCCGGCGCCGAAGGCGAATCCAACCGCGAGGCCTTGTCCAAGTACACCATGGACCTGACCGAGCGCGCCCGCCAGGGCAAGCTCGACCCGGTCATCGGCCGCGACGACGAAATCCGCCGCACCATCCAGATCCTGCAGCGCCGCACCAAGAACAATCCGGTCCTGATCGGCGAACCCGGCGTGGGCAAGACCGCCATCGTCGAAGGCCTGGCGCAGCGCATCGTCAACGACGAAGTGCCCGAGACCCTGCGCGGCAAGCGCGTGCTGTCGCTCGACCTGGCCGCGCTGCTGGCCGGCGCCAAGTTCCGCGGCGAATTCGAAGAGCGCCTGAAGGCCGTGCTCAAGGAACTGTCGCAGGACGACGGCAGCAACATCGTCTTCATCGACGAGCTGCACACCATGGTCGGCGCCGGCAAGGCCGAGGGCGCGATGGACGCCGGCAACATGCTCAAGCCGGCGCTGGCGCGCGGCGAGCTGCACTGCATCGGCGCCACCACGCTGGACGAATATCGCAAGTACATCGAAAAGGACGCCGCGCTCGAACGCCGCTTCCAGAAGGTGCTGGTCGACGAACCCGATGTCGAGTCCACCATCGCCATCCTGCGCGGCCTGCAGGAACGCTATGAAATCCACCACGGCGTCGAGATCACCGACCCGGCCATCGTGGCCGCGGCCGAACTCTCGCACCGCTACATCACCGACCGCTTCCTGCCCGACAAGGCCATCGACCTGATCGACGAGGCCGGCGCCCGCATCCGCATGGAAATCGACTCCAAGCCGGAAGTGATGGACAAGCTCGACCGCCGCATCATCCAGCTCAAGATCGAGCGCGAGGCCGTCAAGAAGGAAACCGACGACGCCTCCAAGCGCCGCCTGGGCGTGATCGAGGACGAGCTCGAGAAGCTGCAACGCGAGTACAACGACTTCGAGGAAATCTGGAAGGCCGAGAAGGCCGCGGTGCAGGGCACCCAGGCCATCAAGGAAGAGATCGACAGCGTGCGCGCCGAAATGGCCGAGCTGCAGCGCAAGGGCCAGTTCGACAAACTGGCCGAGCTGCAGTACGGCAAGCTGCCCGACCTGGAGGCGCGCCTGAAGGCGGCCGAAGTCGGCGCGGCCCAGGCGGCCGAGGAAGCCGAGGGCGGCGAAGGCCGGCCGCGCCTGCTGCGCACCCGTGTCGGCGCCGAGGAAATCGCCGAGGTCGTGTCGCGCGCCACCGGCATCCCGGTGTCCAAGATGATGCAGGGCGAACGCGAGAAGCTGCTGCACATGGAGGAATATCTGCACAAGCGCGTGGTCGGCCAGGACGAGGCCGTGCGCCTGGTGTCCGATGCCATCCGCCGTTCGCGCGCCGGCCTGGCGGATCCGTCGCGTCCCTATGGGTCGTTCCTGTTCCTGGGCCCCACCGGCGTGGGCAAGACCGAGCTGACGCGCGCGCTGGCCGAGTTCCTGTTCGACTCCGAAGAGCACATGATCCGCATCGACATGAGCGAATTCATGGAGAAGCACTCGGTGGCGCGGCTGATCGGCGCGCCGCCCGGATACGTGGGCTACGAAGAGGGCGGCTACCTGACCGAGGCCGTGCGCCGCAAGCCGTACAGCGTGGTGCTGCTCGATGAAGTCGAGAAGGCCCATCCGGACGTCTTCAACGTGCTGCTGCAGGTGCTGGACGACGGCCGTCTGACCGACGGCCAGGGCCGCACGGTGGACTTCCGCAACACCGTCATCGTGATGACGTCGAACCTGGGTTCGCAGCACATCCAGACGCTGGCCGGCCAGCCGTACGACGTGGTCAAGGAAGTGGTCTGGGGCGAGCTCAAGCAGACGCTGCGGCCCGAGTTCCTGAACCGCATCGACGAAGTGGTGGTGTTCCACGGACTGGAAGCGCAGCACATCGAGTCCATCGCCCGCATCCAGCTGCGCCGCCTGGCCGAGCGCCTGGAAAAGCAGGAGATGCGGCTGGAAGTGACCGAGCCCGCGCTGGCCGAACTGGCCCGCGACGGTTTCGATCCGGTGTTCGGGGCGCGTCCGCTCAAGCGCACCATCCAGCAGCAGATCGAGAACCCGGTCGCCCGGCTGATCCTGGAAGGCCAGTTCGGTCCGCGCGATGTGGTGCCAGTGGATTGGCGCGACGGCAAGTTCGTGTTCACGCGCACGTTGCAGTAAACCTGGTCACATCGCCCTTTTCGGGCGCACAAAAGAAGCCCCGCAGGCAATTGCTTGCGGGGCTTTGTCTTGGGCGTCGGCGCCGCGGATGCGGCGCCGGCCAACGGTTTCACGGGGTGGCGTAATCCTGCCGCTGGTTGCCCAATTGCCGGCCCAGGCCTTGCAGCGTCCGCAACACCAGCGCCAGGCCGCGCCGGGTGTCCTCGTCGCGCGACAGCTGGAACAAGCCGCCCAGGCCCGGCGGGCGCGCCTCTTGCAACCCCTGCGCCTGGGCCACGCGCCAGGCATTGGAGAGGGTCCAGGCCGCGCCCGTGGCCTGTTCCGACAGCGTGCCCAGTTTTTCCACCATGGGCGCATCGAGCAGGTCGACCAGGTCGGACGCCAGCGCCAGCAGGTCGACGATGTTGTCCAGCCGGCCGCTATCGGCCAGCGGTTGCAGCTTGTCCGCCAATTGCGCCAGCGCATCGCCGGGGGGCGGCGTATCGAACGGGGCGGTGCGCTGTCCGGCCGTGGGCAGGCTGTTGCCTTGCGGTGTGTTCATAGCATTCCCCTGGCGACGGACCAGTACAGGCCCCGGTTGAAACCGTGCCGCAGCAATCCGCCCAGTTTGGTGGGCGGCGTTGGCCGCACGTCGTGGGTGTAGTCGTACCAGAGCGGCATGCCGGCGTTCAAGCCCATCTGCGCCACCGCCTGGACTCGCCCGTCGTAGACGCTGCAGGGATGGCCCAGCCGGATTTCGCCGGCGATGTTGTTGGCGATGACGGGGGCCTGGTTGTGGCACGAACCGCCGGCCTTGCTGACGGGCAGGTCGACCGTGTCGCCGATCACGTACACGTTCTCCAGGCCGTACACCTGCATGGTCTCGTGGTCGGTGGGCAGCCAGCCTTCGTTGTCCGGCGCCTGCGAAGCGCCGGATTCCAGCACGGCGTCGACCGCGCGGATCGGCGGCGTGGCCATGAGGATGTCGAAAGGTTGCTCGATGCCTTCTTCAGAATAGGCGATGCGCTGGTCGGGATCGACCTTCGCGAGGGTGAAGCCGCGCTGGAACCGGATGCCGCGCTGTTCGAAGATGGCCGGCAGCACCTCGCACGTGGGCTTTTGCAGGAACAGGCAGTTGCGCAGCAGTTGCGAGGTGGTCGGGTAGGTGTAGACGATCTCGACCCGGTCGCGCACGCCGCGGCGGCGCAGGTAGTCGTCGAGCATCAGCGTGGTTTCGATCGGCGCGATGCCGCATTGGTGCGGCACATTGGGCGTCTTGGGAAAGGTGACGCTGACGAATACGCGCCCGCGTTCGATCGTGGCCAGGCGGCCGGCCAGCTGCCGCGCCGGCTCGTGCTGGTAGAAATGGTCGCCCGCCTCGCGCAGGCCCTCGATGCGCTCGGGCGCGGGAACGCAACCGGTGGCGATGACGAGATAGTCGTAGCCATGGCGCTTGCCGCTGCGCGTGTGCAATTGCTGGGCGTTGAAATCGAAGCGCGTCACCTTGTCGACGCGGAACTCGATTTCAGGCCGCAGCAGGGAACGTTCGGGGCGCTTGAGCTCTTCCTGGAAGAACAGGTTGAACGCCACATACATGAAGGCCGGTTTGTAGTAATGATCCGGCGAATCGGACAGCAACATGATGCTGACCTTGCCGGCCGACACTTCGGGATACAGCTTGTGGACCAGTTGGTTGGCCAACATGGTGCCGCCGACCCCGCCACCCACGACAACAATTCGCTTGCTCATAAAAATCCTCCAATGAGAATAATCAGGAACCAAGTGCAGTTGCGCCCTTATATGTAGCAAGTGGGGAGGGGTCGGTCAATCCAGTGGCGCCTTACTGCTTGACCGTCACGAACACCGGGTTCGAGTAGAACCACAGGTCGTTGTAGTTGCGCGCATTGATGGCGTTGAAGCGGGCGGCGTTGTCGGTCAGGTCGATCTTGGCGTCCGGCAGCGGTTCGCCGTTGGCGGTCTCGCCGGCCACGTCGGGCGCCAGGTTGGTGCCGCGCAGGCGCAGGTACTGGCTCTTGTCGGCGGTCAGCTTGATCTTGATGACGTTGTAGCCGTCCTTGTCCACGGTCCAGTCCTTGCTCGTGTAGCGGCCCAGCACGCGGGTGCTCGGATTGGTGGCGTTGTCGTATGCCGGCGTGCCGGCGGCGGCGCGGGCGCCGACATCGCCCACGATCAGGTCGACGTGGTGCACGGTCGGCTTGACGTAGGTGGGGTTGCCGCTTTCGATCGGATACTCGTAGTGGTTGCTGGCGGGGCTGCGAAAGCGGATGGTGACTTCCACCTGCTCGCCCTTGGCCGCCGTCAGCTCGCCGCCCATCTGGGCCGTGCCCGACGCGCCCTGCGCCTGGAATTCGAGCGCGTCGATCAGGTCGCCGAAGACGCCGAACAGGCGGCCGCTCTTGAGGCCCGTGACCACCGCGGCCATGTCCTTGCCGTCTTTCCAGACGTAGGTCTTGGCGTATTCGCCCGGCGCGTAGCCGCTGCTGTACTGGCCGGTGGCGTTGATGCGGAAGTGGAAGTCCGAATCGGCCACGGTCCAGATGTGGCGGCCTTCGCCCAGCAGCGCGTCCCAGGTGCCGCCCAGCTTGGCCACCAGGTAGTCGACGCCGCCATAGGTGCGGTTGGGCAGCTTGTCCGGCGTGTAGGCCTCGGCGTAGCCGCCGCGGTCCGGCTCCATCTGGTTGCCGACCATGCCTTCGATGGCGAAGAAGATCGACGGCGCCAGATCATGCATTTCGCGCAGCTGGCCGATGGTGTACTTGCCGGCATAGCGCGACGGGTGGTTCAGCAGCATGTAGCTGTCGGGGTGCTTGTCGCGCAGCCACTTCAGGGCCGTCAGCGAGTCGGCGTGCGTGGTGTACGCGCGCGGCTGGCCGGCCAGGTCGGCGACCAGCTGCGCGTCGAACAGGTTGGCGGCCTTGTTGGTGTACAGGTATTCGAATTCCGCCACGGCGCGCAGCGACTTGGCGGACATCGGGTCGTTGGTGCCGATGCCGATGTTGACGTGGTCGTGCGTGGGCATGTCCCATTCGAACGACGAGAAGATGATCTTGCCGGCGTAGCGGCCCGCCGCCTGCGCCTGCTTGATGAACGGCACTTCGTAGCGCGCCATGCCGGTCGAGAACGGGATCGAGCCGCCGGGGATGTTGGCGCCGGTGTTGTCGCGCGCCGACATGCGCAGGTGGTTCGAGAGCGCGGCCCAGTCGAGTTTGTAGCGGTCGAAGGCCTGGTCCAGCACGCTCTCCAGGGTGGTCTGGGCGTCGTCGGACTGGATCGTGTGCACGTGCAGGTCGCCGGCGCTCCAGGCGCCGGTCTTCACCGGCGGCGCGGGCTCGGTCACGACCGGCGGCGCGCTCGTGTCGTCATCGTCGTCGCTGCCGCCGCAGGCGCTCAGCAAGGTTACGCAAGCCAGCGACAACGGCATCAGGGCCCGCCGCAGGCGGGTTACTTCGAACTGCATTCCATACTCCAGCGTCATGCGGCCCGCACCGGCGCGGCGCCGCGAAGGCCCGCACTATGCGGGCCGCGAGTGACGCGGGAATGACAGCTTGCCGTTAGCGGGCGCCGCCCGCCGCATCGGCCAGCGCTTGGCGGATGATGGCCTGCGCGGTCCAGCGCGCGACGTCGGTGACGGCCGGCAATTCCAGGCCCCAGATGTCCTTGAGCACCAGGAACACTTCGGTGCCGTAGACCAGCGACAGCGCCTGCGCCACGCGTTCCTGCTGCGCCGGCGGCAGCGCGTCCGCCAGCGGCGCGATGGCGCGCTTGAGAATGTCGACTCGATGGCCGCGCACCAGCCGCGGCTCGTTGCCGGCGCGGCCGGCGCTGGCTTCGGCGTGCTGCTGCAGCGACACCTGGATGGCCGCGCGCAGCGGCGCTTCGTGGGCCGCCAGGCGCGGGTAGGCGAAGCGCAGCAGTTCGTCGACGCGGGTGGCGGCGTCGGGCGCGGTCGAGTCCCAGGCCAGGATCGGCCCCAGGCTTTCGTCGACCACGGCGGCGATCAGCGCGCTCTGGCTCGGGAAGTAGCGGTAGGCGGTGGCGCGCGACACCTGCGCGTGCTCGGCCAGTTCGGCCACCGACGGGGTGATGCCTTGCGCCATCAGGCGCTGCGCCGCGTCCAGCAGGATCTTGCGCATGCGCGCGCGCGGCCCGTGCGGCGGTTCGCCGCTGGCGGCGGCCTGCCGGCTGGCGGGCGCGATCAGGCGCGCCGGGGCGGCGGCCGGCTTGCGCGCGGCGGTCGTGGTTTGACGTGAGACAGGTGTCTCAGTATGATTCTTTCGTCTCATTTCTTGATTCTACAGGGCCACGCGCCCCGGACATATATCGAGGCGCGCACCGAGTGTAGCCGCCCGCGGAGGAGTCATGACGCATTCGAATCGGCGGGTTTTCGTGGCCGCCACCTACGACACCAAGGGCCACGAGGCCGAGTATGTGGTCGATCTGCTCAAGCGAGATGGCCTGGACGTGGTCTCGGTGGACGTGTCCACCACCGGCGCGGCCAGCGCGGCGCAGGTGCAGGCGCGGGAGGTGGCGCGCAGCCACCCGCAGGGCGAGCAGGCCGTGTTCACGGGCGACCGTGGCAGCGCCATCGCCGCCATGGCGCTGGCGTTCGAGCGCTATGCCGCCGCCAACCCCGATATCGGCGCCTTGCTGGGCCTGGGCGGCTCCGGCGGCACCGCGTTGATCACCCCGGCCATGCGCGCGCTGCCCATCGGCGTGCCCAAGCTGATGGTCTCGACCATGGCGTCGGGCAACGTTGCGCCCTACGTTGGCCCGTCCGACATCGCGATGATGTACTCCGTGACCGACGTGGCCGGCCTGAACCGCATCTCGCGCCGCGTGCTGGCCAATGCCGCCGGCGCCATCGGCGGCGCCTTCCGCCAGGCCGCCACGGCCACGGGCGGCGACAGCCAGCCGGCCGTCGGCATCACCATGTTCGGCGTCACCACCGCCTGCGTGCAGCAGGTCACGCCGCTGCTCGAATCGCGCTATGACTGCCTGGTGTTCCACGCCACCGGCACCGGCGGCCAGTCGATGGAAAAACTGCTCGACAGCCATCTGCTGTCCGGCGTGCTGGACCTGACCACCACCGAGGTCTGCGACTTCCTGTTCGGCGGCGTGCTGGCCTGCACCGAGGACCGCTTCGGCGCCGTGGCCCGCACCCGCGCGCCCTACGTCGGCTCTTGCGGCGCGCTCGACATGGTCAATTTCGGCGCCATGGATTCGGTGCCCGAGCGCTACCAGGGCCGCACCTTCTACCCCCACAACCCGCAGGTGACGCTGATGCGCACCACCGTGGAAGAAAACCGCCGCCAGGGCGAGTGGATCGCCGACAGGCTGAACCGCTGCGACGGTCCGGTGCGTTTCCTGATCCCGGAAGGCGGCGTGTCGGCGCTGGACGCGCCGGGCCAGGCGTTCTGGGACCCGCAGGCCGACGCCGCGCTGTTCGACGCGCTGGAGTCGCGGCTGGTGCAGACCGCCAACCGCCGCCTGGTGCGCGTGCCGTGCCACATCAACGACCCGCTGTTCGCCCGCGCCGCGGTCGAGCAGTTTCTCGACATCGCAACACACTGAGGATTTCCGCCATGCCGCGCTTCGACCGTAACCAACTGCTGGACAAGTTCCGCGCCATGGTGCGCGCCCGCACCCCCATCGTGGGCGGCGGCGCCGGCACCGGACTGTCCGCCAAGTGCGAGGAAGCGGGCGGCATCGACCTGATCGTGATCTACAACTCGGGCCGCTACCGCATGGCCGGGCGCGGCTCGCTGGCCGGCCTGCTGGCCTACGGCAACGCCAACGAGATCGTGGTCGACATGGGTCGCGAAGTGCTGCCGGTGGTCAAGCACACGCCGGTGCTGGCCGGCGTCAACGGCACCGATCCGTTCTGCGACTTCGACGTGTTCCTGGACGACCTCAAGCGCCAGGGCTTTGCCGGCGTGCAGAACTTTCCCACCGTCGGCCTGATCGACGGCACCTTCCGCGTCAACCTGGAAGAGACCGGCATGGGCTACGCGCTGGAAGTGGACATGATCCGCCTGGCGCACGAAAAAGGCATGCTGACCACGCCGTACGTCTTCAACGAGGACGACGCTGTGGCCATGACGCAGGCCGGCGCCGACATCATCGTGGCGCACATGGGCCTGACCACCGGCGGTTCGATCGGCGCCGAGACCGCGCTGACGCTGGACGATTGCGTGGCCGCCATCGACCGCATCGCCGCGGCCGCGCTGGCCGTGCGTCCGGACGTGATCGTGCTGTGCCACGGCGGCCCCATCGCCACGCCCGAGGATGCCGCCCACGTCCTGCGCCATTGCCGGCATTGCCATGGTTTCTACGGCGCCAGCTCGATGGAGCGCCTGCCCACCGAACAGGCGCTGACCGCCGCCACCCGCGAGTTCAAGCAACTGACTTTCTGACAGGAGTCCGCATGCCGCATACCGTCTACACCAGCGCCATCGTCCAGGCGCCGCTGGCCAA
Organism: Achromobacter sp. 2789STDY5608621; assembly: GCF_001299375.1. NCBI lineage: Bacteria > Pseudomonadati > Pseudomonadota > Betaproteobacteria > Burkholderiales > Alcaligenaceae > Achromobacter > Achromobacter sp. 2789STDY5608621. Next base: position 114,295 of record NZ_CYTU01000009.1, on the reverse strand, counting down.
GGTCTGGCCGCAGTTCCGTGATTTCAATGGCCTGGCGGGATGGCATCCCGGCATCGCCCAGAGCCGCCTTGAAGAGGGCGGCCGCCACGATGCGGTCGGCTCGGTGCGCTATCTGTCGCTCAAGCCCTCGGGCTTCGTGCGCGAGCAGCTGCTGATGCTGGATGACCCCGGCACGGCGCTGCGCTACTCGATCATCGAGACCGACCTGCCGATGCGCGACTACGTCGCCGGCGTCACCCTGACGGCGATTACCGAGAGCGGCGCCACGCTGGTGGAATGGTGGGCCGATTTCCGCGTCGAGGACGGCGCCGACCTGCAGGCGGTGGCCACCGCCGTGGGGCAGGGCGTGTTCGCCGCCGGCCTGGCCGCGCTGGACGAGAAGCTGCGCGGCTGAACGGCGCCTGCCGCCACGGAGGCCAGCACGGCGTTGCCGCCTCCGCTCAACCGCGCCTGCGCGCCGCGCCCGCCGCCAGCCGGCAACCGGCCGGCAGCGCCGCGCCGCGCAGATAATCGCGGATGGCGCGGATCAGCGCCTCGGCCGCCGGGCTCAGCGCGTATTCCTTGTGGCGGATGATGCACATCGTGCGCACCACCGTCGGCCGCGCCAGCAGCGCGTAGGCCAGTTCCGGCTCCATCACGCGCTGCGCCGCCAGCGCGGGCAGCAGCGCCACGCCCATGCCGGCCTTCACCAGCGCCGCCTGCGAGGTGGTGCTGGAGGCCTCATAGAAGGGCGCCGCCGCCTCGATCGGCAGATCGGCCCGGGCGCGCAGCAGCGCCATGATGCCGGTCTCGTCCACCACGCCCACCAGCTTGCGGCCGGCCAGGTCGGCCCAGCGCATGGCGCCGTCGCGGCCCGGCCGCAGGCTGGCGTCGTCGCGCCGGTACAGCACGCCGAAGCGGTCTTCCAGCAGCGGATCGAAATGCAGGCCGGGCGCGTCGGCCCAGCGGCTGGTCAGGCCGAAGTCGACCTCGCGCGTGCTCACCTTGCGCTGGATGCGGCCGGAGTTGTCGTCGCTGAGATACAGGCGGATGGCGGGATACTGCGCCGAGAACACCGCCGCCGCCGGCGCGATGAGCTGCGTGATGGCCGACGGCGCGGCGGCCACGCCGACGCGGCCGCGCTCCAGCGCGCCAAAGCGCACCACGTCCTCGATCACGCCATCGAAATCGGCCAGCAGGCGCATCACGCGCGGCAGGAATTCCTCGCCCGCCGCGGTCAGCAGCACGCGCCGGCTGGTGCGCGCGAACAGCTGCGTGGCCAGCGCCTCTTCCAGCTGCCGCACCAGGCTGGTCACGGACGACTGGGTCTGGAACAGGCGCTTGCCCGCGTGCGTGAAGCTGGACTCCTGCGCCACGGCGACGAACGCGGTCAGGTGCTTGAGGGTGACGTGCTTGGGCAGGCGATGCATTTCAAAATGAGATAGATGGATCAGTAAAAACAATTTTTGCAGATTGATCCGGCGGACGATACTAGGGGCTTCATCAAGCACAGGGGCGCCCGCGGGCGTCCCGCGAGCGGCCGGCGTCCAAGCCGGCCCCATCAAGGCGGAAGTTGCATGCAGGAAAATCTGGATCTGGTGATTGAGGGCGGCTGGCTGATTGACGGGCTGGGCGGACCGCGCCGGCGCGCCGACGTCGGCATCCGCGGCGAGCGCATCGCCGTCATCGGCGATCTGTCGGCCATGCCGGCCGGCCGGCGCATCGACGCCGGCGGCAAGATCGTCGCCCCCGGCTTCATCGACACCCACGGCCACGACGACCTGATGTTCGTGGAAAAGCCGGGCCTGGAATGGAAGACCAGCCAGGGCATCACCTCGGTGGTGGTCGGCAACTGCGGCATCAGCGGCGCGCCGGCGCCCTTGCCCGGCAATACCGCCGCGGCGCTGGCGCTGCTGGGCGATTCGCCGCTGTTCACGGACATGGCCGCGTACTTCGGCGCGCTGCAGGCGCAGCGGCCGATGATC
>NZ_CYTU01000009.1:66407-112055 GCF_001299375.1 Achromobacter sp. 2789STDY5608621 | reverse complement strand
GAAGGCGACGCGGTCGAGGCCGCGGTCGACGAGGTGCTGTCGGTCGGCCGCCGCACCGGCTGCGCCACGGTGCTGTCGCACCACAAATGCATGATGCCCGCCAACTGGGGCAAGAGCGCGGCCACGCTGGCCAACATCGACCGCGCCCGCGCCGACGGCGTGGACGTGGCGCTGGACATCTATCCCTATCCCGGCAGCTCCACCATCCTGATTCCGGAGCGCGCCGACCAGATCGACGACATCCGCATCACCTGGTCGACCCCGCATCCGGAATGCGGTGGCCAGTCGCTGGCCGAGATCGCCGCGCGCTGGGACTGCGACCCGGTCACGGCCGCGCGCCGCCTGTGTCCCGCCGGCGCGATCTACTTCGCCATGGATGAAAACGAGGTGCGCCGCATCTTCCAGCACGAGTGCTGCATGGTGGGCTCCGACGGCCTGCCCAACGACGCGCATCCGCATCCGCGCCTGTGGGGCAGCTTCACGCGCGTGCTGGGCCGCTATGTGCGCGAGGCCGAGCTGCTGACGCTGGAGGCGGCGGTGGCCAAGATGACGGCGCTGCCGGCGCGCGTGTTCGGCCTGGCGGACCGCGGCCGGCTGGCCGTCGGCGCCTGGGCCGACGTGGTGGTGTTCGACGCCGACACGGTGCGCGACCGCGCCACCTGGGACGCGCCGACGCTGGCCTCGGCCGGCATCGAGCACGTGCTGGTCAACGGCTGCCCGGTGTTTCCGGCGGCGCCCGAGACGCAGCGCCCCGGCAGGATATTGCGCCGCGATGCCAGCATCGCGGGCGCGCCCACGCTTTCCCCATAACAAGCAGAACCGATCCCCACAGGAGACAACCCCCATGATCCGCAAGACTTGCGTCGCCCTGGCGCTGGCCGCCCTGTTGCCGGCGGCCCACGCCGAATTCCCCGACCGTCCCATCACCTTGATCGTGCCGTTCCCGGCCGGCGGTCCCACCGACATCGTCGGCCGGCTGGCCGCGGCCAAGGCCGGCGAGATCCTGGGGCAGCAGATCGTGGTGGAGAACCGCACCGGGGCGTCCGGCACCATCGGCATGGCCGCCACCGCGCGCGCCAAGCCGGATGGCTACACCGTGGGCCTGGCGACCGTCAGCACCCACGGCACCGCGCCGCACCTGTTCCCGAACCTGGCCTACGACCCGGTCAAGGACTTCACGCCGGTCAGCAACCTGGTGACCAGCCCCAACATCCTCAGCGTCAATCCGCAGTATCCGGCCAAGACCCTGGCGGAATTCGTCTCGCACGTGCGCGCCAATCCGGGCAAGGACGGCTACGCCAATGCCGGCGCCGGCGGCATCAACGACCTGGGCATGATCTGGTTCCTGCAGATCACGGGCGGCAAGATGAACAGCATCTCCTACCGCGGGTCGGCGCCGGCGCTGACCGACGCGGTGGGCGGGGTGGTGCCGGTGATCTTCGACAACTTCCCGTCGTCGCTGCCGTACATCAAGAGCAAGCACCTGCGTCCGCTGGCGATTACCGGCGCGGCGCGCAATCCGCGCCTGCCGGACGTGCCGACCTTCGCCGAGCAGGGCTACAAGGACTACGACGTCACCGCCTGGTACGGCGTGGTGGGGCCGGCCGGCATGCCGGCCGACGTGCGCGACAAGCTGGCGCAGGCCTTCGCCAAGGCGGTGCGCGACCCCGCCACCGCAGCCAAGATGGAGGAAACCGGCGCGTTCCCGCTGGGCAACACGCCGGCCGAATTCGGCGCGCAGATCCGCGCCGAGCGCGATCGCTGGAAGACCGTGATCGACCAGGCGCAGATCAAGCTGCAATAGGCTGGAGCGCGGCGCGGCGCGGCCGGCCCCTGGGCCGGCGGCCTCAGTACACGTCGCGGCGGTAGCGGCCGTCGTGCCGCAGCGCCTGCAGCGGCTCGTCGCCGAGGATGTCGCGCAGCGCGGCATCGACGCCGCCGGCCATGCCTTGCAGGCTGCCGCAGACGTAGATCGCCGCGCCTTCGGCGATCCAGGCGCGCACATCGCCGGCCTGCTCCAGCAGGCGGTGCTGCACATAGCGGCGCTCGGGCTGGTCGCGCGAATACACCCGGTCCAGGCGGGCCAGCGTGCCGTCCTCGCGCCAGGCGTCGAGTTCGGCGCCGCAGAAGCGGTCATGCGCGGCGTTGCGTTCGCCGAACAACAGCCAGTTGCGCGAGTGCCCGGCGGCGCGGCGCGCCTTGATCAGGGCGCGCAGGCCGGCGAGCCCGGTGCCGTTGCCGATCAGGATCAGCGGCCGGCTGTCGGCCGGCGCGTGGAAATTGCGGTTGCCGCGGATCCGCAGGTCGATCGGATCGCCCACTTGCGCGATCTCGGTCAGCCAGCCGCTGCCCACGCCCAGCGCGCCATCGGCGCCGCGCATCTGGCGCACCAGCAGTTGCAGCGCGCCGTCGGCCGGCAGCGAGGCGATCGAGTATTCGCGGTGCGGCTGCGGCGCGCCGTCGCGCGTCAGGCGCGGGCCGATTTCGGCGATATCGCCGGCCAGCCAGACCGGCGCGCTGGCTGCGGGCGGCGCCAGCGTCAGCAGGTAGCACGGGCCGCCCTGGCTGCCGGGGTTGAGCAGTTCGCGGCCGGCGAGCCGCCAGGACGCATAGGCCGGCGCTTCCCAATCCGGCAGGTCGCCGCGGCCGGCCAGCAGGCCCAGGTGATGCTGCCAGTGGCGCAGGTCCGCCGGATTGCCGTCGTCGACCTCGACCCGGTCGAACAGCGGCGTGGCGCCGTGCCGCCGCAACCATTCGTCGAGGCGGCGGCCGAAGCCGCAGAAATGGGCGTATTCGCTGTCTCCCAGCGCCAGCACCGCGTATCGCAGGCTGCCCAGCGACGGCGTCGCGGCCTGCATCGTCTGGCTGGCGAAGGCCGCGGCCGCGTCGGGCGGATCGCCTTCGCCGTAGGTGCTGGCGATGAACAGGATGCGCCGGCTGGCGGCCAGGCGCGCGCCATCCAGTTGCGCCAGCGGCGCGACGCGCACGGCCAGGCCGCCGGCCTGGAGCGACTGCGCGGTCTGCGCCGCCAGCGCTTCGGCATAGCCGGTCTGGCTGGCGTAGGCCACCAGGATGGCGTCGTCTCCCTGGGGCGCGTCCAGCTCGCGCAGGGCCTGCGCCGCCAGGGTCTGGCGCCGCCGCGCACGATGCCACGCCCAGCCGCACAGCAGCAGCCAGGCCAGCACCACGCACGCGGCGGCGATCCAGCGGGACGTCATGATTCAGCGCGCGACGGCCAGGGCCTGGAAGGCCGCGCTGGCATCGACGCGGTAGCCGCCGGCGTCGCGCATGATGAACAGCGCCGCCAGGCGGTGGCGTTCGGCGTAGGCCAGCCCGTCGCGTTCGCCGAGCACCGTCAGCGCGGTGGCCAGCGCATCGGCCTGCATGCAGTGGGCGTGCAGCACGGTGACCGAGGCGACGCCGTTGCGCACCGGCTGGCCGCTGCGCGGGTCGATGGTGTGGGCATAGCGGGCATCGCCTTCGCCGGCATAGCGGCGGTAGTCGCCCGAGGTGGCGATGGCCAGGTCGCGCAGCGGCAGCGCCAGCGCGTGGGCGTCGCTGCCGTCGGGCACTTCCACCGCGACGCGCCAGGGCTGGCCGTCGGGGCGCTGGCCGCGCGCGCGCAGCTCGCCGCCCACCTCGACCAGGTAATCGGTCAGGCCGAGCGCGTCCAGCGCCTGCGCGGCGCGGTCCACGCCATAGCCCTTGGCGATGGAAGACAGATCGAGATAGATGCCACCCGGCTGGTGCGCGGCCTGGCGCGCGGAGTCCAGGGTCACGCGGCGCCAGCCGCAACGCGCGCGGGCGGCGTCGATCGCGGCCGGCGAGGGCGGCTCGAAGCCGCGCTGCCACGGGCCGAAGCCCCAGGCGTTGACCAGCGGGCCGACCGTCGGGTCATAGGCGCCATCGCTGTCTTCGGCCAACGCCAGCGCGTGGCGCAGCACATGGAAGAAGGCGGCCGGCAGTTCGCGCCAGCCGGGGCCGGCGCGGTTGTAGCGGCTGATGTCGGATTCGGCTTCCCAGGTGCTCATCTGCGCCACCACCTCGTCCAGCGCGGCCTGGATCGCCTGGCGCGCGGCCGCTTCGTCGCGGCCGGCCGGCAGGGCCAGCCGCGCCGACCAGGTGGTGCCCATGGTGGCGCCCGCCAGCGCGGCGGCGCGCGCCGGCAGGCCGCCGAAGCTCACGCGCGGCGCGGCCGTGACCGCGCCGCGCGGCGCATAGGAAGGCGTGTCCGACATGCCGGCGGCAACCGTCAGGGTTGCAGCACTTCGACGGTGCCGGCGTACGACAGGCGGCGCTTCTTGGCCTGCGCCACCGTCACCTTGGCGTCTTCGGTGCCGGCTTCCACCCAGTACAGGCCCGGCTGCGGCCACTTGACCGAGAACTTGCCGTCCTTGTCGGTCTTGACGGCGATCTCGCCGACCTTGTCGCGGTAGCGGGCGCCGCCCGGCACGAGGGTCACGTCGAGGTCGGCGGCGGGCTTGCCGTCCAGCAGCATCTGGAAGCTGGCGGATTCGCCGCTGTACAGGTCGTTCGGGTGCGTCACCGGCGCCAGCTCCAGGCCGCGGCCCACGGGCTTGACGGCGCTGGGCTTGCCGGCGGTGACGAAGGTTTCGACGCGGCCCAGGCTCTGCGTGACTTCCAGGTCGGCGGCGTTGGCCGGCACGGCCTGCGCCAGGCCCTCGGGCTTGCCGAAGTAGCGCTTGGGCTTGCCGTCTTCCTTCCAGCGCGCGAACACGCCGTCGTTGACCACGGCGATGCGGTAGGTGCCGCTCTGCTTGAGCTGCAGGTCGAAGGTGCTGCGCAGCTTGCCACGGTTCAGGTTCTCGGCCTCGGCGGCGGAGCCGTCCGGCGCCACCACGGCCAGGCCGTCCAGGCGCAGCGGCGCGTGGTTGAAGTAGAACTTGTCGTTGCCGACGGCGGCGTCCACGGTGATCCAGCTGTCGGTGCCGGACAGCACCGTCGAGGACGGCACCATCCAGACGTCATGGGCCTGCGCGGCGAAAGGCAGGCTCAGGGCCAGGGCGGCGGCCAGTTTGGCGGCGGATTTCATGGTGGCTTTCCTCAGGGTCAGGGTTTCAGGTCCAGGGCGATGGCGCCCAGCTCGTGTTCGCCGCGCGCGGTCAATTGCTCGGCCTTCTGCGGCGGCCACTGGAAGGGAATGCGCAGCAGCTCGCGGCCGCCGACTTCGCGCGCCGCTTCCACCACCACCGCGTACTGGCCCGGCTTCAGGCTGGCCAGCGGTTTGGCGGCGGCGTCGAATTGCAGGGCGTGCTTGCCGACCGGCTTGGTGGCGCCGCTGACGCCGTCCACCGGAAAGGTCTGGTTGCGGCCGCTGCGGCGCCACCACTGGCGCATATCCTTGAGCCACTCGGTGCCTTCGTTGTTCTTCTTGGCCACGTCGTACCAGACCGCCAGGTCGGCGGCCACGCTCTGGTCGGGATTCTCGATCCAGATCGCGACGTAGGGGCGGTGGTATTCGGCCACGTCCAGGCGCGGCACCTCGATGGACAGGCCGATGTCGGCGGCATGGGCCGTTCGGGCGATCAGGCCGGCCAGCATGGCCGACAACAACAGCTTGCGCATGGATATCTCCAGGGCGGATCGAATGGATCAGTGAATGAAAAGCAGCGCCAGCACCAGCGGGATGACGACGCCGAGGCCGACCATGGGCCAGGTGGCGCCGCGGTTGCCCGCGTGCATCTTGAGCAGCACCAGCCCGGTCAGGGCAAAGACCAGACAGGCGATGGCGAAGATATCGAGGAACCAGCTCCAGGCCTGGCCGGTATTGCGGCCCTTGTGCAGGTCATTGAGATAGGCGATCCAGCCGCGGTCGGTGCGTTCGTATTCGATATCGCCGCTGGCGCGGTCGATGGACAGCCAGGCGTCGCCGCCGGCGCGCGGCAGCGACAGGTAGACCTCGTCGGCCGACCATTCGGCCGGCTTGCCGCCAGTGGCGGTGTCCAGTTCGCGGTCGAGCCATTGGACGACGGCGGCGGGCAGGGGGCCTTTCTTCTGGCCGGCGGGCGCCGCCAGCTGGGCCAGCACGGGCTCGGGCAGGCGCGCCTCGCGGTTGGTGACGCGGGCCCTGGCTTCGATGTGGGAGGCGTTGTTCAGGGTCAGCCCGGTCACCGCGAACAGCAGCATGCCCAGCAGGCACAGCGCCGAGCTGATCCAGTGCCATTGGTGCAGCGTCTTGAGCCAGTAGGCTCGGCGGCGGGGGGAGGCGTGACTGTCCATGGTGGGGGGAAAATACAAGGGCCGGAGTCTAACACTCAATGAGAATGAATCTTATAAAACACATCGTTAATGTGGGAAGGAAATTTCAATCGGTTTCGGACTGGTCGCGGGCGGGGATAAGATAGGTCACCCGTTACACACCACCGGAGGTCGTCATGCTTGACTCGCAAGTCGTGGATCAGATCGGTCGTCACTGGGGTTGGGTGGCATTGCGCGGCGTCGTCGCCATCCTGTTCGGCCTGATGGCCATGTTCATGCCGGCGATCACGCTGTCGGCGCTGGTGCTGGTGTGGGGCGCGTTCGCGCTGGCCGATGGCGTGCTGGCGCTGATCGCCGGCATCCGCATCCGCGACCAGGGCAAACCGTTGTGGGCCTTGATCATCGTCGGCCTGTTGGGCGTGGCGGCCGGCATCGTGACGTTCCTGTGGCCGGGCCTGACGGCGCTGATCCTGCTCTACATCATCGCCATCTGGGCGCTGGTGGCCGGCGTGTTCCAGATCGCCGCCGCGATCCGCTTCCGCAAGGACATCCGCAACGAATGGTTCCTGGGGCTGTCGGGGCTGGTGTCGATCCTGTTCGGCGCCATGCTGATCATGCAGCCGGGAGCGGGCGCGCTGGCGCTGGTCTGGGTCATCGGTATCTATGCCGTGTTCTTTGGCATACTGCTGCTGGTCTTTTCCTTGCGCCTCAAGCAGCACCGCGCGCCCTGAGCCCATGTCCGCCTACCAGACCCTGATCCCCCTGAATTTCCTGGCCGTGGGCCTGGGCGCCATGTGCGGCGCGTGGGCCCGCTGGCTCGTCAGCCTGTGGCTCAACACCGAGGCCTGGCCCTGGGGCACGCTGGCGGCCAATCTGGCGGGCGGCTACCTGGTCGGCCTGGTGCTGGCGCTGGTGGCCGGCCATCCCGAATGGCCGGCCTGGGTGCGGCTGGCGGCCGTCACCGGCTTCATGGGCGGCTTGACCACGTTCTCGACCTTCTCGGCCGAGACCGTGGCCATGCTGGAGCGCGGCGCGTACGCCGGCGCGCTGGGCTACGCCGGCATCAGCCTGATCGGATCGTTGTTGCTGACCGGCCTGGGGCTGGCCACCGTCAGCGTGCTGCGCTGACGCGCGCGGCGCTCAGGCCGCCGGTCGCCGCCGGCCCTTGACGGCCAGGCGGCGCGTCAGTCGCTGGCGCGCGGATTCAGCACCCGCGCCGCTTCCAGGCCGCTGCGCACGGCGCCTTCCAGCACCCCGGGGTAGCCGGTGTCGGTCCAGTCTCCCGCCAGGGCCAGCGTGGGCCAGGGGGTGCTGTTCAACGGCCGGGTCAGGCCCGGCACCGCCGCGAAGGTGGCGCGCTTCTCGATGAACAATTCCGCCGAGGTCACTTCCGGCATCGGCGGCAGCCGCTGCGGATGGCCGGCGGCCTGTTCGGCCACCTGGTCGATCAGGGCCTCGATGGCCTGCTGGCGGTTGCGGTCGGCCAGGCTGGTGGCGACGCTGGCGACCACCGCCAGTTCGCCGGCCTGGGCATCGCCGGCCAGCTGCGCGCGGTCGAACAGCCATTGGCCGACGTGGCCGCGGGCCGGTTCCTCGCGCAGCATCATCATGGGCTCGGGCAGCCGCCAGGGGCCGGCCAGGCGCAGGTTGAGCGTCGCGATCGGCAGGTAGTCGAAGGCGCGCAGCGCGTCCAGCAGGCCGGTCGCGCCGGCCGCCCGCAGCGGCGCTTCCAGCAGGCGCGCGGCGAAGGTCGGCGGCACCGCCAGCACGGCGGCGTCGAAGCGTTCCTGGTTGATGTCGATGCCGTCTTCGGACGGCCGCAACTGGCGCACCGTGCTGCCATAGCGCATGGTGACCTGGCGCGCGGCGGCGTCCGGCCACAGCGCCGACAGGTCGGTGCAGGGCAGCAGCAGGTCGCTGTCCTCGCGGCTGCCGGCCAGGCTGTCGCGCAGCACGCGGGCGAACAGGCCGGCGCTGGCGCTGGCCACGGGCGTGTTCAGGGCGGCCAGGCAGAGCGGTTCCCAGACCTGGCGGATCAGGGCGTCGGACTGGCCGTGGTAGTGCAGCAGCTGCTGCACGGTCCAGTCGCGCGGCGGCGTCCAGGACATGGCGCGCAGGCCGCGCATCAGGCGCAGCGTGGCGAAGCGGTCGGACCACGACAGGCCGCGCGCGCCCAGGATCGCCACCGCCATGTGCAGGGGCGCGGGCAGGCGCGGCGCCGACAGCCGGAAGCGGCCGTCCAGGCTGGCCAGCCGCAGCGACCGGCGCATCAGCAGGGCATCCGGGTTGCGGCCCACCCGGCGCATCAGCGCCAGGGTGTGTTTGTAGGCGCCGGACAGCAGGTGCTGGCCGTTGTCCAGCGGCGATTCGAAGCCATCGTGGAACACGCGCCGGGCGCGGCCGCCGGGCGTGTGGCCGGCTTCGAAGACGGTGACCTTGGCGCCGGCCTCGCGCAGGGCGACGCTGGCCGCCAGGCCCGCCCAGCCGGCGCCGATGACCGCCGCCTTCACCGTGCCAACCGGCGGACCAGTCCGCGTCCGCCGCCCACCCAGGTCTTCCACGCCAGCCACAGCTTGCGCAGCGGGGTCAGCGAGATGCGCTGGTGCAGCACCTGCCAGTTGTCGCGCTCGATTTCATCGAGCAGCGCGTGATAGATCGCCGCCATCATCAGGCCGGGGCGCTGCGCGCGCCGGTCGACCTCGGGCAGGCTGCGCATCGCCTCGCGGTACAGCTCGCGGGCGCGTTCGGCCTGGAACTTCATCAGGGCCGAGAAGCGCTCGGAATATTCGCCATTCAGGATGTCCGAGGCCTTGACCTCGAACTGCTGCATGTCGTTGACCGGGATATAGATGCGGCCGCGGCGGGCGTCGTCGCCCACGTCGCGGATGATGTTGGTCATCTGGAACGCCAGGCCGAGCTTTTCGGCGTAGACCAGCGTGGCCGGATCGGTATAGCCGAAGACGCCGGCCGACAGCTCGCCCACCACGCCGGCGGCGTGCCAGCAATATTTGCGCAGGCCGGGCCAGTCCAGGTAGCGGGTCTGGTCGAGGTCCATTTCCATGCCGTCGATCACCGCCAGCAGGCGTTCGCGCGTGATCGAACAGCTCTGCAGGTGCGGCAGCAGCGCGCGGGTCACGGGATGGTCGGGCTTGCCGTCGAACATCTGGTCGACCTGCGTGCGCCACCACGCCAGCTTGATGCGCGCCAGCGACGGATCGGTGCATTCGTCGACCACGTCGTCGACCTCGCGGCAATAGGCGTACAGCGCCGTGATGGCGCGACGCCGCTCGGGCGGCAGGAACAGGAAGGAATAGTAGAAGCTGGAACCGCTCTTGGCGGCTTTCTCCTGGCAGTACTCGTCAGGGGTCATAGTTGGCAGGGCCGTTTACTTACTTGATGGAGCGCCACAGCATGATGGCCCAGTCCTTGGCGCCCAATTCGGGTCGGTTCATGAATACATCGTAGCCGCTCGCCTCGATCCGCTCCAGCACGCGCAGCCCGCCTTGCACCACCAGGCGCAGCTCCAGGCCGATGCGGCCCGGCAGGCGGCGCGCCAGCGGAGCGCCGAAGTGTAGCAGCGCGCGGGTGCGTTCGACCTGGAACGCCATCAGCGCGCGCCAGGCCGGCGTCAGGCGGCAGGCCGCCAGGTCCTCTTCCGAGATGTCGAAGCGGCGCAGGTCTTCCTGCGGCAGGTAGACGCGGTGCTTGTGCCAATCGACCCGCACGTCCTGCCAGAAGTTCACCAGCTGCAGCCCGGTGCAGATGGCGTCCGACTGCTCCACGTTCTGTGGATCGGCGGCCTCGAACAGGTGCAGCATCAGCCGCCCGACCGGGTTGGCCGAGCGGGTGCAGTAGTCGGCCAGCGCGGCGTAGTCGTCGTAGCGCTTGACGCCGATGTCCTGCTCGAAGGCCGACAACAGGTCGTAGAACGGCGTGATGGGCAACTGGTGGCGGGCGATGGTGGCGGCCAGCGGCACGAAGATGCCGGCCAGTTCGGGCGCGCCGGGCGCGGGCACGGCGCCCGGTTCGGCGCCGATGCGGTGCAGTTCGGCGCGGAACGCCGCCAGTTGGGCCAGCCGCTCGTCGTCGCTGGCGCTGCCTTCGTCGGCGATGTCGTCCGCCGCCCGGGCGAACCGGTACAGATCGGTCACGGCGCCGCGCAGCCTGCGCGGCAGCAGCAGCGAGGCGACGGGAAAATTCTCGTAGTGATCGATGGGCATGGTCTGGTCCTGCTTTCTGACTGCGGTCTGGCCGCGCGGGCCGGATTACGGTCATTTTAGAGTACGCGCGCCGTCGCGGCCCCGCGCCGCCGACACGCCGATCAGTTAGACTTAAGCGCCACAGGATCTCACACCATGCCCCGCCCAATTTCAGCCACCGTTTCCGTTTCCGCCCTGGCCCACAACCTGGCCGCCGTGCGCAGCCACCTCGACCAGACCGCCGCCGCGGCCGCCGGCCTGCCGCCGTCGATCTGGGCGGTCATCAAGGCCAACGCCTACGGCCACGGCATCGAACAGGCCGTCGCCGGGTTTTCCAAGGCGCAGGGGCTGGCCATGCTGGACCTGGACGAGGCCGTGCGCTGCCGCGAGGCCGGCTGGGGCGGCCCGATCCTGCTGCTCGAAGGCTTTTTCAATCCGTCCGACCTCGAGATCGTCGACCGCTACCACCTGAGCATCACCGTGCACCAGCGCGAACAGCTCGACATGCTGGCCCGCGCCCGCCTGACGCGCCGCGTGGACATCATGCTCAAGCTCAACAGCGGCATGAACCGGCTGGGCTTCTCGCCCGCCGCCTATGCCGCCGCCCACGAGCGCGCGACGCTGCTGCAGCAGCAGGGCGTGATCGGCTCGATCGGCCGGATGACCCATTTCGCCTGCGCCGACGGCCCCCAGGGCATCACCGAGCAGATGGCCGTGTTCAATTCGGTGACGCATAAGATGACGGGCCCCGTCAGCGTCTGCAACTCGGCGGCCACGCTGCGCTTCGCCGAGGTCGCCGTCGGCTCCGAGACCCAGGCCCACTGGGTCCGTCCCGGCATCTGCCTGTACGGCGCCTCGCCCTTCGCCGACGCCGAGGCCAGCGCCTTCGGCCTCAAGCCGGCCATGTCGCTGCGCTCCGAGATCATCGCGGTGCAGGAACTGAAGGCCGGCGACTCGGTCGGCTACGGCGCGCTGTTCCGCGCCGACCGCGCCATGCGCGTCGGCATCGTCGCCTGCGGCTACGCCGACGGCTACCCGCGCCACGCCGCCACCGGCACCCCGGTGGTCGTGGCCGGCATCCGCACCCGGCTGGTCGGGCGGGTGTCGATGGACATGCTGATCGTCGACCTGGACCCGATTCCGGCCGCCGGCGTCGGCGCTCCGGTGTCGCTGTGGGGCGAAGAGGGCCCGTCGGTGGACGAAGTCGCCCTGGCGGCCGGCACCATCGGCTACGAGCTGCTGTGCGCCCTGGCGCCGCGCGTGCCGGTCACCCGGGACGCCTGATCCTTTTTTGATCAACCCTGGGGCACTTTTCCGGCCCCGGCCTGTCGGATGCCTGATGGCGTCCGTTTTTTCGCCGGATACTTCCGCCCTCGGCGGCGAGCGTCCAGCATGCAAGAATTGCTACGCAATTTACAAGACAGCCAACGCCGGATGGTGTCTACTTGAAAAACCGGGCGCCCAGGCGCCCGTTTTCGCCCCAGTAACGAACGACGAGGTTTCGATCCATGAAGGACAAATGCGTGCTCATCACGGGCGCCACCAAAGGCATAGGCTGGGCCCTTACGCAACGGCTGTCCGACATGGGTTGTCATGTGGTCGGTATCGCGCGCAACACCGGAGACGTCGATTTCCCCGGCTATCTCTATGCCTGTGACCTGGCCGACGCCGGCCGCACCGAGGAAGTGCTGCGCGAGATCCGCGAGAAATTCCCGGTCGACGCCGTGGTCAACAACGTCGGCATCGCCTCGCCGCAGCCGCTGGGCGAAATCGACCTGGCCACCCTGTACAACGTGCTGGACCTGAACGTGCGCGTCGCCGTGCAGGTGACGCAGGCCTTCATCGAATCGATGAAGGTGCGCCGCGCCGGCCGCATCGTCAACGTCTGCAGCCGCGCCATCCACGGCGGCCTCGAGCGCACCGCCTATTCCGCCGCCAAGAGCGCGCTGGTGGGCTGCACCCGCACCTGGGCGCTGGAACTGGCCGAATACGGCGTGACCGCCAACGCGGTGGCGCCGGGCCCGATCGAAACCGAAATGTTCCGCGCCACCCGTCCCGCGGGCAGCGAGGGCGAAAAACGCGCGCTGGCCTCGGTGCCGATGAAGCGCCTGGGCACGCCGGCCGAAGTGGCCGCCGCCATCGCCTTCCTGCTGTCGGACGACGCCGGCTTCATCACCGGCCAGGTGCTGGGCGTGGACGGCGGCGGCAGCCTGGGCGGCCGCTCCTGACCGCCCGGATCGGGCCAGGCGGCGCGGCCCATCGTGGCTACGCCGCTCCTGGCCTTCGATAAAAAAACGGCGCCCGCGGGCGCCGTTTTTCTTGCCGCGGTTTCCCGGGGGAAACTCAGTACGGCCCGCCGGCCTTGCCGACCGGCTTGAGGTCCTTGAACTCGCCGGCCAGCTTTTCGGCCGCGCGCGCCAGCAGCACCGCGTCCACGCCCACCGCCACGAAGGTCGCGCCCAGCGACAGATAGTGTTTGGCCTGCGCCACGCCGCTGTGCAGGATGCCGGCGGCCTTGCCCGACTTGACGATGCGGCCGATGGCCGCGTCGATGGTGCGGGTGACTTCGGGATGCTCGGGCTGGCCCAGGTAGCCCATGCTGGCCGACAGGTCGGCCGGGCCGATGAAGGCGCCGTCGACGCCGTCCACGGCCAGGATGGCTTCCAGCGCGTCCACGCCGCGCGGCGTCTCGATCTGCACCAGCACGCACATCTCGTCGTTGGCGCGCTCCAGGTAGTTGGGGATGCGGTTCCAGCGCGACGAACGCGCCAGCGCGCTGCCCACGCCGCGGATGCCCGTCGGCGGATAGCGCACCGCGGCCACGGCGGCGGCGGCTTCCTCGGCCGACTGCACCATCGGCACCAGCAGCGTCTGCGCGCCGGTGTCGAGGATCTGCTTGATCTGCACCGGGTCGTTCCAGGCCGGGCGCACCACCGGCGCGACCGGATAGGCCGCTACCGATTGCAGCTGCGCCAGCGTGGTCTGCAGCGTGTTGGGGGCGTGCTCGCCGTCGATCAGCAGCCAGTCGAAGCCGGCGCCGGCGATGATCTCGGAGGTATAGGCGCTGGCCAGGCCGGCCCACAGGCCGATCTGGGGCGTGCCGGCGCGCAGCGCGCGTTTGAATTGATTGGTCAGGATATCCATGGGCCGCGTGGGGATCAGATGAAGTGGCAGTTGACGGAGCCGAGCACGCCGTAGTCGACGTTGAAGGTGTCGCCGGGGCGCGCGGCCACCGGACGGGTGAAGGAACCCGACAGGATGATCTCGCCCGCTTCCAGCGCCACCTCATGCGCGGCCAGCTTGTTCGCCAGCCATACTACGCCATTGGCGGGATGGTTCAAGACGCCGGCGGCCACGCCGGTCTCCTCGATCACCGCGTTGCGCGACAGGATCGCGCCGATCCAGCGCAGGTCCAGCTCGCCGATCTTCACCGGCCGCCCGCCCATCACCACGCCGGCATTGGCGGCGTTGTCGGCGATGGTGTCGAACACCTTGCGCGGACGCTTGCTGTCGGGGTCGATGCCGTGCGAGCGGGCATCGATGATCTCCAGCGCCGGGATCACGTACTCGACCGCGTCGTACACCTGGAACAGGGTCACGTTCGGGCCTTGCAGGCGCTTGCCCAGCACGAAGGCCAGCTCCACTTCCAGCCGCGGCAGGATGAAGCGGCTGGCGGGAATATCGCCGCCGTCCTCGAAGAACATGTCGTCCAGCAGCATGCCGAAATCGGGTTCGTCGATCTGCGACGACAGCTGCATGGCGCGCGAGGTCAGGCCGATCTTGTGGCCGCGCTTGACGCGGCCTTCGCCCAGCTTGATGTCCATCCAGGCGCGCTGGATGGCGTAGGCGTCGGCGATGGTGATGTCGGGATGCTCCAGCGAGATCTGGCGGATCTGCTGGCGGGAGCGTTCGGCGTCGTGCAGGCGCGCGGCCAGCGCGCGCACGGTGGTGGAATCGAGCATGCGGGGTATCCAGGTGGGGGAAATCAGTCGGGGTGGGGCGCCAGCGTGTTGACCAGCCGGCCGATGCCGTCGATCTCGGTCACGACTTCGTCGCCCGGCTGCACGTTGACGATGCCGTCGGGGGTGCCGGTCAGGATCAGGTCGCCCGGCGACAGCGTCATGAAGCCGCTGAAGTAGGCGATCAGGGCGGGGATGTCGAACACCATGTCGCGGGTGTTGCCGCGCTGCGTCTCGACGCCGTTGACGGTGGTGCGCAGGTCCAGGTTCATGGGGTCGGGCACGTCGTCGCGGTCCACCAGCCACGGCCCCAGCGGGGTGCAGGTGTCGCGGCTCTTGACGCGCAGGTTGGGGCGATACCAGTTTTCCAGGTAGTCGCGCAGCGCGTAGTCATTGGCCACGGTGTAGCCGGCCACGTACTCATAGGCCTGATCGCGCGTCACGTTGCGGGCGGTCTTGCCGATCACCACGGCCAGCTCGCATTCGTAGTGCATGAAGCCCACGTCCACCGGCCGCAGCGTCTGCGCCCGGTGGCCGACGAAGGTGTTGGCCGCCTTGAGAAAGCCCAGCGGCTCGGCCGGCGCCTTGAACGCCAGTTCCTTGGCGTGGTCGGCGTAGTTGATGGCCAGCGTGAAGGTGGTGCGCGGCTCGATCGGCGGCAGCCAGGTCACGGCGTCCTCGGCCAGCTCGCGGCCGTCGGCCAGGCGGATGCGGCCGTGGCCGGCGTCGGTGGCGGCGTGAAGGGCGCCTTCGTAGGCGATGCGTGCGTGTTTCATGGCGGGTTCCGTGGGGCGCCTCAGGCGCCGGCGATGAGCGTGTTGCCGAGCGTGCCGACCTGGGCGATGCGGATCTCGTAGCGTTGGCCCGCACGCGCCAGCGGCGCATCGGCGCGGGCCCCGGCCAGCAGGATGTCGCCGGGCTCGAAACTCATGAAGGCGGTGACGTCGGCGATCAGGCGGGCCACCGGGCGCACCAGGTCGGCGGTGCTGGCGCGCTGCGCCAGCTCGCCGTCGATCCAGGTCTCGATGCCGAGCGCGTCCGGATCCGGCACCGCCGTCACCGGCGCGAGGTCGCGGCCGATGGGGCAGAAGCCGTCGCGGCATTGCTGCTTGAGCGCGGGGCGGAAGTAGCTGTCGTGCGGCGCCGACAGGTCGGCCACCACGCGATAGCCGGCCACGTGGGCCAGCGCCTCGGCTTCGCTGACGCGGCAGGCGCGCCGGCCGAACACGATGCCCAGGGTGGCGCCGATGCGCACCTCGGGCACGTCGGCCGGCAGCGTGATCGCGTCGCCATCGGCGGCATGGGTGTTGGCCGGCTTGATGTACAGCACCGGCGCGCGCGGCGCGGCCTGGTAGGGCGGCGCGTTCATCGCCTCGCCCAGCGCGGCGAGCGCCTGGCGCGTGTTGAGCGCGGCGCCCGCCACGGTGCGCGGCAGCGCGGCGGCGCGCGCCGCCAGGTAGTCGCGGTAGTTGCTGTGCTTGTAGTTGAGCACCGCGTCGGCCTCCTCGACCTGCAGCGACAGGCCCAGCGGCCGGCGCGCCATTTCCGGCGCCAGCGCGTCGCGCAAGGCCTGGAACGCGCGTTCGCCCAGTGCCGCCTGCTGCGCGGCGCTGCGGCCGTGGCCGATGCGCAGCAGCACGTGCACGAAAGCGTTGTCGGGATGGCCGTCGGCGATCAGGTAGTCGTCCACCCGCACGGCGCGGGTGCGCGCCCCGGCCAGCGGATACAGGCTGCCGTCGCCGACGGCGGCGTCCTGCACCGCGCGCATCAGGGCGCGGGTGTCCAGGTCCAGGTTGGCGGAGTACTCAATCCAGATATGTGGCATGACAGGCGCGGGACCAGCCCTCTCCGGCATATTGTTAGCATGTTAATTATCATAGTGAAAAAGCGGGGCCGCGGCAATCGCCGGCGCGCCCGCGCGGCAGGGGTTTTCCGCCGTTGACAGGGCCACCGTCGGCGCATAAAGTTAACGAGTTAACTAAATTCTCGAGCCGCCCGCCGCATTGGCGCCGGCCGTCCGCCCAAGGCGAGGAGACGCACGTGAGCATCAAGCACTGGATCAATGGCAGGCAGGTCGACAGCGCCGACCGCTTCACCACCTTCAACCCGGCCACCGGCGAGGCCATCGACGAAGTCGCCGCCGGCGGCCAGGCCGAGATCGACGCCG
Source organism: Achromobacter sp. 2789STDY5608621 (assembly GCF_001299375.1). NCBI lineage: Bacteria > Pseudomonadati > Pseudomonadota > Betaproteobacteria > Burkholderiales > Alcaligenaceae > Achromobacter > Achromobacter sp. 2789STDY5608621. Next base: position 95,511 of record NZ_CYTU01000009.1, on the reverse strand, counting down.
CGGTGGCCGCCGCGGCCGAGGCCTTTCCCAAGTGGGCCGGCACGCCCGCCAAGGAGCGCGCGCGGCTGATGCGCCGCCTGGGCGAACTGATCGACCGCAACGTGCCGCAGCTGGCCGAGCTGGAAACGCGCGACACCGGCCTGCCGATCTCGCAGACGCGCAAGCAGCTGATCCCGCGCGCTTCCGAGAACTTCACCTTCTTCGCCGAAGTCTGCACCCGCATGAACGGCCACACCTATCCGGTGGACGACCAGATGCTGAACTACACGCTGTACCAGCCGGTCGGCGTGTGCGCGCTGGTGTCGCCGTGGAACGTGCCCTTCATGACCGCCACCTGGAAGACCGCGCCCTGCCTGGCGCTGGGCAACACCGCGGTGCTGAAGATGTCGGAGCTGTCGCCGCTGACGGCCGACCAGCTCGGCCTGCTGGCGCTGGAGGCCGGCATTCCGCCCGGCGTGCTCAACGTGGTGCAGGGTTATGGCGCCACCGCTGGCGACGCGCTGGTGCGCCATCCCGGCGTGCGCGCGATCTCGTTCACCGGCGGCACCGTCACCGGCAAGAAGATCCTGGCGAGCGCGGGCGGCATCAAGAAATATTCGATGGAGCTGGGCGGCAAGTCGCCGGTGCTGGTGTTCGACGACGCCGACGTCGAGCGCGCGCTGGACGCGGCGCTGTTCACCATCTTCTCGCTCAACGGCGAGCGCTGCACCGCGGGTTCGCGCATCTTCGTGCAGGAATCGATCTACGATGATTTCGTGCGCCGCTTCGCCGAGCGCGCCAATCGCCTGGCGGTGGGCGATCCCTTCGACGAACAGACCCACGTCGGCGCGATGATCACGCGCCAGCATTGGGAAAAGGTCACCGGCTACATCCGCCTGGCCAAGGAAGAGGGCGCGCGCATCCTGGCTGGCGGCGCCGACGCGCCGTCGGGCCTGCCGGCGCGCCTGGCGGGCGGCAACTTCGTGCGGCCCACGGTGCTGGCCGACGTCGACAACCGCATGCGCTGCGCCCAGGAAGAGATCTTCGGTCCGGTCGCCTGCCTGATCCCGTTCAAGGACGAGGCCCACGGGCTGGCGCTGGCCAACGACGTCAAGTACGGCCTGGCGTCGTACATCTGGACTAGCGATATCGGCCGCGCCCACCGGCTGGCGCGCGGCATCGAGGCCGGCATGGTGTTCATCAACAGCCAGAACGTGCGCGACCTGCGCCAGCCGTTCGGCGGCACCAAGGAATCCGGCACCGGCCGCGAGGGCGGGGAATACAGCTACGAAGTGTTCGCCGAGATCAAGAACGTCTGCGTCTCGATGGGCAGCCATCACATCCCGAAGTGGGGCGTCTGAACCCCATCCGGCAAGACAACCAGGAGACAAACACCATGGGCAAGCTCGCGCTGGCGGCCAAGGTAACGCACGTGCCGTCGATGTACCTATCCGAAATGCCCGGCCGCCACCATGGCTGCCGTGAAGCCGCGATCCAGGGGCACCGCGCCATCGGCCAGCGCTGCCGCGACCTGGACGTGGACACGCTGGTGGTGCTGGACGTGCACTGGCTGGTGAACGCCGGCTATCACGTCAATTGCAACGAGCGCTTCGCCGGCCGCTACACCAGCAACGAGCTGCCGCATTTCATCAAGGACATGGACTACGCCTATCGCGGCGATCCCGCGCTGGGCCGGCGCATCGCCGAGTGCGCCAGCGCCGCCGGCGTGGCCACCCGCGCGCACGAGATCGCCAGCCTGGAGCTGGAATACGGCACGCTGGTGCCCATGCGCTACATGAATGGCGACGACCGCTTCAAGGTGGTGTCGGTGGCGGCCTGGTGCGCCTGGCATGCTTTGGAAGACAGCCGCCGCTTCGGCGCGGCGCTGCGCCAGGCCATCGAGCAGAGCGACAGCCGCGTCGCGGTGCTGGCCAGCGGTTCGCTGTCGCACCGCTTCAACGACAACGGCAGCCCCGAGGCCGCCATGCACCAGATCAGCCGCGAGTTCTACCGCCAGGTCGACCTGCGGGTGGTGGACCTGTGGCGCCAGGGCGACTGGAAGACGTTCTGCGCCATGCTGCCGGAATACGCCGACCTGTGCGTGGGCGAGGGCGGCATGCACGACACCGCCATGTTGCTGGGACTGCTGGGCTGGGACGCCTACGACCGGCCGGCCGAGATCGTCACGGACTACTTCACCAGTTCGGGCACGGGCCAGATCAACGCGATCCTGCCCGTGCCGGACTGAGTCATTCGGCCGGATCGCGCTTGATCAGGTCGACCATCGCGTCGACGTCGGCGTACAGGCGGTCGAGCAATTCCTTGCCGATCCGGTCCTCGATTTCCTGATACTTGGCATCCACCTGCGGCCGCATGCGGTCGATCAGCTTGTTGCTCTTGGGCGTCAGCGAGATTTCCTGGCGCCGCTGGTCGGCGTTCGAGCGCACCCGCTTGATCAGGCCCTGTTCCTCCATGCCGGCCAGCATGCGGGTCAGGCTGGGGCTGAGGATCTGGCAGCTGCGGGCGATCTGGTTGGGTTCCATCGCGCCGACTTCGCTCAGCGTGCGCAACACCCGCCATTGCTGTTCGGTGACGCCGGCCGCGTGCAGGATCGGCCGGAAGTGCGCCATCAGGGTTTCGCGCGCGTAGAGCAGCAGGTGGGGGAGGTTGCGGTGGTGGAAGCTCGGACTCATGTTGGCCATGTTAGCAAGAAGCCGATCAGTTTCTGACCGGATCTCGGGGGTATCAACGTCCAGGCCCGCAACGAAGGCGGGCCTGGACGGGTAAAGCGGAAAGCGGAAACGGGGTCAGGAAGCAGGGTTCTGCTGCGCCAGTTCCTGCAGGTCGTCGGGCAGGGTCAGGTCGGGGGCGCCTTGCTGCAATTCGTGCAGCGCCGTCACGGCGTCTTCCTGCTGGTCGTCCTGCATCAGCGCGCGGATGTGCGCCACGCGGGCCTCGATGTCCTGCTCGCTGAAGGCGACCGGCTCGCTGCTGGCGGCCTCGGCGGGTTGTTCGGCGGTGGCCGGCGCGGCTTCCGTGGCCGCCTGCTGGGCGGGAACGGCGGCGGGCGCGTCGGCGGGCGTCTGCACCGCGGCGCGCTGCACCGGCGCGGACGTCGGCTGCGGCGCGGGCGCTTCGGCGACCGCGGGCCGGGGCGCGGGACCGCGTTCGATATTGATGGCCGGCTCGTGCGACACGGCCAGTTGCGGCGCCGCGTCGGCATGCTCGGCGCTTTCACGCATGTCGGTCCAGACGAACAGGCCGGCGACCAGCGCGGCGCAGGCGGCGGCCGCCCAGCCCGGGTGCCAACTGCGGCCGGGATGCCAGGTGCGGCGCACGGCCGCGTCCAGTTCGGGGCTGCCGCCAGCCCTGGGCTTGCGATACAGGGCGCGCAAATCCAGTTCGTCGTCTTCGTCGAAGGGGGGGCGATAGGTAATGCTCATGCGCGTACTCCTCGCGCATACGCCTGGTGGCAAGGCGTATTCGCGTCTGACCTTGGCCTGTGCTGCGCCGGTGGTCCGGCGGTCTCGTCCAGGGGCGGGTCGTGTTCCGGTTTAGGTGGCCGTGTCTGCGGCCCAAGCGTCTCGCGATGCGCCGCGATTCCCGTCGTGCCGTCCTGTCGCACGGCGGCGCCGGGTATGCCGCCACATAACCGACGGTTCAACATTGCGCATCACCCGGTGATTATGCGCGATTTGCAGAAATCTGCCAGCGAATTTCTTCTGTTTGCATGGTGTAACTGTGACACGTCCCTGTTTATGCAAGCGAATTGAAAGCTGGCTGCACCAGGGCGGGGCAAAACCGCCGGTCCGGCGCGCCGCGGCGACGCGTCCGCGGCTCCCGGGCGCCGCCGTGTGCCGGTAAACTTGCGCCCATGGCTAAAACCCGAACCGTCTATGTGTGCGCCGAATGCGGCGGCACCACCCCGAAATGGCAAGGCAAGTGTCCGCACTGCAACGCCTGGAACACCCTGGAAGAAACCGTGGAGTCGGCCGCGCCGGCCGCCGCGGCCTCGCACCGCTACGCGCCGCTGGCCTCCAGCAGCCCGGTGCGCAGCCTGTCCGAGATCGAGGCGCGTGAAACGCCGCGCACCCCCACCGGGCTGGAGGAATTCGACCGCGTGCTGGGCGGCGGCCTGGTGGCCGGCGCCGTAGTGCTGATCGGCGGCGACCCCGGCATCGGCAAGTCGACCCTGCTGCTGCAGGCGCTGGCCTCGCTGTCGGAAAGCACCAACGTGCTCTACGTCACCGGCGAGGAATCGGCCGAGCAGGTGGCGCTGCGCGCGCGCCGGCTGGGGCTGCAGACCGGCAATGTCAATCTGCTGGCGGAAATCCGCCTGGAAGCCATCCAGGCCGCGGTGTCCGAGCAGAAGCCCAGCGTGGCCGTCATCGACTCGATCCAGACCCTGTACAGCGGCGAGCTGACCGCCGCGCCCGGCTCGGTGTCGCAGGTGCGCGAGTGCGCCGCGCAGCTGACGCGCCTGGCCAAGCAGACCGGCATCGCCATCGTCATGATCGGCCACGTCACCAAGGACGGCGCGCTGGCCGGCCCGCGCGTGCTCGAGCACATCGTCGACACGGTGCTGTACTTCGAGGGCGACACGCATTCGTCGTTCCGCCTGGTGCGGGCCTTCAAGAACCGCTTCGGCGCGGTCAACGAGCTGGGAGTGTTCGCCATGACCGACCGCGGCCTGCGCGGCGTCGCCAATCCCTCCGCGCTGTTCCTGTCGCAGCACGAGCAGCAGGTGGCTGGCTCCTGCGTGATGGCCACGCAGGAAGGCACCCGCCCGCTGCTGGTCGAGATCCAGGCGCTGGTGGACAGTTCCCACGCGCCCAATCCGCGCCGCCTGACGGTCGGCCTGGAGGGCAACCGCCTGGCGATGCTGCTGGCGGTGCTGCACCGCCATGCGGGCGTCTCGACCTTCGACCAGGACGTGTTCGTCAACGCCGTGGGCGGGGTGCGGATCACCGAGCCGGCGGCCGACCTGCCGGTGCTGCTGGCCATCATGTCGTCGCTGCGCGACCGGCCCCTGCCGCGCGGCCTGATCGCCTTCGGCGAAGTCGGCCTGGCGGGCGAGATCCGGCCCGCGCCGCGCGGCCAGGAACGCCTGCGCGAAGCCGCCAAGCTGGGCTTCTCGATCGCGCTCATCCCCAAGGCCAACGCGCCGCGCCAGCCCATCGAGGGGCTGGAGATCTGGGCGGTGGACCGGCTCGACGCCGCGCTCGACAAACTGCGCTGACGGGAGCCCCACGTGAGTCTGTTGCTGATCGCCCTGTGCCTGGGCGCGGGGTGCCTCATTGGCTTCATGGGCGGCGTGCTGGGCATCGGCGGCGGCATGATCGCGATTCCGGCGCTGGTGCTGCTGATGGGCATGTCCCAGCAGCTGGCGCAGGGCACCGCGCTGATCATGGTGCTGCCCACCATCATCATGGCGGTGCGCAAGTACAACCAGCAGACCCGCATCGACCGCCGCGTGGCGCTGGCCGGCGCGGGCGGCGCGGTGGTGTTCACCTGGGTCGGCGCGCGGCTGGCGCTGGGCATCGAGTCGGGCGTGCTGCGCCTGAGCTTCGCCGTGTTCCTGTTCTTCATCGCGCTGTTCTATGCCTGGCAGACCTGGCGCGCCGGCCTGGCCCGGCGCGCGCCCAGGGCCAGCGGCAACGCGCCGGTCTTCACGCCGCGCCGCGCCAGCGTGCTGGGCATGCTGTGCGGCACGCTGGGCGGTTTCTTCGGCGTGGGCGGCGCGGTGCTGGCGGTGCCCATCATCACCACGGTGTTCCGGCTGCCGCAGACCACCGCGCAGGCGCTGGCCCTGTGCATGGTGATTCCCGGTTCGGCGGTGGCGCTGGCGACGTATTCATGGGCCGGCCAGGCCGCCTGGCTGGTGGGCCTGCCGCTGGCCGCGGGCAGCCTGCTGTTCGTGCCGGTGGGCGTGCGCCTGGCCTATCGCCTGCCTGAACGAAAGCTGAGAGCCTGTTTCGCGGCGATGCTGTTCGCCACCGTGGCGCTGCTGATATTTGAAAGCTGAGCGTCGCAGGGCGCGCGTCGATTGTCACGATCCCATGACGAAGCGTTAACGTCGGAAAGGACGCGAAAATTCCGCGCATCGGGCTGAACCTTCGGCGGGGCGCGGGTTCCAACGGAGTACGGGTCATGCGGCGATGTTGCCGCCCCGTGTCGGAAAGGCCAAGGGGGCAGCCCCGCGGCCTTCACCATTAGGAGTTCATGTAATGACGACTCACTCCCGTATCGCTGCGTTCCTGTCCACTTCGGCCTTGTGCCTCGGTCTCGCTGCCGCGCCTTCGGCGTTCGCGGCGGGCGCCGATGCCACGACCAAGGCGGGCGAAACCAAGACCCAGGCGCAGCACAAGCATCACAAGTCCGACAAGACGTCCGCCAAACAAGGCGCCGAGAAATCGGGCGCTTCCAAGATGGACAAATCGGGCACCGCCACGACGCCTGCCAAGTAAGGCGTTGCGCAGTGCCGGATCGCAGGATCCCGTAGTTCCTTTGCACGGCGGACGGGTCTTCGGGCCTGAAAGTCGAAAGCCTCTCGGTATGGGCGCCGAGAGGCTTTTTCGTTTGTGCCGGCCGCGTTTGTGTTGCCGGTATTCGCGTCACGTGCACGGGAGCCGACGGCGCTGACGCGCCGCCGTTCCCGTCCGCCTCAATCCACCGGCGTGATCACGCGGCCCGTATCGAAATACGCCGCGAGGTTCTCCAGCATCAGGTCCTCCATCGACTGGCGCGTTTCCAGCGTGGCGCTGCCGATGTGAGGCAGCAGCACCGCCTGGTCGCTCTTGATCAGGGCCTCGGGCACCTTGGGCTCGTGCTCGAACACGTCGAGCGCGGCGCAGCCGAGCTTGCCGGCTTCCAGCGCGGCCACCAGCGCGGCCTCGTCGATGACCGGACCGCGCGCGATGTTGACGATGATGCCGCGCGGACCGAGCGCCTCCAGCACTTCGCGGTTGACCAGGTGGCGCGTGGCGGGGCCGCCCACGGTGGCCACGATCAGGAAGTCGGCCCAGGCCGCCAGGTCGGTCAGCGAGGCCTCGTAGCCGTAATCGATGTCGTCGCGCTTCCTGCGGTTGTGATAGCGCACCTGCATGTCGAAACCGACGCCGCGGCGGGCGATGGCCTCGCCGATGCGGCCCAGGCCCACGATGCCGAGCTTCTTGCCGCTGACGCGCTGGCCCAGCGGAATGCTGCCGTGCACCTGGCCCCACTGGCCGGCGCGCACGAAGCGTTCGCCCTGGCCCATGCGGCGGGCGCCGGCGATCAGCAGGCCCCAGGCCAGGTCCGCCACGCAATCGGTCAGCACGTCGGGCGTGTTGCTGACTTGCACGCCGCGCGCGTGCGCCGCCTGCACGTCGATGGTCTCGTAGCCCACGCCCCAGCTGCAGATGGCCTTCAGGTCGGGCAGGGCGTTGATGAGTTCGGCGTTGGCGCCGAAGTTGGCCGAGGTGACGACGGCGGTGACGCCCTTGCCGAGTTCGGCCAGGGCCGCCTTGCGATCCGGCTGCTTCCAGAGCTCGATGACGTCATAGCGCTCGGCGAGGCGCTGGTTGGCGGAGGGCGAGCCGGCCAGCGAGCCGACCTGGATGATGCGATGCTTGGTGGTCATGTTGTCGTACAGGTGGGTGGCGAAACCTTCATGCTACTTGATCCGGCCTTGAATCCGGCTGAGAGGGCGCGGGCCGCGGGAGCATCCCCGGGCCGCACCGCCTGGCGGCCTTATTCCAGCTGGATGTCGGCCTTCTGGATCACGTCCTTCCAGCGCTTGACCTCGGCCTGCTGGAACGCGCTGAACTGCTGCGGCGTGTTGGCCACCACTTCGAAGCCCAGCCCCTGCAGCGTCTTCTCGGTCTGCGGATCGCGCAGGGCGGTCTGCAGCGCCTGCGTCAGCTGCTGCACCACGGCCGGCGGCGTGCCCTTGGGCACGGCGAAGCCCTGCCACGAATACACCACCATGTCCTTGACGCCGGCCTCGGCCAGCGTCGGCACGTCCGGCAGGTCCGCCGCGCGCGCATCGCCGGTGATGGCCAGCGCCTTGAGCTTGCCGGCCTTGATGTGGGTCTGCACCGCGCCCAGATTCTGGAACGACACGTTGACCTGGCCGCCCATCAGGTCGGCGATGGCGGCGCCGCCGCCGCGGTACGGCACGTCCACGCCCGAGGTCTGGGTGCGCTGGCGGAACATCACCGCCGACAGGTGGTCGGACGAGCCCGTGCCGGACGAGGCGTACGACACCTTGCCCGGATTCTTGTTGGCGTAGTCGACCAGTTCGGCCACCGTGTTGGCCGGGAACGACGGCGAGGCCACCAGCACGTTGGGATTGCGCACCGCCTGGGTCAGGTACTCGAAGTCCTTGCTCGGGTTGTACGAGAGGTTCTTGTACAGCGCCTCGTTGATGGCGAAGGTGCCGATCGAGCCGACCATCATGGTGTAGCCGTCGGCGGTCGAGCGGGCCAGCGCCTGCGCGCCGATGGCGCTGTTGGCGCCCGGCTTGTTCTCGACCACGAAGGTCTGGCCCAGCGCCTTGGTCAGCCCCGGCGTGACGCTGCGCGCCGTGATGTCGGACGAGCCGCCCGGCACGAACGGCACGATCATCGTGACGGGCTTGGTGGGATAGCCGGCGGCATGGACCGCCGGCCCGGCAAGCAGCGCGGCGGCGGACAGCGCGATTGCGCCCATCGATTTGTTCATGGTGTCTCCTGGTTCGCGTGATGATGAAGAACCCGGCGCCCACGCGTGGCGGCCGGGTCCGGATCGGCGCGGGTCAGTCGACCTTGGCGCCCGATTGCTTCACGACCGCGGCCCATTTGACGGTTTCCCGCGCCATGAACTGGGTGAACTGCGCCGGCGTGTTGCCCGACGGCGTGGCGCCCTGGGCCTGCAGCTGTTCGCGCACCGGCGCCTGTTGCAGCGCCGCGGCGACATCGCGCTGGATCTTGTCGACGATCGCCGGCGGCGTGCCGGCCGGGGCCAGCAGGCCGAACCAGCTGGATGCCTCGTACCCTTGCACGCCGGCCTCGGCCAGCGTCGGCACGTCCGGCAGCGCCGGCGAACGCGTGGCGGTGGTGACCGCCAGCGGCCGCAGCTTGCCGCTCTTGATGAAGCCCATCGACGACGGCAGGTTGTCGAAGATCAGATCCGAGGAGCCCGCCATCACGTCGGTCAGCGCGGGGCTGCTGCCCTTGTAGGGCACGTGCGTCATGCGGGTGCCGGTCATGGTCTGGAACAGTTCGCCCGACAGGTGGGTCGAGGTGCCGTTGCCGGTCGAGGCCATGTTGACGCTGCCGGGATTGGCCTTCAGGTACTTGATCAGGTCCGCCACGTTGCGGATGCCGTGCTTGTCGGCAAAGCCCGGATTCAGTTCGAGCACGTTGGGCACCGGGATCACCAGCGTCACCGGGGTGAAGTCCTTGACCGGATCGTAGGGCAGCTTGGCGTAGACGGACTGGTTGATGGCGTGGGTGCTGACGGTGCCCATCAGCAGGGTGTAGCCGTCGGCGGCGGCGCGCGCCGCCTCGGCGGTGCCGACGTTGCCGCCCGCGCCGGCCTTGTTGTCCACCACCACCGCCTTGCCCCAGGCCTTGCCCAGTTCGGTCGCGACCACGCGCGCGGCGATGTCGGCGGTGCCGCCGGCGGGGAAGGGCACGATGATCCTGACGTCGCGCGCCGGATAGTCGGCGGCGCGCGCGGCGGCGGGCAACAGGGCCGCCGCGGCCAGACAGGCGGCAAGGGCCAGGCGGCCGCGCAAGGGGGCTGCAAGCATGGAAGTCGTCTCCTCGTGTGCGCGTGGCCGCGCATCGTTTGTGGGGTGTTCCTGCCGGGCCGGGGCCCGGGTCTGAATGCTGCCGGCGTCTGTCGCGCCTCGCCGTCGTGCTACCGATGACTTGTAAAACGAATATAGGTATTGAGAGTCTACTTGTCAACCAAGTATACTTTTTGCGAACCAGTCATCTAACAACTGGATTCCGCCTCGGAATCCGCCAGGAGACCCCGCCATGAAAACCTCCCCGGTCACCGTCCAGGACCTGCAGCGTTCCGTCATCGCGGTGCCGCCGCTGGCGCGCCATGCCGACCTGTCCCTGAACGAAGCCGCCAACCAGCAGCTGTTGCGGCACCTGGAGGCGGGCGGCGTGCGCAACGTGATGTACGGCGGCAACGCCAACTTCTACAACGTCGGCGTGGGCGAATACGCCCGCATCGTCGATATGCTGGCCGCGCTGGCCGGGCCGGACACCTGGATCCTGCCCTCGGTCGGCCCCGATTTCGGCAAGATGATGGACCAGGCCGCGCTGCTGCGTTCGCGCGCCTTTCCCACCGCGATGCTGCTGCCGATGTCGTTTCCCTACACCGACGCCGGCCTGGCCGATGGCGTGCGCCGCTTCACCGACGCGCTGGGCAAGCCCGCGGTGGTCTACATCAAGTCCGCCGATTACCTCGCGCCGGCCACGGCGGCGCGCCTGGTCGAGGAAGGCCGCATCGTCGCGTTCAAGTACGCGGTGGTGCGCGAGGAGCCGGCGCGCGACGCCTATCTGTCGGCGCTGCTGCAAAGCGTGGACGCCAACCGCGTGGTCAGCGGCATCGGCGAGCGCCCGGCCATCGTCCACTATCGCGACTTCGGCCTGAAGAGCTTCACCTCCGGCTCGGTCTGCGTCGCCCCGCGCGGCTCGATGCGCCTGCTGCATCTGCTCAAGGAAGGCCGCTACGACGAGGCCGAAACGGTGCGCGCCCACTACCTGGGCCTGGAGGATTGCCGCGACGCGATCAGCCCGATCCGCGTGCTGCACGACGCCGTGACCCTGTCCGGCGTGGCCGACATGGGTCCGATGCTGCCGCTGCTGACCGGCATCTCCAGCGCCGAGCGCGAACGGGTCGCGCCGGTGGCGCGCGCGCTGGCCGAGTGGGACCGCGAAACCGTCACGGCCTGATGGCCGCGCGCGCGGCATTGACGGTACGATGAGCGCTGTTAACAGGCCCTAGGAGGCTCCGTGGCCCGACCCAAAGCATCGCCCCCGTCCGCGCCGTCCGCGTCCGCCGAGCCGGACGCCATGGGCGCGCTGGTGCTGGAACGCGGCCACCGCGTGCGGCTGGCGGATCAGCTGTACGGCCAGATCTTCGAGCAGATCGTCGCCGGCAATCTCAACGTCGGCGACAAGCTGCCTTCCGAGAACGAGATCTCCGAGCGCTTCGGCGTATCGCGGCCAGTGGTGCGCGAAGCCCTGCTGCGGCTGCGCGCCGACGGCCTCATCACCGCGCACCAGGGCCTGGGCACCTTCGTCAGCCACCAGCCGGCGCCGCGCCTGACCGCCTTCAGCGACGTCGGCAACGTCGGCGCCTACCTGCGCGCGCAGGAACTGCGCGTGGCGCTGGAAGGCGACGCCGCGCGGCTGGCGGCGCTGCGCCGCACCGACGAGCAATTGCAGAAGATCGAGGCCGCGCACGCCGCCTTCGCCGACAGCCTGGCGCGCGGCCAGATGTCGGCCGAGGCCGATCTGGCGTTCCATGCCAGCATCACCGAGGCCACCGGCAACGACTTCTATCTCGGCGTGCTGGAAAGCATCCACGAGTCCATCAACGGCTTCATGCGCCTGACGCTCAATCTGACCCGCACCGGGTCGCGCCAGCGCGCCCAGCGCGTCCTGGACGAGCACGCCACCATCCTCGAGGCGATCCGCGCCCAGGACGGCGAGCGCGCCCGGGTCGCCATGCAATTCCACCTGGGCCAGGCCCGCCACCGGCTGGTCGACCGCGAACGCGATTGACCGGCCCGCGCGCCGTCCGGGAGCTTCACACTGACAACAGCAGGAGAGATCGCGTGCAAGGCAATGGTTCGGCAGGAACAGCGGCATCGGCGGGGCAGGTGCGGGAGCAGATTCTGATTGTGTTGCAGGCATGGGGCATGGCGCCGGACCTGGCCGCCATCACCGCGGGCCTGATGGCCGAGACGGATCTGCTGGGCATCGATTCGCACGGCATCTCGATGCTGCCCGCGTACGAGGACAAACTGCGCGCCGGCTCGCTCAAGCTCGACGCGCGCCCGCGCGTGGTGCGCGACGGCGGCGCCAGCGCGCTGCTCGATGGCATGGGCGGGCTGGGCTATCCGGTATCGGCGCAGGCCATGAACCTGGCCGTCGACAAGGCGCTGGAGCATGGCGTGGGCGCCGTCTCGGTGTGCAATTCGCATCACTTCGGCGCGGCCGGCGTCTATGCGCGCATCGCCGTCGAGCGCGGCGTGGTCGGGCTGGTCACCAGCAGCGCCAACGGCGTCATCATGGTGCCCACGCGCGGCGCCATGCCCATGCTGGGCACCAACCCCATCGCCTTCGGCGCGCCGGCCGCGCACAACGAGCCGTTCGTGCTCGACATGGCCACCACCACCGTCGCGGCCAACAAGGTCAAGGTCTATGACTTCCTTGGCAAGCCGCTGCCGCCGGGCTGGGCGGTGGACGGGCAGGGCGAGCCGGTCACCGCGGCCGACAGCGCCATGCAGTTCATCTTCAAGCATCCCGAGGGCGGGCTGACGCCGCTGGGCGGCACGCCGGCCATGAGCAGCCACAAGGGCTACGGCCTGGCGATGATGGCGCAGATCCTGGGCGGCACGCTCAGTGGCAGCGCGCTGGCGGCGCGCCGCAATGTCACGCGCCGCCCCGGCGAGCCCGATGACGTCGGCCACTTCTTCCTGGCGCTCAATCCCGACGCGTTCCGCGCCAGCGGCTCGTTCGAGTCTGACATGGACGACCTGATCGACACGCTGCACGACACGCCGCCCGCGCGGCCCGACGAGCCGGTGCTGGTGGCCGGCGAGCCCGAGGCCGCCGAGCGCGCGCGCCGCCGCGAGCAGGGCATCCCGATCCCGGCGGCGCTGGCGACGCGCCTGCGCGAAATCTGCGCGCGCGCCGCGGTGCCTTATCTGCTGGACTGAGCGCTCCGTCCGGTCGCGTGACGTTTTTCCCGCCGCGCGGGCCTGCCCGCGCGTTGATCCACCGACCCGGCCACCGGGCGGCAAGCATTAGAAAAACACCACAAGGAGACAACCATGCAACACAAGACATCGCCGGCGCGCCGCCGGCTGGGGCTGGCCGCGCTGGCATTGGGCGCGGCCGCGGCGGTCGCGCCGGGGCTGCTGCTGGCGCAGGACTGGCCGACGCGGCCGGTCAAGCTGATCGTGCCGTTCCCCGCGGGCGGCAGCACCGACGCGGTCGGACGCCTGCTGGCCGCCGAGCTGTCCAAGGAACTGGGCCAGAGCGTCGTGGTCGAGAACAAGGGTGGCGCCAACGGCAACATCGGCTCCGACGTGGTCGCCAAGGCCGAGCCCGACGGCTACACGCTGCTGCTGTCGGGCGTGGGCTCGAACGCCATCAGCTATTCGCTCTACCAGAGCATGCCGTACCGCGACAGCGACTTCGCCCACATCTCGCTGCTGGCCACCGGCCCCAATGTGCTGGTGGCCAACATGGAATTCCCGGCCACCAACTTCGCCGACTTCATCAAGCTGGTGCGCGCCAATCCGGGCAAGTACACCCACGCCAGCTCGGGCAACGGCTCGTCCGGCCATCTGGCCATGGAAATGCTCAAGCAGGCCGCCAAGCTCGACCTGGTGCACGTGCCCTACAAGGGCGGCGCGGCCGCCATCACCGACATGATCGGCGGCCGTGTCTCGGTGATGTTCCTGAACCAGGATTCGCTGCTGCCGCAGGTCAGGTCGGGCAAGCTGCGCGCCCTGGCGGTGGCCAGCGCCCAGCGCAACCCGGCCTATCCGGACACGCCCACGGTGGCGGAATCGGGCTATCCGGGGTTTGCCGCCGAGTCCTGGTTCGGCCTGTCGGCGCCGGCCAAGACCCCGCCCGCGGTCATCCAGCGCCTGAACCAGGCGACCGTCAAGGCCCTGGCTTCACCGGATATCCGGCAGAAGCTGGAAAGCGTAGGCTTCGTGGTGGTGGGCGACGACCCCAAGGCGTTCTCGGCCTTCGTCCAATCCGAAATCACCAAGTGGGGCGCGGCGGCCAAGGCCTCCGGCGCCCGCATGGACTAGCGTCCGGTATCAACTCCCCCCCGCGCGCCGGGCGGCGCCGGGGGTTCAATACGATGGGAAACACGCAGCGATGACTTCACCCTTGCCCAACCGCTTTCGCCAACGCATCCTGGCGCGCGAGCGCCTGATCGGTTTCTGGATGTGCATGTCCAGCCACATCACCGCGGAAGTCGCGGGCCTGGCCGACTTCGACTGGCTGCTGCTGGACGGCGAGCATTCGCCCAACACCGTGCCGATGTTCCTGCAGCAGCTGCAGGCCCTGCAGGGCAGCGCCAGCGCCGCCATCGGCCGGCCGACCTGGAACGATCCGGTCGAGATCAAGCGCCTGCTCGATATCGGCTTCTACAACCTGCTGATCCCCTTCATCGAATCCGAGGACGACGCGCGCCGCGCCGTGGCCGCCACGCGCTATCCGCCGCAGGGCATCCGCGGCGTGGCCGGCATGCAGCGCAGCAACCGCTACGGCACCGTGCCGGATTACTTGAAGACCATCAACGACAACATCTGCGTGCTGCTGCAGATCGAGAGCCGCCCCGGCATCGAGGCGGTCGACGCGATCGCCTCGGTCGAGGGCGTGGATGGCGTCTTCATCGGCCCGTCGGACCTGGCCGCGGCCCTGGGCCACCTGGGCAATCCGGGCCACCCGGAAGTGCAGGAGGCGATTCGCCACCTGTACCAGCGCGTCAGCGCGCAGGGCAAGGCGGTTGGCATCCTGGCGCCGGTGCAGGCCGATGCGCGCCGCTACCTGGACATGGGCATGCACTTCGTCGCGGTCGGCACCGACCTGGGCGTGTTCAAGCAGGCCACCTTCGCCTTGCGCGAAGCCTTTCCCACCTGATCCTGCCCGATCGCGCGGCCGTCGCGTTCGCCACGGCCGCGCCTTGCCTTACTGCTCCAGCGCCAGCAGGTCGGCGACCGTCTGGCGGCGGCGGATCAGGCGCGCCTCGTTGCGGTCCAGCAGCACTTCGGCCGCCAGCGGCCGGGTGTTGTAGTTCGAGGACATCGACGCGCCATAGGCGCCGGCATTGTGGAACACCAGGAAGTCGCCGATGCGCGGCTGCGGCAGCGACTGATCCGAGACCACGCCGCCGGCGTCCTGCGTGAAGACGTCGCCCGATTCGCACAGCGGGCCGGCCACGGCGACGCGGGTCTCGGCCGTCGGCGGCGTGGCGCCGTCCGGCGCGTGCACCGAGATGCGGTGGTAGCTGCCGTACATCGCCGGGCGCATCAGGTCGTTGAAGCCGGCGTCCACCAGCGCGAAATCGCGCTCGGGGCGGCGGTTGATCGCGTGCACTTCGGCCACCAGCGCGCCGGCCTCGGCCACCAGGAAGCGGCCCGGTTCGATCTCCAGGCGCACCTCATGGCCGAGGCGCTGCTCGATGCGCTTGCGGGCCGCGTCCCATTGCTCGAAGTAGTGGTCGCAGTCGATGCGCGGCTCGCCCTCGCGATACGGAATCGACAGGCCGCCGCCGGCCGAAATGGCCTCGATGTCGTGGTCCAGCGACGCGACCACGTCGACCATCGCGTCGCACACGCTCGACAGGTGGCCGTAGTCCACGCCCGAGCCGATGTGCATGTGGATGCCGACCAGCTTCAGGCCGTAGCGGCGCACAATGCCGATGGCGGCCGCGACGTCGTCGATCCAGATGCCGTGCTTGCTTTGCGGGCCGCCGGTGTTGGTCTTGTTGCTGTGGCCGTGGCCGAAGCCCGGGTTGATGCGCAGCCACACCCGGTGCCCCGGCGCGTGCTGGCCAACGCGTTCGAGCATGTCGAGCGAGCCGGCATTGACGGTGATGGCGTGCTTGATGACGGTGGCCAGGGTGGCGTGGTCGATCAGGTCGGCCGTGAACACCACGCCGGCCGGCTCGCCCGCGGGCTCGAAGCCGGCGGCCAGGCTGCGTTCGATCTCGCCCAGCGACACCGCGTCCACCATCACGCCCTCGGCGCGCATCAGGCGCAGGATGTGCAGGTTGGAGCAGGCCTTCTGCGCGTAGCGGATGACATCGAATCGGCGCAGCTGGGCGATGCGCTCGCGGATGACGGCGGCATCGTAGACCCACAGCGGGGTGCCGTGCTCGGCGGCGAGTTGGGTGAGTTGGCGCGGATCGAAAGCCATTGCGGGGTGAACCTTGTAGCGGTGACGGGGTAGGGAATCAGGGCAGCATCATGCCTGCGCCGGGCCATCCAGTAAAATGCTTAGATTTTCCACATCGATTCATTCCTGATATGGGTTTGGCATGTTGACGCATCGGCACATCGAAGTCTTCCGCGCCCTCATGATCGCCGGCAGCGTGACCAAGGCCGCCGACCTGCTGTTCACCTCGCAGCCCACCGTCAGCCGGGAGCTGGCGCGCATGGAGCAGACCATCGGCTTCGCCCTGTTCGAGCGCGTGCGCGGCCGCCTGCGGCCCACCATGCCGGCGCTGGCGCTGTACGACGAGGTGCGGCAGTCATACGCTGGGCTGGAGCGTGTGGCGTCCACGGCGGCGCGCCTGCGCGCGTTCCAGGATGGGCAGCTGGCGGTGATCGCGCTGCCGGCGTTTTCCCATTCGCTGCTGCCGGGCGCCTTCCGGCGCTTCAGCCAGGACTACCCGGGCGTGAGCCTGGCGCTGGAGGCGCAGGAATCGCCGTTCCTGGAGGAATGGCTCACGGCCCAGCGCTATGACCTGGGCCTGACCGAGCACGAGCTGGAGCCGGCCGGCACCCGGCTGGAATTATTGCTGGAAGTGGACGAGGTCTGCGTGCTGCCCGACGGCCATCGCCTGCTGGCGCGGCCGGCGCTGGAACTGGCCGATTTCGCCGGCGAACCGTTCGTCAGCCTGTCGTCCAGCGATCCCTACCGGATCCAGATCGACGAGGCCTTCGCGGCCGAGGGCGTGCTGCGGCGCGCGATCATCGAGACGCCGACGGCGGTCTCGGTGTGCGCCTTCGTGCGCCAGGGGCTGGGCCTGGCCATCGTCAACCCGCTGACGGCGCTGGATTTCATCGGCCGCGGCCTGCATATCCGGCCATTGCGGCGGTCGTTCCCGTTCCGGGTCAACCTGGTGTTTCCGGAGCACCGGCCCAAGAATCCGCTGGTGGACGCCTTCACCGCGACCCTGCGCGACGAGGCCCAGCAGATCCGCGCCCGCCTCGCGGCCCGGCAGGACTGACGGGCGGATACAGTTGCCGTGGGCCACTGTCACTCGGCAGTGGCGTCATGGTCCATGGCCATGGCGGCAGGCAACGCCAGGCAACGACAGGCAACAAAAAAGGATGCCCGCGGGCATCCTTCTTCATTTGCCGTATTCATGACGCCCTGCAAGGCAGGGCGGCATAATGGCTTAGGCCAGCGCCTTGATGGCGGCAGCCAGGCGGCTCTTGTGGCGAGCGGCCTTGTTCTTGTGGATGATGTTCTTGTCAGCCACGCGATCGATCACGCTCGACGCCTTCTGGAACACTTCGCCAGCCGCAGCCTTGTCGCCGGCGGCGATGGATTGGCGAACGCGCTTGATGGCGGTGCGCAGCATCGAGCGCAGGCTGGAATTGTGCTTGTTGCGCTCAACGGATTGGCGAGCGCGCTTGCGGGCTTGGGCGGTATTGGCCATGTTGCTATGTAAGTTGAATTCGGCAAAGTCGAACATTTTAGCAAGTCCCCGGGGGATTGCAAGCTTTAAATGCCGTGTCTGCCGATGGAGCGCCCGTCAACCGGGCGGGGGGCGCTGCGAGGAAAGCCTCGGACTGCAGGGCCCGGGTAGCTTGACCCGGGCTTCAGACCGCGCGGGCATCGAAGGAATCAACGCCTGGTGGGCCCTGCTGCGCCTACTGGATAAAAACACCGTGCTGAGTATACAACGGAAGCGGCTTTTCGTTACAGCCCCGTGTCAGCGGGCGTGGTCAGGCCGCGACGTTGATCGAGACGAACCAGGGCGTATAGCGCCGCACGTGGATGGGCATCATGTCTTCGAGCGCGGTCAGCGCCGCGTCGGTGTCGTCGAGGGGGAAATGGCCGGACACCGGCAGGCCGCCGGCGGCCATGGAGACGCGCAGGGACCCGCTGCGATAGGGGCGCAGGGCGGCGATGATCTCGGCCAGCGGGCGGCCGCGGGCGTCGACCCAGCCCGATTCCCAGGCGGCCTCGGCCATGAGCTCGGCGCGCGGGGTGTCGATGCGCGAGGCGTCGAAGCGCGCTCCGGTGCCGGCCCGCACGATGCCGTGGGCGCCGGCCATGGTCTCCACCACCACCTCGTGCTCGTGCACCACGACCACCGTGCGCTGGGCCTGCTGGCGCACCATGTAGCGGGTGCCCAGGGCGCGCACGGTGCCCTCGGCGGTCTGCACCAGGAAGGGCCGGCGGGCGTCCGGCGCCACCGACACGGTGACGGCGCCGTCCAGCAGCCGCACCTGGCGGTAGGCGGGGGTGAAGTCCAGGTTGACGCGGCTGCGCGCGTCCAGCAGCAACTGGCTGCCGTCGGAAAGCTGGTAGCGGCGGCGCTCGCCGGTGGCCGTGGCGGCATCCGCCGCGACGTTGCTCAAGGGGTAGAAGGCATTGCCGACGTAAGCGGCGCAGGCGCCCGCGCTGGCGAGCGCGAGCGAACCCGTCAGGAAGCGCCGGCGCGGCGGCACGACGACGGGGGGCGTGACGGCAGGCGCGGGCGCCACCTGCGGTGGGGGCGGCGGCGAGGCGGTCGTGGCGTAACCGGCAGGATAGGCGTCGCCCAGCCGGCCAAAGCCTGAACCCGCCAGAGTGCCCGTCAATTGTTGCCAGGCATTCTCATGCAGGGGGTCGGCCGCGCGCCACGCCAGGAAATCGTTGTAGTCCTGCGCCGTCGCTTTACCGGAGCGTAGCAGCAGTAACCAATTGATGACTTGGTCCGCCATGGGTTGTCCTTGGGCGTACTTCACTTCAAGCTGCCGCCTGGGTAGCCAGGCGGGAATCCTTTCGATGGCAATTTGTAAATAATAAAGGTTTTTTACCAAAGATTACCGGCCGCTTGTCAATTCTTGACGAATCAAATGCAAAAAAAAGCCGGCGGGTAGCCGGCTTTTTGCGGAGATTGGGGTGCGAACCCCGGAAATTAGCGGGCGGACCGGCGTCCGAAGTCCCGGGGACGGAACCCAAACAGTAACAGCATGCCGAAGTAGACGGCCGCACTGGCCGCCAATACGCCCGTCAGCCAGAGCGCGCGATGGCCGGCATGGGCCTGCAGGGCGATCCAGTCAATACGACCATCTGCGTACACCAGCAGCGCGGCCAGGGCCGCCAGGGCCGGAACCAGGCGCAGGGCGAAGCGGCCCCAGCCGGCGCCGGGCCGGTAGACGCCGCGGCGGCGCAGGCCGATCAGCAGCGCCAGCGCGTTCAGGCAGGCGCCCAGGCCGATCGCCAGCGCCAGGCCGGCGTGGGCCATCAGCGGCACCAGCGCGACGTTCATCAGCTGGGTCAGGATCAACACGCCGATGGCGATCTTCACCGGGGTGCGGATGTCCTGCTTGGCGTAGAAGCCGGGCGCCAGGATCTTCACCGCCAGCAGGCCGATCAGGCCGGCCGAATAGGACATGACCGCCAGCCGGGTCTGCAGCACGTCCTGGGACGAGAACGCGCCGTAGTGGAACAGCGTGGCCACCAGGCCGTCCGACAGCAGCGCCATGCCCACCGCCGCGGGCAGGCCCAGCAGCAGCACCAGCCGCAGGCCCCAGTCGAGCAGGGCGCTGTAGCCGTCGTGGTCGTCGCGGGCGTGGGCCGCCGACAGGCTGGGCAGCAGCACGGTGCCCAGGGCCACGCCCAGCAGGGCGGTCGGGAATTCCATCAGGCGGTCGGCGAACGACAGCCAGGTGACGCTGCCGGGCGTGAGCCAGGTGGCGATGTTGGTGTTGATCAGCAGCGAGATCTGCGCCACCGACACGCCCAGCGTGGCCGGCGCCATCTGCTTGAGGATGCGCTGCACGGTGGGGTCGGCCCAGGCCTCGCGAAAGCGCAGCGAAAAGCGCGGCGTCATGCCCAGCCGCGCCAGCGCGACCCATTGCACCGCCAGTTGCGCCACGCCGCCGGCCATGACGCCGATGGCCAGCGCGTAGACCGGCACGTCCATGCGCGGCGCCAGCCACAGGCAGGCGGCGATCATGGCCAGGTTCAGCAGCACCGGCGTGAACGCCGGCACGGCGAAGCGGCGCCAGGTATTGAGCACGCCGGAGGCGAACGCGATCAGCGACATGCAGAAGATGTAGGGGAACATCATCCGCGTCATCCAGACGGCGGCGCCGAATTCGGTATCGCGGGCCGCGCCGCGCAGGCCGCTGGCCATGGCCGACACCACCCACGGCGCGGCGATGATGCCGATCAGCGTGACCGTCATCAGCGCCATGGTCAGCAGCAGCGCCACGCGGTCCAGCAGCGTGCGGACTTCGGCCTCGGAGCGGTTGTTGCGGGCATGGCCCAGGATCGGCACGAAGGCCTGGGCGAAGGCGCCCTCGGCGAACAGCCGCCGCAGCAGGTTGGGAATGCGGAAGGCGACCCAGAAGGCGTCGGTGATGGGGCCGGCGCCGAAAGCGCGCGCCACCAGGACGTCGCGGACCAGGCCGGAAATACGGGACAGCAGGGTCAGGCTGCTGACGGTGGCCGCGGAACGGAACAGGCTCATTGAGGTGACTGCAAAAGAAAAAAGCCCCCCGGGAAATTGGGGGGGCGTGGGGGCATTTTTATTTCGGGGGCATCCGGATGGCGCCATCCAGGCGGATCGTCTCGCCGTTCAGCATGTCATTGGTGATGATGCTCTGCACCAGCTTGGCGTAGTCCTCCGGGCGGCCCAGGCGGGCGGGGAAGGGGATGCTGGCGGCCAGCGAGTCTTGCACTTCCTGCGGCATGCCGAAGATCATCGGGGTGCCGAAGATGCCAGGGGCGATGGTCATGCAGCGGATGCCGGTCTTGGCCAGGTCGCGGGCGATCGGCAGGGTCATGCCGGCCACGCCGGCCTTGGAGGCGGCGTAGGCCGCCTGGCCGATCTGGCCGTCGAACGCGGCGACCGAGGCCGTGTTGATCATCACGCCGCGCTCGCCGGTGGGCTCGGGCGTGTTGCCGCTCATGGCCTCGGCGGCCAGGCGCATCATGTTGAAGCTGCCGATCAGGTTGATCGACACGACCTTCTGGAACAGGTCCAGCGGGTGCGCGCCGTTCTTGCCGACGATCTTGGCGGCGGGCGCCACGCCGGCGCAGTTGACCAGGCCGAACAGGGCGCCCAGTTCCTTGGCCGCGGCGACGGCGCGCTGGCCGTCGGCCTCTTGCGTCACGTCGCAGTGCACGTAGCGCTGGCCCAGTTCCTTGGCCAGTTCCTCGCCAGGGCCGTCCTGCAGGTCGGCGATGACGACCTTGGCGCCGTTGGCCACCAGCATGCGCACGGTGCCGGCGCCCAGGCCGGATGCGCCACCGGTAACGATGAATACCTTGTTCGCGATTTCCATGTCTCTACCACCAGATCAATTCAAGGGATGAAAGCGGCGCGGCGGGCGCCGGATGCGACAAGGCCTTCGGGCCGGGGCCGGGACGCATCGCGTCCGGCCGGCGCCGAAGGCCTGGAGCCATCGAAGCGCCCGGTCAGTTCTTGACCGCGTCGAACAGGCGCGACTTGATTTCCTCGACCGCGCCGACGCCGGAGATCTTGCGATACTTCGGCGCGTCGGCGGGGCTTTGCTGGGCCCACGTCGAGTAATAGTCGACCAGCGGACGGGTCTGCTGGCGGTACACGTTCAGGCGGTTGCGGACGGTGTCCTCGCGATCGTCGTCGCGCTGGATCAGGTCTTCGCCGGTGACGTCGTCCTTGCCTTCGACCTTGGGCGGGTTGAAGCGCACGTGGTAGCTGCGGCCGCTGGGCTGGTGCACGCGGCGGCCGCTCATGCGTTCGATGATGTCTTCTTCGGGGACTTCGATTTCCACCACGTAGTCCAGCTTGACGCCGGCGCTCTTGAGCGCGTCGGCTTGCGGGATGGTGCGCGGGAAGCCGTCGAACAGGTAGCCGTTGGCGCAGTCGGGCTGCTTCAGGCGGTCCTGGACCAGGCCGATGATGATCTCATCCGAGACCAGGCCGCCGGCATCCATGACCTTCTTGGCTTCGATGCCCAGGGGCGTGCCGGCCTTGACCGCGGCGCGCAGCATGTCGCCCGTGGAAATCTGGGGAATGCCGAAATGCTGGGTGAGAAACGCGGCCTGAGTGCCTTTGCCGGCGCCGGGAGGTCCGAGCAAGATGAGACGCATGAGTGCTCCTGAATGGGGTTTAATTTTTGTGATCCGAGCGATTATGCCGCAACGCAGCAGCCTCTGCGGGGCCGCGCCATGCGAAATAACCCTTATATCTGTTTGCTATAGATCAAGCGAACGCGTTCCAGGTCGGCGGGGGTATCTACGCCGGCGGCCGGAGGGTGCGACGCCCGATGGACGACGATGACGTGGCCGTGCTCCATCGCGCGCAGCTGTTCCAGCGACTCGAACCGTTCCAGCGCGCCTTGCGGCAGGGTCGGGTAGCGGCGCAGGAACGACACGCGGTAGGCGTACAGGCCGATGTGGTGCCAGGCGGGCAGGCCCTCGGCCAGCACGCGCTCGCCGCCGGCCAGCGCGTCGCGCGCCCACGGGATCGGCGCGCGCGAGAAATACAGCGCGCGGCCGTCGACGGCGCAGACCAGCTTGACCACATTGGGATTGAACAGCGCCTGGGCGTCGGCCAGCGGACAGGCGCAGGTGGCGATGTCCGCCTCCGGGCTGTCGGCCAGGCGGGCGGCCACGGCGTCGATGAGTTCGGGTTCGATCAGCGGCTCGTCGCCCTGCACGTTGACGACGATGGCGTCGTCGGGCAGGCCCAGCTGTTCCACGGCCTCGGCCAGGCGGTCGGTGCCGGTGGGATGGTCGCCGCGCGTCATCAGGGCGCGCAGGCCGTGGGCCCGGGCGGCGTCCTGGACGCGCGCGTCATCCGTGGCGATGTAGACCTGCGCGGCGCCCGATTGCGCCGCGCGCTCGGCCGTGCGCACCACCATCGGCTTGCCGGCGATGTCGGCGAGCGGCTTGTCGGGCAGGCGGGTCGAGGCGGTCCGCGCCGGGATCAGGGCGATGAAGCTCACGATGCGGGCGGGTCAGGAGGAAACGGGGGCGTCGTCCAGCGAGCGCGCTTCCGATTCAAGCATGACGGGAATGCCGTCGCGCAGCGGGAACGCCAGGCGGTCGGCGCGGCAGACCAGTTCGGCCTGGGTCCGGTCGTGTTCGAGGCGGCCCTTGCACAGGGGGCAGACGAGGATGTCGAGAAGGCGGGATTCCATGACCGGGATTCTAAAACAGTTTGGGCGCGCGCAACCCGCGATCGGCCGCCCGGCGCGCGGCGCGAGGCGGTGAACGGGGCCGCCGGATGGGTGGTTCTGTTAATTATTGTCATGTTTTGACGCTCGCGCTAGAAATTCCGGGACGGATGGTGGCTATGATCCGCCGCGACGTGAGGAAAGAGGAAAAACAGAACAATGGATGCCAACACCCTTCGCATCGGGCTGATGCTCATCATCCTGGTCTGGTCGGTCATCAGCGCCATCACCTACATGGCGCGCCGCAGTGACAACAAGGGCGCGCTGCGCGAACTCAAGCAGGAAGGCCAGCCGCTGCGGCGGCTGAGCGCGGAGGAACAGGCGCTGGTGCAGCCGTTCCTGGTGCGGCCCGCCAAGCCGACCCAACGCGTCGCGCTCCTGAATGACGGCGTGTTCCCGCTGCGCGGCGCCTTCGTGCGCCACGGGCTGGAATCGGGCCATGGCGCGGCCACCATGCACGACACGCTGGGCGGCGTCGACGTGGTGCTGCCCTACGATGCGCGCGACTATCTGCGCGAGGACAACCAGGCCGAAGTGGTGATGACGGAGAAATTCGCCATCGTGGTGGCGCTGAACGGCGAATTCGACCTGGCCGGCGGCCGCGAGCGCGAGGCGCGCCGGCAGAAGCAGAACCAGCAATGGTCCAGCGGCAAGCTGGGCGAGATGCAGAACGTGGTCGACGCCGACGCGGCCGCCGCGCAGGACGCCGGCAATGCGTCCGACGCCCACGCCGAACGCGAGTTCGCCGACGCCATGCGGGTCGAGATCCTGAGCCAGCGCGAGGAAACGCCCGCCGAGATCGCCTGGCGCCGTCCGTCCGGCATCGCCTTCTGGCCCGCCCTGCTGTGGCTGGCGGCCTTCGTCTGCCTGGGCGTGGCCGCGGCGGGCGGCGGCCTGGCGTGGCTGGCCTCGGCCGCCGCGCCGGCGCTGCTGGCCGTCTGGCTGACCTGGCGCCGGCGGCCGCTGGGCGCGGCGCAGAAGGTGAACCGGGTGCGGGGCGAATTGAACGCGATCGTGCTGACCAATCCGGCCAACGCGCAGGCGGTGTCGACCCAGCTGTTCCTGGGCGACAAGCTGCCGGTGACGCTGCCCGACCATTGGCGCGCCAACCTGGAGCTGCCGGACGACGGCCGCGTCGACGTGGACCTGCGGGTGGAAGACTACGCCGTGCTGCGCCTGGGCAACCGCTTTTCGGTGGACGAGGAGCAGCGCCTGTTTCCGAGCGTGGCCTGGGGTCGCCACGTGACGCTGGCGCTGGCCGGCCTGATCGCCGGCGTGGCGCTGGGCCTGATCGATGGCGCCGACCTGCGCGGCGACATCGCGCTTGCGTCGGCCTGGGCGCGCGGCGCGCAGCCGCGCGTCTACGACTCGGCCGCGGCGCTGGTCCAGGATCCGCCCGCGCCCGGCGACCTGGTGTCCTTGAAGGGCGCGGGCCGCTGCCAGTTCCAGCCGGACGCGTACCGCCAGGGCGAGGTGCGCTTCGATTGCGAGCGCATCCGCTGGCAGGGCGAGGCGATCCGCGCCGACGAACTGCGCGTGGCGCCGGCCGCGCTGCAGCTGTATTCGGGCGCTTTTCTGAAGACCCGGCCCAACCCGATGATGGACATGCTGGTCCGCAATCAGGTCTACGGCAGCCTGGCCGGCAATCCGCTGGCCGCCTACAACGCCCGCAACGTGTCGGCCGTGACGGTGAGCCGCGTGACCGATCTGGTGCTGACCATCGAGCTGGCGTGCGAGAGCGCCACCGGCCAGGCCATCGCCGAGTGCGATCGCCTCAAGGCCGAGACCGTCGACAGCCTGATGCTGGCGCGCGACGAACCCGACAACTGGCTGGCGCTGTTGCAGCTGGCGCAGGGCGGCGCCTTCAAGCAGCGGGGCAATGCCGACGAGGGCGTCATCATCACGCGCGCCGCCAACCAGCTGCGCGGCCTGGCCAAGAGCAGCATGGAGCCGCAGCTGCGCGAGGTGTTGGCGCGCGCCGGCAACGACCTGATGGCGCGCCAGCGCGGCGGCGTCGTCCTGCAGGTGTGGCCCGGCCGTTATGCCGATCTGTCGTCCTTGATGGCGCGCGAGGAGATGCCGGACATGCTGCAGTCCTGGAGCCGCCAGGTCGCGATGCTGGCGGCCGATGGCGCCCAGCCGTTCCAGGCCGCGGGCGTGGTCACGGCGGTCGAGCGCGAGGCCTCGGGCGACACGGTCGTGGACCTCGATGCGCGCCGTTCGCTGGACGATCCGTGGCCTTCGCTGGCGCGCGTGATCTGGCTGGCGGCGGCGCTGTTGCTGGTGATCGTGCACGGCGTCCTGGCGGCGCTGCGGCTGCGCGCGGCGGCGGCGCGCAAGCGCGGCCTGGCGGAGTACGCCCGGCGTCCGGTCGCGGCGCGTCCGGCGTTCTTCTAGGCCGGTTGGCGCGGGGCGCGCTGGCGCAATGCCTGCGCCAGCCAGTCGAACAGTTGCGGGTCGGAAAAGCCGGCCCGCACCGGCACTTCCCACAGGCGCGCGTCGTGCAAGGCGGCGCATTTGATCGCGTCCTTGGACGTGACCAGGATGATGGGCGCGGCCAATTCCTGGAACGGTGAACGCGCGTAGTCGTGGTGGTCGGGCAGGGGCAGGGTGGCCGCCAGCGCGATGCCCTGGGCCCGCAGCGTGGCGAAGAAACGTTCCGGGTTGCCGATGCCGGCGGCCGCGGCCACGTCCGGCTGGCCGGCGAAGGCCGCCAGCGGCCGGCGCGCGCCGCCCTCGATCTGGCGGGCGTCATCGGGTTCCAGCCACATGGCGACCTGGCGCGGCCGCGCGTCGGCTGGCGGCGCCGCGCGGCCGTCGGGCACGCCGATGTTGGTGATCACCGCATCCACCTCGCGCAGCCGGCTGGCCGGCTCGCGCAGGGGGCCGGCGGGCAGCAGCCGGCCATTGCCGATGCCGCGCTGATCCTGCACCACGATTTCCACGTCGCGTGCCAGCGCCAGGTGTTGCAGGCCGTCATCGGACACGATCACATCGACACGCGGATGCGCGGCCAGCAGCGCCTGGGCGGCCAGCGCGCGGCGCGGGTGCACCGACACCGGGGCGCCGGTGGCGCGCGCGATCAGCGCCGGCTCGTCGCCGAATTGCGCCGCCTCCAGTTCCCCCAGGCCGACGCGCGGCTGCGGTCCCAGCTTCACGCCGTAGCCGCGGCTGACCACGCCCGGCGTGTAGCCGCGGGCGCGCAGCGCCTGGACCGTGGCGATGACCATCGGCGTCTTGCCGGTGCCACCGACGAAGATGTTGCCGATCACCACCACCGGCACCGGCGCCCGGTAGGCCCTGGCGCGGCCGTCGCGGTAGCGCGCACGCTTGCGCGCCACCACGCGCGCGGTCAGCGCGGACAGGGGGCGCAGCAGGGTGGAGAGCCAGCCGCCGTGCTGCCATTGGCGCGCAAGCAGCGAGGCCTTGGGGCGGGACGCGCTCACCGGGTGGTCTGGGCGGCGAAGTTGACGCGGCCGATGCCGGCCAGGCGGGCCGCTTCCATCACGTTGATCACGGACTGGTGGGTGGCCTGGGCGTCGGCGTTGATGACCACCAGCGGTTCGGTCTTGCCGGCGGCGGCCTGGCGCAGCACGTCGGCGATCTCGGGCGGCGTGGAGACGTCGATCAGGGTGCCGTTGAGCGCATAGCGCCCGTCCTGGCTGATCGCCACTTCCAGCGCCGGCGGGGTCTCCTGTTCGGCGGACGCCTGCGGCAGCGTGACCTTCAGCTGCGTGAAGCGGGCGAACGAGGTGGTCGCCGCCAGGAAGATGAGGATGACCAGCAGGACGTCGATGAGCGGAATCAGGTTGATGTCCAGCTCGTCGCGGTCGCCCCGGGAGCCCCGGAAATTCATGGACGGTCCTCGCGCGGGGCGGGCGCGTGCGACACGGCGCGCGCCAGCCGCGCGGCCGACAGCTCCATCGCGTTCAGGTAGCCGTCGACGCGGCCGCGCAGATAGCGGTGCGCGATCATGGCGGGGATGGCGATGAGGATGCCGAAGCCGGTGTTGTACAGCGCGATCGAGATGCCGCGCGCCAGCTGGGCGGGGTCGCCGCCGCCGGGCGTGTACGAGCCGAAGATCTCGATCATGCCGACCACGGTGCCGAACAGGCCCATCAGCGGCGCGACCACGGCGATGGTGCCGATGGCGGGGATGTAGCGGCTCAGGTCATGGGCCACGGCGCGGCCGGTGTCCTCGACCACGCTGCGCAATTCCTCGCGCGGCAGGTGGCGGTGGCGCATGACCTCGGCCAGCACGCGGCCGAGGGGGGAATTGCGTTCCAGGCGGCTCAGCGATTCGGGCGAATCCTGGCGGTTGCGCAGCATCTCGGCCACTTGTTCGTTCAGGCCGCGCGGCATGACCTGGCTGCGGCGCAGCGACAGGAAGCGCTCGAAGATCAGCGCAAGACCCAGCACGGACGTCGCCAGCAGGGGCCAGATCGGCCAGCCGGCCTCGCGCAAGATGGAAAGCAAAGCGGTCAACTCCAGGTGCACCGGGGGGCGGGGAAGGGCCACGCGCCGGCATCTGATCAAGCCGAAACTGTAACGGCGCGGCGGGGATGTGGCAAGGGCGGCCGGCCGCCAAAACTATCCACAGAATTTGTGGATAATTCTGTGCAAAACTTCGCCGGAACGCTTGCGGGCACAGGGCTTGCGCTTGTTTGCTCCAAATTCGAGCAGCCGCGTATGGTCGGAAATTCCATAAAAATCATGTTCTTAGGTCGAATTTGCTAGCTTTCGGGCCAGCCGCGGCAAAAATGCCCGGACGCGGTATCATGGCGGCCCGCTACGTATGCCCTGTGGACAGGTACGCATCGGAAAGCCTTATGACAATTGAACTTGCAGTCACAAACAACGTATTTGCGCGGGATATCCTGACAGTTGCCCAGCTGAACCAAGCGGTGGGGCAGTTGTTGGAGCGCAGCATCCCGGCACTGTGGGTTCGCGGCGAGATTTCCAACTTCACGCAGGCGGCTTCCGGGCATTGGTACTTCACGCTCAAGGACAGCCGCGCCGCCGTGCGCGCCGTCATGTTCCGGGGCCGCGCCAGCGCGGTCGGCTTCGTGCCGCGCGCGGGCGACCAGGTCGAAATCAGGGTCAGGGTGTCGCTGTACGAACCGCGCGGCGACTACCAGCTGCAGGTCGACGCCATGCGCCGCGCCGGCCTGGGCAATCTGTACGAAGCCTTCCTGCGCCTGAAAGAGCAGTTGAACGCGGAAGGCCTGTTCGATCCGGCGCGCAAGCGCGAACCGGTGCCGATGCCGCGCGCCATCGGCGTGATCACCTCGCTGCATGCCGCCGCGCTGCGCGACGTGCTGTCGGCGCTGGCGCGGCGCGCGCCGCAGGTGCCGGTCATCATCTATCCGGCGCCGGTGCAGGGCGCCGACGCGGCCGGCCGGCTGGCCGCGCAGGTCCGCCTGGCGAACGCCCGTGGCGAGGTCGATACGCTGCTGCTGGTGCGCGGCGGCGGCAGCATCGAGGACCTCTGGAGCTTCAACGACGAAGCCCTGGCCCGCGAGATCGACGCCAGCGCCATCACCACCATCAGCGGCGTCGGCCATGAAACCGACTTCACCATCGCCGACTTCGTCGCCGACGTGCGCGCGCCCACGCCGACCGCGGCCGCCGAACTGGCCTGCGTGCCGCGCTCGGAACTGCTGGGCCGCGTCATGTACGCGGCCGAGACCCTGGTGCGCGGCCAGCAGCGCCGCCTGGAACGCGCGGCGCAGCGGCTGGATCGCGCCGCCGCGCAACTGGTGTCGCCGGCCC
>NZ_CYTU01000009.1:50055-66144 GCF_001299375.1 Achromobacter sp. 2789STDY5608621 | reverse complement strand
CCGGCCGCGGCCGGCGCGCAACTGCGCGCGCTCGATCCCGGCAACACGCTGGCGCGCGGGTATGCTATCGCCCGGGACGCCGACGGCCGCATCGTGCGCGATGCCGCCCATCTGGCGGCGGGGCAGGGCCTGGACCTGAGCTTCGCCCAGGGCGGCGCCCGGGTCGAGGTCACGCAGGTGCGCGAGACGCGCGATCTCTGAAGCGCCGCGCACAGGCGATAGTGGGACAACATGGCCCCCTCGGGCCGGCCGGCAGGGATGACACGATGCGGTTGAACGAACCACGCAAGCCTGCGCGCCGCATGCGCCAGGCCGCTTTGCTGGCGGCGCTGTTGGCCGCCGTGACGCTGGCCGCGACGCCGCCGGCGCGGGCCGATAGCGGCGCCATCAAGGCGCGCAACAAGGCCGAGGCCGATGCGCGCGGCCGCGCGCCGGCCGCGGCGCCCGCATCCACTCCCGCTCCCGCCCCGGCCCCGGCCGAATTCCAGATCGATCCGCCGCCGCCGCCCGCCGCGCCGCCGTCCGTGGCGCCACCGCCCCCGGCCGCGCCGCCACCCAAGCCGCGGTCCGATTGCGACTGCGTATCGCCCTACCGCGAATACCAGGCGGCCGAGACCGCCGAGACCCGCGCCTTGTTCAGCGCCGCCGCCGCCGGCGACGAGGCGGCCTTCACCGCCGCGCTGGCCAAAGTGAAGCAGCCGGGCGACTACGCGCTGGAAGGCGTGCCGCTGCTGCACGCGCTGCTGAGGCCGGCGGGCGAGCGTGGCAAGCACGTGTATTGGGACATGCCGGCGGACGAGGCGGCGCGCCTGCGCCAGGCCTATCAGGCCGCGCTGCCGGCCCGCACCCGCATGCTGGCGGCGCTGCTGGCGACCCGGCCGGCGCTCGACGACATCACCTACGAATCGCGCCGTCCGTCGCTGCAACTGGCCCTGCTGTACGGCACGCCCGAGATCCTGGACATGCTGCTGGCCGCCGGCGCCCGGCCCGACCAGCGCGGCGACGAGAACAAGACCCCGCTCGAATTCCTGCTCAATCGCGATTTCGAATTCGCGGTGCGCATGACGTATCTGCCGCGGCTGGTCGACCGGCCGCAGACCACGCGCATGGTGCTGGCGCTGCTCAAGGCCGGCGCCGCGCGCCCCTTCGCCTATATCGACGAGCACGCCGACGACGCCACGCGCCAGGCCTTCAAGGACGCGCAGGGCCAACCGCGCCACGCCGCGGACTACCTGGCGTGGGGGCCGCTGGTCGAACTGACCGAAGGCGCCGAGGTGGTGCGGGCGCTGGCCGCCACCGGCACCCGGCCCGCCTATGGCGAGGGCGTCAGTCCGCTGGCGCTGGCCGCCTACACCGGCAACGCCGGCGCGGTCACGGCGCTGGCCGAACTGGGGCCGCGCACGACGCCGGAGACGGGCTATGGCGCCAGCGGCGACCGCGACCTGTGGCTGGACGCGGCGCAGGCGGCCGTGGCGGCGGGGCACGGCGACATCGCCGTGCCGCTGCTGCGCGCCGGCATGCCGTTCAACCAGCGCGGACCGCAGACCGGCGACGCGGCGGTCTTCCTGAGGATGGAGGCCGACGAGCGCCCCATCATGAACCTGGCGGCCCGCAAGGGCGACGTCGCCGTGCTGCGGCGCCTGCTGGCGCTGGGCGCGGCGGTCGATGGCGACGGCGCCGAACAGAATGGCGACACGCCGCTGGCGGACGCGGTCGGCGCGCGCCAGGCGGATGCCGTGCGCGTTCTGCTGGCCGCGGGCGCCAACCCCGCGCTGGTGCGCGAAGGCTACGACCGCAAGTCCGCGCTGCAACGCGCGATCGAGGCGGACGACGCGGCGCTGCTGCACGACCTGCTGGCGGCCACGCCGCCGGCCGCCTTGCAGGCCTTGCTGGCCGACCCCGCGCGGTCGCCGCTGGCGCAGGCGCTGCGCCAGCCGGGCAAGCAGGGCGCGGCCATGTTGCGCAACCTGGTCGACGCCGGCCTCGACCTGAAGACGCTCGATGCCGGCGCCATCCGCCAGGCGCTGGAGAACCGCGATGCGGAGATGGCCAGATACCTGATCGACGCCGGCGTGGCGGTCAATCCGCCGGCCACGGCGGCGGCGTCGGACGACCCTTATGACAACAAGGGCGTGCCGCCCTTGCTGGTGGCGGTGACCTCGGGCCAGGCGGCCATGGTCGATGCGCTGCTGGCCAAGGGCGCCGATCCGCTCGGCCTCGCGCCCGACGGCCGCAGCGCCCTGTATTGGGCCATCGGCGGCGGCGACAGCGCCATGCTCGACCGCCTGCTGGGCGCGGGCGCGCGGCTCGACGATCCGCGCCTGCCGCGCGCGCCGGCCAGCCATGCCTTGCTGAACGCGGCGCTGGCCTCCGGCGACATGGCGCTGGTCAAGCGCGTGGAGCAGGGCGCCAAACAGCCGCTGGCCGATGCCTGCCTGCCGTCGGGCGCGGAATACGCGCTGCTCGACCGGCCCGGGTACTTCGCGCAATTGCAGGCGGCGGGCTACGCCGGCGCGCGCGCCGAGTGCGCCGGCAAGGACGGGGCCTTGCCGCAGCGGCTGTTGTCGGCGCTGTTGCGCGACCGCCAGTTGGCGATCGCGCGCCGCGACACGGTGATCGATGTGCTCACGCGCCTGAAGGCCATGGGCGCCGACCTGGACGCGCGCCCGGCCGAGAGCGGCGCCACGCCGCTGGTGGCCGCCATCGAGCTGGGCCGCGCCGATCTGGCCGACGCCCTGCTGGCGGCGGGCGCCAGCCCGGATGCGGCCGATGCGCAAGGCCGCAGTCCGGCCTGGACGGCGCTGGCCAGCGGCCAGCCGGACATGCTGGCGCTGCTGGCGCGGCGCCACGCGCGCTTCGATGGCGCGGCGGCGCCCTCGGGCCAGTCCTTCAGCCAGACGCTGGCATGCCAGGCCGCGCCCGACTTCGCCGCCGCGCTGCAGGCGGCCGGCGCGCCGCTCAAGCAGACCTGCCCGGCCGGGTCCGGCGCCGCCAAGGCCCCCGGCAAGGCCGCCGCGCGCGTCGCCGGCCACTACTACCTGCGCGGCATGCGCGAAGTCGGCAGCGAGTTGCTGCTGTCGCCCGATGGCCGTTTCGATTACCTGATGAGCTACGGCGCGACGGACATCGAGGCCAGCGGCACCTGGCGTCTGGAGGGCAGGCAGGTGCGCCTGGACACGCCGCCGACCCAGCCGTTCTCGGCGATCGCGAAGGTCGGCGCGGACACGCGGCCGGCCCAGGGCGAAGACCTCACGGTGCGCGTGTACTACGAGGGCCGGCCGGTCAAGGTCGATGTGGCGATGTCGTCGACCAGCGCCGATTACGCCGGCACGCCGAAGCAGTCGGAAGGCGCCGATGGCGTCAGCGCGCCGATCGCGCCGGGCGAGCTCAAGGCGCTGGCGGTGTTCGTGCCGCTGCCTGCCGGCGCGCGCTGGCACAGCGTGGATGTGAGCAAGTCCGATATCTCGTCGCGCGCGTTGCGCATCGATCTGGAACTGCCGGAATCGGCCAGTCGCACACCGTTGCACATGACATTGGCGTTGCGCGAAGACGGCGCGCTGGTGGCCGCGCAAGGCGGGCGCGAACTGCGCTATGAGAAAGAGTAGCGTTTACGCGCGCAAGGCATAAACACATGCTTGTTAACCCCGCGCCGCCGCGGGGTTAACGCGGTATCCTCGCAGAGTTGCCGATACAATTGAACGGCTTGATCGTGCACTCAACAGAAGGAACCGACACATGGCACATACTCTTCCCCCCCTGCCTTACGAACTGGACGCGCTGGCTCCGCACATCTCGAAAGAGACGCTGGAGTTCCACTACGGCAAGCACCACCAGACCTACGTCACGAACCTGAACAACCTGATCCCGGGCACCGAGTTCGAGACCCTGTCGCTGGAAGACATCGTCAAGAAGTCCTCGGGCGGCATCTTCAACAACGCCGCGCAGATCTGGAACCACACCTTCTACTGGAACAGCCTGGCTCCCAAGGCCGGTGGCGCGCCGACGGGCAAGCTGGCCGACGCCATCAACGCCAAGTGGGGCAGCTTCGACGCCTTCAAGGAAGCCTTCAACAAGTCGGCCGCCGGCAACTTCGGTTCGGGCTGGACCTGGCTGGTCAAGAAGGCCGACGGCTCCGTCGACATCGTCAACACCAGCAACGCCGCCACCCCGCTGACCACGGCCGACAAGCCGCTGCTCACCTGTGATGTCTGGGAACACGCGTACTACATCGACTATCGCAATGCCCGTCCCAAGTACCTGGAAAACTTCTGGGCCCTGGTGAACTGGGACTTCGCTGCCAAGAATTTCGCCTGATTCCGCTGCGCGCCCGGCGCGCACCGCTAGGCCTGGGCCCCTCGCATCGCGAGGGGCCTTTTTGTTTTGGCGCTTTGCAAAACCCGACTGACATCCTGGATTGCAGTCCAAAATTTTGTATATTGTCGAATCCATTTTGTAGAAAATGAGAATGAATCTCCCTCTCTTCCTGGGTACCCGGGAGGAAAGCTGCCGCTATCGTTGATGGCAGTCTGCGGCTGAGCCATGGGGCCAACGATCGCGGCATGCCCGCCATAAAACACCGTGGTGTTTGACGGGAAGGGAAGCATGTTGCGGTTTTTTTCGGGGTTGAATATTGGCGCGCGCATCGGCGGGCGCCTGTCGGGGGCCTTCCTGATGGTGGCGCTGCTGGGAGGCATCATCGGCGCGTTCGGGGTGTGGGGCCTGTCCCGCATCAACGACATGAACGACCGCATCTTCGATACCGAATTTCGCGGACTCTCGGACATCAAGGAAGCCAATATCAGCCTGATTGCAGCGGGCCGCGCCCGCAAAAGCTATCTAGCGGCATCCACTGAAGAAGAGCGCCAGACGCTGCGCAAGCAGTTCGACCAGTCGCTCGAGAAGCTCGAGCGCATGCGCGCCAAGGCCGCCGACACCTTCATCCTCGAGAACGGCAAGCGGCTGCTGGCGCAATTCACGGAAGCCGAAGAGGTCTGGAAGCACGAGTCCATCGAATTCCTGGAGGATGCGCAGAAGTACCCGTTGGCGCAGGTCGATCCCGAGGCCGCGGCGCTCACCAAGCGCGCGGCGGCGGCGTCGGACAAGGCGGAGAAGCTCATGCGCGAACTGGCCGCGGCCAAGGAACAGGCCGCCGAGCGGGCCGTGCAGGAAGTCTCCGAGCTGTACTCGAGCACGCGCCTGATTCTGATCGTGCTGTCGGTGGCCGGCGTGGTGCTTGGCCTGCTGCTGGGCTGGCTGGTGACGCGCGGCATCGTGCGGCCGCTGGGTCAGGCGGTGGCGGCGGCGCGGCGCGTGGCCAATGGCGACCTCAGCGGCAACATCCAGGTCACCTCTCGTGATGAAACCGGCGACCTGATGGCCGCGCTCAAGGCCATGAACGAGAACCTGTCGCGCATCGTGCGCGACGTGCGCGACGGTTGCGAGAATATCGCCACGGCGTCGGCGCAGATCGCGCAGGGCAACGCCGACCTGTCGCAGCGCACCGAGGAACAGGCCGCTTCCCTGGAGGAGACCGCCGCCTCGATGGAGCAGCTGACGAGCACCGTACAGCAGAACGCCAGCAATGCCGGCGAGGCCGAAAAGCTCGTCACCCAGGCTTCGGCCGTGGCGTCGCGCGGCGGCGAAGTGGTCGATGTCGTGGTGCGGACCATGAGCGAGATCTCCGAGAGTTCGCGCCGCATCGCCGATATCACCAGCGTGATCGACGGTATCGCGTTCCAGACCAACATCCTGGCCTTGAACGCCGCGGTCGAGGCCGCGCGCGCCGGCGAGCAGGGCCGCGGCTTTGCCGTGGTGGCGGGCGAGGTCCGCACCCTGGCGCAGCGCTCGGCCGTCGCCGCCAAGGAAATCAAGGCCCTGATCGACGAGTCCGTGCATCGCGTCGAGGGCGGCACGCGTCAGGCCGACGAGGCCGGCAACACCATGCGCGAGGTCGTGGAAAGCGTGCGCCAGGCCGCGATCCTGGTGCACGAAATCGCCAGCGCTTCGGCCGAGCAATCCACCGGCATCGGCCAGGTCAACCAGGCCGTGGCGCAGATGGATACGGTGACCCAGCAGAATGCCGCGCTGGTGGAGCAGGCCGCCGCCGCGGCCGGCAGCATGCAGGACCAGGCCGGTCGCCTGTCGCAGCAGGTGCGGCGCTTCAAGGTCGATGCCGGCGTGGTGGCGATGGGCGCCGAGCCGCAGGCCCGGCTGATCCAGGCCGGCCGGGCCACGCCGCATCCGGCGGCGGTGGCGGCGCGCCAGGAACCGGTGGTGGCGCGTCCGGCCCTCATCAAGCACGGCGCGGACGAGGACGACTGGTCGTCGTTCTGAATGGCGCGCCGTTGTGGGCTGGCAGTCAGGCGGCAATGGTAAGGTTGAGCCACTTCTGGTTTCGCCGCCCTTTGCCGCTTGGCCCCGCTCATGTTCCTGCCCACTCCGCTGCGCCGCATCGCCACCGGTTCCCGCCACTTCCTGCGCCGCAAGCTGCGGCAAACCAACCGCCTGTCGCGCAAGAGCCTGCAGATGGCGCTGTTGCTAGGCGGCGCGGCGCTGGTCGCGCTGGTGTCGCTGGGCTTTGCCTATCTGGCCGACCGCGCGCTGGAATGGAATCGCGAATGGGTCGGGCACGCCGGCTGGCTGGCGCTGCTGGTGCTGCCGTGCGCATTGGCCATCCTGCGCTGGGCCACGCTGCGGTTCGCGCCCAACGCCGCCGGCAGCGGCATCCCGCAGGTCATCGGCGCGCTGTCGCTGCCGCCCGGCGCGAGCCAGCGCAGCCTGGTGTCGCTGGCGCAGGCGTTATGGAAGATTCCCCTGGCGTTCTTCGGCATGCTGGCCGGCGCCTCGATCGGCCGCGAAGGGCCGTCGGTGCAGGTCGGCGCCGCCGTGATGCTGGCCTGGGGCGATTTCTGGAAACGCCGCGGCCTGCAGCTGCGCGGCTTCCATGCCAACGAACTGATCGCGGCGGGCGCCGCCGGCGGCCTGGCCGCGGCCTTCAATGCGCCGCTGGCGGGCGTCATCTTCGCCATCGAGGAGCTGGGCCGCGGCACGGTGCTGCGCTGGCAGCGGCTGGTGCTGATCGGCGTACTGGCGGCGGGTTTCCTGGTGGTGGCGGTGCAGGGCAACAACCCCTATTTCGGCACCTTTGGCGGCGCGGTGCTGACGCACGGCATGCTGTGGTGGGTGCTGATCTGCGCCGCGCTCAACGGCGCGCTGGGCGGCATCTTCGCGCGCCTGCTGGGCAAGGGGGCGGCGGGCATGGCGCCCGCGTCCTGGCGCGCCTGGATCCGCGCCCATCCCATCTGGACCGCCTTCGCCATGGGCGTGGCGCTGGCGCTGATCGGCCTGGCCACGGCCGGCAGCGTCTACGGCACGGGCTACGGCGCGGCCGCCGACTTGCTGTCGGGCGAGACGCAGCACGCCTTGCCCGCCGGCTTCGGCCTGGCCAAGCTGGCCGCCACCGTGGCCTCGTACTGGGCCGGCATTCCCGGCGGCATCTTCACGCCGGCGCTGACCACCGGCGCCGGCATCGGCCATCACATCTGGCAGCTGGCGGGCGAGGGCGTGGACCAGCGCGTGCTGGTGCTGGTGTCGATGGCCGCCTTCCTGGCCGCAGCCACCCAGGCGCCGTTGACGGCCAGCGTGGTGGTCATGGAAATGACGGGCAGCCAACCGATGCTGTTCTGGCTGCTGGTCGGCTCGCTGCTGGCTTCGGGCGTGTCGCGCCAGTTCTGCCCGCAGCCGTTCTATCACCTCGCCGCCGGCCGTTTCCGGCGCCAGGCCATCGTCGACGCGGGCCGCGCCGCCCGTGCCGGCACACCCGCGCCGTGAGCGCGGGCCGTACGGTGAGTGAACAGCTGCTGGACACCGTCCGTTGTGCGGACATCCGCGGGATGCACCAACTTGGCGCGAAACCGCTGCGTTAAGATCGTGCGCATCCGATTCCTCCACTTCAATCCGAGCATCTCATGACCGTGCATGCCTATATTTGTGACGCGATTCGCACCCCCTTCGGCCGCTACGGCGGCGCACTGGCTTCGGTGCGCCCCGACGACCTCGCGGCCGTAGCCATCAAGGCGCTGGTGGCGCGCAATCCTGGCGTGCGCTGGGAAGAAATCGACGATGCCATCCTGGGCTGCGCCAACCAGGCCGGCGAAGACAACCGCAACGTCGCCCGCATGGCCACGCTGCTGGCCGGCCTGCCGGTCGAAGTGCCCGGCGCCACGGTCAACCGCCTGTGCGGTTCGGGCCTGGATGCCATCGGCAGCGCCGCGCGCGCCATCCGCGCCGGCGAAGCCGGTCTGATGCTGGCCGGCGGCGTCGAAAGCATGAGCCGCGCGCCGTTCGTCATGGGCAAGGCCGACAGCGCCTTCTCGCGCAACGCCGCGATCTATGACACCACCATCGGCTGGCGCTTCATCAACAAGCTGA
This sequence comes from Achromobacter sp. 2789STDY5608621, assembly GCF_001299375.1. Taxonomy (NCBI): domain Bacteria; kingdom Pseudomonadati; phylum Pseudomonadota; class Betaproteobacteria; order Burkholderiales; family Alcaligenaceae; genus Achromobacter; species Achromobacter sp. 2789STDY5608621. The sequence continues at coordinate 57,714 of NZ_CYTU01000009.1, read as the reverse complement.
TGAAGGCCCAGTACGGCGTCGACTCGATGCCGGAAACCGCCGAGAACGTCGCCGACGATTTCAAGATCAACCGCGAAGACCAGGACCTGTTCGCGCTGGCCAGCCAGCAGAAGACGGCCCGCGCCCAGAAGGAAGGCTTCTTCGACGCCGAGATCGTGCCGGTCTCGATCGCGCAGAAGAAGGGCGATCCGCTCGTCGTGTCCAAGGACGAACACCCGCGTGAAACCAGCCTCGAGGCGCTGGCCAAGCTCAAGGGCGTGGTCCGCGAAGGCGGCACCGTGACCGCCGGCAACGCCTCGGGCGTGAACGACGGCGCCGCCGCGCTGCTGCTGGCCGACGAGAAGGGCGCCGCGCGCCACGGCCTGACGCCGCGCGCCCGCGTGGTCGGCATGGCCACCGCCGGCGTCGCGCCGCGCATCATGGGCATCGGCCCGGCGCCCGCCACCCGCAAGGTGCTGGCCCAGACCGGCCTGACGCTGGACCAGATGGACGTGATCGAGCTGAACGAAGCGTTCGCCGCCCAGGGCCTGGCCGTGCTGCGCCAGCTGGGCATCGCCGACAACGACCCGCGCGTCAATCCCAACGGCGGCGCCATTGCCCTGGGCCACCCGCTGGGCGCCAGCGGCGCGCGCCTGGCCACCACCGCGATCAACCAGCTGCACCGCACCGGCGGCCGCTACGCGCTGTGCACGATGTGCATCGGCGTGGGCCAGGGCATCGCCCTGATCATCGAGCGCGTCTGATTTTCGCGACGGCCCCGCTCGTCCGGGGCCGGGCCGGCCGCCGTGGCGGCGCGGCCAAACGACAAGGGAGCCCGCGGGCTCCCTTGTTGCGTGAGAAGGCGGGCTGGCTCAGGGCAGTCCGTCGATCTTCCTGCCGGCCTTCATGCCGTGGCTGTCGTACCAGCCCTGCGCCATTTCCAGCGCGTAGCGCACCGGTTTCTTGGAGCAATGGGTGTCGTCGGTCTGGGGCGCCATGTCCTCGATGTTGACGATCGTGCCGTCGTCGGCGATAAAAGCGATCGACAGCGGCAAAAGGGTGTTGCGCATCCAGAAGCACTGCACGTCGGGCTGCTCGAAGACGAACAGCATGCCGTCGTTGCCGGCCAGTTCCTTGCGGAACATGAGGCCGTCGCGGCGGCTGGCTTCCGTATTGGCGACTTCTGCGCGGATAATATGGATGCCGGCGGCCAGTTGCGCGATGGGCAGCGTCGGTTGCGGGCCGGTCGGCGTCTGGGCGCCCGCCGTCGCGGGCAGCGCCAGCGTGGCGGCGCCGAGCAGCGCCGCTATCGTCCCGCGCATCGCCGATTTAATGAACGCTGTTTTGAGCAACGCACGACCAACATGAAACACAGCAGCATTCTTCAGCATAACCAGACGCGGTAATCGCAGTAATAAGAAAATAACAAGGCGGGGCCCGAAAGCCCCGCCTGATAATGGCGCAACCTTACCGTTGCGCTTTAAAGAGTAACTCAGGCAGCGGTGATATTGAGCGCCTGTTTGCCTTTGGGCCCCTGGATAATCTCGAAAGCCACTTTCTGGCCTTCTTTCAGGGTTTTAAAACCATTCATCTGGATGGACGAGAAGTGGGCGAACAGATCTTCACCGCCGTCGTCGGGCGTAATGAAGCCGAAACCCTTTGCATCGTTGAACCATTTGACGGTACCCGTCGATTTGGGATTGTCCCCTTGGACGGCGGTTGCGGTCGTATCAGACATGCGGACTGCCTCATTGAATCGTATGTTGACAGAAGGGCATCGCGGCCTAGACCCCTGTCCCCCCTCCGGCCTCCTGGCAGGTTTTCGATGAATTGAAAACCCCAGAATGCGTGGATAATGCGCCGCTTTTCTTTGCGGAGTCAAGTATGGAAACTACGCATTTCTACGTGTAATTTTGCGTAAGTTACATGCAAGCCGTCCCCTGATTAAATAGAATAGCCGCCCTATGAGTTCTACCTTGGATACCCAACAAGATTTGGCCGTCGAGAAGGCGCCGGCCCGCGTCGCGCCGCCTCCGATGTACCAGGTCCTGTTGCTGAATGACGACTACACCCCGATGGAGTTTGTCGTGAAGGTGCTGCAAAAGTTCTTCAACAAGAATCACGAAGAAGCCACGCGCATCATGCTGCAGGTGCATCACGAAGGGCGCGGCGTCTGCGGCGTCTATCCGCGCGACCTGGCCGCCACCCGGATTGCCCAGGTGGCCCAGTATGCGCGGGCGCGCCAGCACCCGTTGCAGTGCGTGATGGAACCGGTCTGAACTCGCAAGAACAGCGCCGCCGGAACAGGCGGCGTTCTGCTGTACAGGGTTGCAAAGCAGGAACCGCGCACCGAGAAGCGCGCGGCAATATCAGGTCGGCAGCTCCGCCGCAAAGGAGCATCGCATTCGAGTAGGCGGGGAGGTTTGCCGTGAGTGGAAAGAACAGCAAGACCTGGCTGGCGGTAGCCGGCGCGATCGTGGTGGCCGGCGCCATCGGCGTGGGCTGGTGGATGGGCAAGGGCGGTCAACCGTCCGCGCCCGCGACGCCGCAGACGGCCACGCCGGCGGCAACCACGTCGGCGCCCGCCACGGCGGCCGGCGGCGCCAAGCCCGAGGCCTTGCCGGCGACGGCCACGGTCGGCAGCGCCGATCCGTTCGCGGTCCTCAATTGCCAACCGCGCCAGTACAACGACTCGCTGTCGCTGGCGGTCACCTTCACGCAGCCGGTCGAAGCCAAGGCCGACCTGAGCAAGTTCCTGCAGGTCACCGACACCGGCGCCCCGTCGGGCAAGGCGGACCAGGACACCGAGCGCAGCGCCAACGGCATGCAACCGGCTTCGGTCCAGCCGGGCGACGCCGCGCCCAAGGGCAAGATCGTCCAGGGCAACTGGGTGGTCGGCTCCAACCCGCGCATGGTGTATTTCCCCTACGTGCAGCCGCAGCGCTCGTATTCGGTCTCGGTGCGCGCGGGCCTGCCCGGCGCCGGCGACAAGGTCGCCCTGGCCAGCGGCTCGCACTGCGACGTGGTGACCGACGCCATGCCGCCCTCGTTCTATTTCGCCAGCCGCGGCGTGGTGCTGCCGGCCGGCCAGAACGGCGGCCTGCCGGTGGCGACCGTCAACATGCCCGAGGTCGACGTGCAGTTCCTGCGCGTCGCGCCCGAGCGCGTGCCGGAACTGTTCGAGTCGGTGCTGGGCATCGGCCGCAACGCCGCTTCGTCGGACGATGACGAATCCGGCGGCTACGACGAAGACGGCTGGCGCTATTCCGACAACCGCAGCCTGAAGGGCTCGGTCAGCAACTGGGACCTGGACCGCTTGAATTCGCTGACCACCAGCGTCTACCAGGGCCGTTTCGTGACGGACGACAAGCCGAACCGCCGCCACGTCACCTTCCTGCCGGTCGAAGGCATCAAGGAACTGCAGGAACCCGGCCTCTACGTCGCGGTGATGAGTCAGCCCGGCCGTTTCCGCTATGAATACCAGGTCACCTATTTCTACGTCAGCGACATCGGCCTGCACGCGCGCCGCTACAGCGACCGCATCGAGGCCTACTCGGTGTCGCTCAAGAGCGGCCAGGCGATCTCGGGCGCGCTGTTCGAACTGGTGGACGGCGCCGGCAAGACGCTGGCCAAGGCCCAGGCCGACGGCCAGGGCCACGTGCGCTTCGATGGCACCTTCACCAATGCCCGCGTCATCCGCGCCTCGCGCGACAAGGAAATGACCGTGCTGGCGCTGGCCGAGCCGGCGCTGGACCTGTCCGAATTCGATACCGGCGGCCATATCTCCCGCCCCAACAACCTGTTCGTCTACGCCGGCCGCAATCTGTACCGCCCCGGTGAAACCTTCCATGTCTCGGTGTTGCCGCGCGACCTCGACGGCCGCGTGATGCCGCCCGCGCCGCTGACCGCCACGCTCAAGCGTCCCGACGGCCGCGTGGTCTCGACCAACCTGTGGCAGCCCGCCAAGGACCTGCAGGGTTATGTCGAGCGCGCCATCGACCTGCCGCCCGACGCCCAGACCGGCGCCTGGATGCTGGAATTGCGCGTCGACCCCGCGTCGCGCGCGCCCGATGCCTCGTGGAAGTTCCAGGTCGAGGAATTCCTGCCCGAACGCATGAAGATGGCGCTGACCTCCGACCAGGACGTGTTGTCGCCCAATGACACCCTGACCGTCGACGTGCAGGGCGACTATCTGTATGGCGCGCCCGCCGCCGGCAACCGCCTGCTGTCCAGCTTCCAGGTCAAGCGTGACCGCTTTGCGCTGCCGCAGCAATGGCCCGGCTTCATCTTCGGCGACGTGGCCGACGATTCCCGCCGCCATTTCGAGGAACTGCCGGAAGCCGCGCTGGATTCGACCGGCGCCGCGCAACTGGAAGTCGAACCGCGCACCGACGGCACCCATTCGCCGATGAAGGTGCGGGTCTCGGCCAGCCTGCTGGAATCGGGCGGCCGCCCGGTGGTGCGTTCGATCGAGCGCAGCGTCTGGCCCGCCGACAAGCTGATCGCCGTGCGCCCGCAGTTCGACAGCGATGTCGCGCGCGAAGGCGCCCCGGCTTCGTTCGAGGTGCTGCGCGTGGACGCGCAAGGCAAGATCGCGCCGCTGGCGCAGGCCCAGATGCGCCTGTACCGCGAGGAACGCCAATACTACTGGCGCTTCGACGACCAGCGCGGCTGGAACAGCGGCTACACCGAAACCGAGGAACTGCTCGACTCGCGCGAGATCGCGCTGCAGGACCGCAGCCAGTTCACGGTGCAGGTCAAGTGGGGCCGCTACCGCCTGGAAATCGCCGATCCCGAGACCGGTGAAACCCTGCGCTACCGCTTCTATGCGGGCTGGGACGCCCAGGACGCCGACGCCATGGGCAACCGCCCCGACCGCGTCCAGATGAAGCTGGAAGGCGTGCCCGCCAAGCCGGGCGACAGCGTCAAGCTGACCCTGACGCCGCCGCACGACGGCCAGGCCCTGATCACCGTCGAGGGCGACCGCATGCTGTGGTCGACCTGGGTGGCCGTGAAGGCGACCGGCACGCAAGTGGAAATCCCGATCGACAAGAGCTGGAAGCGCCATGACCTGTACGTGGCCGCGGCGGTGTTCCGTCCCGGCAGCGAAGGCGACCGCGTGACCCCGGCGCGCGCGCTGGGCCTGACCTTCCTGCCGATCGCCAGCGCCGACCGCAAGCTCGACGTCAAGCTGACGGCCGCCGCCAAGACCGAGCCCGAGACCAAGACCACGGTCCGCGTGAAGGTCGATGGCGCCCAGGGCAAGCAGGCCATGGTGACGCTGTCGGCGGTCGACGTCGGCATCCTCAACATCAACCAGTACCGCACGCCCGACCCGCTCGACTTCTTCTTCGGCAAGCACCGCTACGCGGCCGAACTGCTGGACATGTACGGCAAGCTGATCGAGAAGATGGACGGCACCAAGGGCAAGCTGAAGTGGGGCGGCGACGCCGCCATGCGCGGCGACAGCAAGAGCCTGCCCAAGAAGGTCAAGCTGGTCGACCTGTTCTCGGGTCCGGTCAAGCTCAACGACAAGGGCGAGGCCGACATCACGCTGGATCTGCCCGACTTCAACGGCACGCTGCGCCTGATGGCCGTCGCGTTCACCGCCGACAACTTCGGCAGCACCGACACCGAAATGGTGGTGGCGGCGCCGATCGTGGCCGAGCTGAACACGCCGCGCTTCATTACCCCGGGCGACCAGGCCGCCATCGCACTGGACGTGACCAACCTCAGCGGTTCCGACCAGAAGGTGACGGTCAAGCTGGAAGCGCTGGATCCGGTCGGCATCGTCGACGGCACCCGCACCGTGACGCTCAAGGACAAGCAACGCACCACGCTGCGCTTCACCGCCAGCACCACCGGTTCCTACGGCCTGGGCCTGATGCGCCTGACCGTGGACGGGCAGGGCGGCGCCAAGCCGATCCACATCGTGCGTGAATCGGTGCTGCAGGTGCAGCCGGCCTACGCGGCCGAGCGCCAGATGCGCCGCCTGCGCCTGAACCCGGGCGAGTCCAACACGCCGCAGGCATCGTGGGTGGCGTCGTACTACCCGGACTCGACCACGATCAGCATGACGGTCTCGAACCGTCCGCCGATCAACGTCAACCGCGTGGTCGAAGGCCTGCTCAACTACCCTTATGGCTGCACCGAGCAGACCATCAGCGCGACTCTGCCGTGGGTGCTGATCGACGAGGAAGCGGCCAAGCAGTTCGGCCTCAAGCCGCGCACCCAGGCCGAGCGTGAAGCCAAGGTCGCGGGCGCCATCGGCCGCCTGTCGGGCATGCGCAATGCGGTCGGCTCCTACAACCTGTGGAGCAGCTCGTCGGCGCGCGATGTGTGGCTGACGGCCTACGCCGTGGGCTTCCTGCAGGATGCGCGCGACAAGGGCTTCTCGATCCCCGAGGCCTCGCTGGACCGTTCGCGCCAGTGGCTGCTGGAGCAGGTGCAGCAGAGCAGCGGTTCGTTCGGCACCTGGTCGGCCAACCTGAAGCGCGACTTCGAGTCGGGCCGCCTGGACAGCAGCGGGCTGAACGTGCTGCGCGAGGACCATCGCCGCTTCGCCGGCCTGGCCACCGCCGCCCTGGCGCTGGCGCGCGACAAGAAGGCGCCGCTGTCCACGGTGCGCCAGCTGTTCGACAACTACCAGGACCGCGCGCGTTCGCCGCTGCCCCTGATCCAGCTGGCCGCCGCGTTCAAGCTGATGGGCGACGAAGGGCGCATGAAGAGCGCGCTCGACCTGGCCATGACGCGCGAATACGGCATCACCCGCCGCGCCAACAGCTACTACGACGACTGGCTCGGCGACTACGGCAGCGCCGTGCGTGACTACGCGCTGGCCTACGCCCTGGCCAACCAGTACGAGCTGCGCCATGACCGCGTCGAGAACCTGATGACGCAGCTGGCCGCGCGCATGGGCAACCGTTCGTACCTGTCGACCCAGGAACAGATGGCCCTGCTGATGGCCGCGCGCGCCGCGGGCGGCGACAAGTCGACCCCGTGGCAGGCCGCGCTGACCGTCAATGGCGTGCGCAAGGAACTGGAAGGCGGCAGGTCCGACCGCACCGTGTCGCTGACCGCGGCCGACCTGGCCGGCACCCAGCTGACCAACACCGGCAGCCAGTCGCTGTTCATCGAGTACGACATCCAGGGCAGCCCGACCACGGTGCCGGCGCCGCGCAGCGACGTCATCCAGCTCAAGCGCGGCTGGTACCGTCCGGACGGCAAGCCGTGGGATGGCGGCACGCTGCAGACCGGCGACATGCTGGTGGTGTGGGTCCAGGCCAGCGCCAACCAGAACATTCCGGACGGCCTGCTGGTGGACCGCGTGCCGGCCGGTTTCGAGGTCGAGAACCTGAACCTGTCGCAAAGCCCCGAAATGCAGGACTGGAGCATCGGCGGGCGCCGCGTGGCCGACGCGATGGCCGACCCCAACATCAAGCACCGCGAATTCCGCGATGACCGGTATGTGGCGGCGGTATCGCTGGGCCGCGGCAAGGTGGACGTGTTCTACCTGGTGCGGGTCGTGACGCCGGGCCGTTATTCGGTGCCGTCGACCGTGGCCGAAGACATGTACCGGCCCGAGATCCGTGGCGTAGGCGAGCAATGGAGCACGGTCGAAATCCGCGATCGCAGCGCCAAGCAGCGTCCTTGAACACCGCCGCCACCCCGCCGGCGGCG
>NZ_CYTU01000009.1:21526-49971 GCF_001299375.1 Achromobacter sp. 2789STDY5608621 | reverse complement strand
CGCTGGCCGCGTTGTTATTCGTGTTCGACCGCCTCTATCCCCTGCCTGCCATCGACTCCGGCGGCGCGGCCGTGGTGGTCGCCGCCGACGGCACGCCGCTGCGCAACTATCCCAGCCGCGACGGCATCTGGCGCTACCCGGTCAAGCCCGACCAGGTGTCGCCGCACTACCTCGATACCCTGCTGACCTACGAGGACCGCTGGTTCTACTGGCACCCCGGGGTCAATCCGGTGTCGCTGGCGCGGGCCGGCTGGCAATGGGCCACCAACCGCCGCATCGTCTCGGGCGGCTCGACCCTGACCATGCAGGTGGCTCGCCTGATCGACCCGCAGCTGGCCGGCAAGCCGTCGCGCTCGATGAGCGCCAAGCTGCGCCAGGCCTGGCGCGCGGTGCAGCTGGAAATGCACTACAGCAAGGACGAGATCCTGTCGCTGTACCTGACCCACGCGCCCATGGGCGGCATCGTCGAGGGCGTGGAAATGGGCTCGCGCCTGTGGCTGGGCAAGCCGGCGCGCGATCTCAGCCCGGCCGAGGCCGCCATGCTGACCGCCTTGCCACAGGCGCCGTCGCGGCTGCGGCCGGACCGCCATCCCCAGGCCGCGCAGACCGCGCGCGACAAGGTGCTGGACCGCATGGTGGAACTGGGCCGCTGGACGCCCGCCGAGGTGGCCGACGCCAAGATCGAGCAGGTGGTGGCGCCGCCGCTGCGGGCCCGCTGGCTGGCGCCGCTGGCCGCGCAGCGCCTGTTGCAGGAGGCCGGCCGCCCGGCGGCCGGTTCGCGCCGCCCCGGCAGCCGCCCGCCGCTGCTGACGTCGACCCTGGACGCCGACATGCAGGCCGCGGTCGAGCGCATGCTGCTGGACCGGGTCGACAACCTGCCGCCCAAGGTCTCGATGGCGGTGCTGGTGATGGACAACGACTCCCTTGAGGTCAAGGCCTACGCCGGTTCCGCCGACTTTTCCGATGATTCCCGATACGCGCACGTGGATATGGTGCGCGGGGTGCGTTCGCCCGGCTCGACCCTCAAGCCGTTCCTGTACGCGCAGGCCCTGGACGACGGCCTGATCCACTCGGAAAGCCTGCTGATCGACGCGCCGTTGTCGTTCGGCGGCTACGCTCCGGGCAATTTCCAGGCGGCGTTCTCCGGGCCGGTGAGTGTGGCGCAGGCGCTGCAGCGCTCGCTCAACGTGCCGGCGGTGGACCTGCTGGACCGGGTCGGACCCACCCGTTTCGCCTCGGTTATGCTGACGGGCGGGGTCTGGTTACGTTTGCCCGCCGGCGCCGAGCCGAATCTGAGCTTGATTTTGGGCGGGGGCGGCACCACATTGGAAGAACTGGTCGGCGCTTATCGGGCCCTGGCCCGTGGCGGCATCTCCGGGCGTCCGCGCCTGCGGCCGGAGCAGCCGCGGGTCGAGTCCCGTATGATGAGTGCTGGCGCGGCCTGGATCGTGCGCGACATCCTGGAAGGCGGCGGCCACCCGGACCGGCCCTTTTACCAGTCGGGCAGTCCGGCCCGGCAACTGGCCTGGAAAACCGGGACGAGTTTCGGATTCCGGGACGCCTGGGCCGTCGGAGTGACCGACAGCTGGACGATCGGGGTCTGGGTGGGCCGTCCCGACGGCACGCCCAATCCCGGGTTTTTCGGTGCGAATGTGGCGGCGCCGCTACTGCAGGACATCGTGGCGGCGTTGCCGGAAGGCGCCCAGCACGTGCGCATGCGGCCTGCCTCGGTACAGGCGGTCGTGACGTGCTGGCCGCTGGGTTACCGGCTGGGCAGCGTGCCGTCCGGGGAATGCCCCGAGCAGCGCGCGGCCTGGGCCCTGAATGACACGGTGCCGCCGTCGTTCGCCGGCTACGCCGATGCCACGCAGGGGCCGTTGCGCCTGGGTGGCGTGGCCACCGGCTCGGTGCTGCGGCCCGTGCCGGGCAGCACGCAGGTGTCGGTGGATGTGGATGTGCAGGGCGCTGAGGGTGAAGTATGGTGGATGCTCGATGGTCGCGTGGTGGGTCATGCCGCGTCGAGTCGTCCGTTTAATCTGGTGCTGACGCGGGACGGGCGGTATACGTTGACCGCCATGGACGCGCAAGGCCGCCACGACAGCGTGGTTTTTGAAATCGCTGGCGTTACGCCCTGATCGGCATAGAATATGAATCGTGTATTTGACCGCTTCGATGCGTTACGGAGGAAGCGTGATTTCCCAAGAGCTTGAAGTCAGCCTGCATATGGCTTTCGTCGAGGCCCGTTCGGCCCGGCACGAATTTATTACCGTCGAGCACCTGCTGCTGGCGTTGCTCGACAACGCTTCCGCGGTTGAAGTGTTGCGCGCCTGCGCCGCCAATCTGGATGACCTGCGCCGCAACCTGCGTCAGTTCGTTTCGGAAAACACGCCGGTGATCCCCAGCGGCGCGGAAGTCGACACCCAGCCCACGCTGGGTTTCCAGCGCGTGATCCAGCGCGCGATCATGCATGTGTCCGCGGGCGGCACCGGCAAGAAGCCGGTCACCGGCGCGAACGTGCTCGTGGCCATTTTTGGCGAAAAGGATTCGCACGCCGTGTACTACCTGCAACAGCAGGGCGTCACGCGGCTGGATGTGGTGAATTTCCTGTCGCATGGCATTACCAAACAGCCACAGGTGGAGTCCGCCGCCGTGCAGAAAGAGCAGCAAACCAATGGTGAAGAGCAGGGCGAATCGCGCCAGTCGCCGCTGGACCAGTATGCGACCGACCTGAACGCCGCGGCGTTGGCCGGCCGCATCGATCCGCTGATCGGGCGCGAGCACGAAGTCGAGCGCGTGATCCAGGTGCTGTGCCGCCGCCGCAAGAACAACCCGCTGCTGGTCGGCGAGGCCGGCGTGGGCAAGACCGCCATCGCCGAGGGCCTGGCCTGGCGCATCACGCGCGGCGAGGTCCCCGAGATCCTGCAGGCCGCGCAAGTGTTCGCGCTGGACATGGGCGCGCTGCTGGCGGGCACCAAGTACCGCGGTGATTTCGAGCAGCGCCTGAAGGGCGTGCTCAAGCAGATCCGCGGCAATCCCGACGCGATCCTGTTCATCGACGAAATCCACACGCTGATCGGCGCCGGTTCGGCCTCGGGCGGCACGCTGGACGCCTCCAACCTGCTCAAGCCGGCCCTGTCCTCGGGCCAGCTCAAGTGTATCGGCGCCACCACGTATACGGAATACCGCGGCGTCTTCGAGAAAGACCACGCGCTGTCGCGTCGCTTCCAGAAGATCGACGTGCCGGAACCCAGCGTCGAGCAGACCGTGCAGATCCTGCGCGGCCTGAAGAGCCGCTTCGAGGAACACCACAACGTCCGCTACTCGGCCGCCGCGCTGTCGGCCGCCGCGGAACTGTCGGCGCGCTTCATCAACGACCGCCACCTGCCGGACAAGGCCATCGACGTGATCGACGAGGCCGGCGCCGCGCAGCGCCTGCTGCCGCGTTCGCGCCAGAAGAAGGTGATCGGCAAGGTCGACATCGAGAACATCGTTTCCAAGATCGCGCGCATTCCGCCGCAGTCCGTCTCCAACGACGACCGCAGCAAGCTCGCCACGCTCGACCGCGACCTCAAGACCGTGGTGTTCGGCCAGGACAACGCCATCGAGGCGCTGTCGGCCGCCATCAAGATGGCGCGCTCGGGCCTGGGCAAGCCGGAAAAGCCGATCGGCGCCTTCCTGTTCTCCGGCCCCACCGGCGTCGGCAAGACCGAAGTCGCGCGCCAGCTGGCCTTCACGCTGGGCGTGGAGCTGCTGCGTTTCGACATGTCCGAGTACATGGAACGCCACGCGGTGTCGCGCCTGATCGGCGCGCCGCCGGGATACGTCGGCTTCGACCAGGGCGGCCTGCTGACCGAGGCCATCACCAAGCAGCCGCACTGCGTGCTGCTGCTTGATGAAATCGAAAAGGCCCACCCGGACGTCTTCAACATCCTGCTGCAGGTCATGGACCACGGCACGCTGACGGACAACAACGGCCGCAAGGCGGACTTCCGCAACGTCATCCTCATCATGACGACCAACGCGGGCGCCGAGACCTTGAACCGTCCGTCCATCGGCTTCGCCAATTCGCGCGTGGTGGGCGACGAGATGGCGGAAATCCGCCGCATGTTCACGCCCGAGTTCCGCAACCGGCTGGATGCGATCATCCCGTTCGCGCCGCTGGACCGCGAGATCATCCTGCGCGTGGTCGACAAGTTCCTGATGCAGCTCGAAGACCAGCTGCACGAGCGCCGCGTCGAAGCCGTGTTCACCACGGCCCTGCGCGAGCACCTGGCCAAGGAAGGCTTCGATCCGCTGATGGGCGCGCGACCGATGCAGCGCCTGATCCAGGACACCATCCGGCGCGCGCTGGCCGACGAGCTGCTGTTCGGCAAGCTGGTCGATGGCGGCACCGTCACGGTGGACCTGGACGAGGCCGGCAAGGTCACGCTCGATTTCGACGACCACGGCAAGCCGCCGTCGGCCGCGCCCGACAAGCAGGAAGTCGAGCTAGTCGAATAGGCCCATGAGCAGCGCGGAGAGCCAGCCGCTGATCGAGTGCGAACACTGCGCAAGCATCTATCGCCGACATCAGCTCGAACCTGGCGAGACCGCCAATTGCGCCCGCTGCGGCACCATACTCTGGCGCTACAGCGGGCTTACTTTGTCCAATTGGCTGGCACTCGCCATCGCCGCGCTGATCATCTTTGGCGTGGCCAACGCCTACCCGGTCGCCTCGATGTCGGTGCAGGGCATGGTGCAGCAGGCCTCGCTGCTGGATGCCATCGGCATCACCTGGCGCCAGGGGCATTACGCCGTGGCGATCATGACCGGCCTGGCGGGTTTCGTGCTGCCGCTGTTCCAGTTGACGTTGTTGCTGTGGGTGCTGGGCCCTTTGTCGCGCGGCGCCGAGCCGGCCGGATTCCGTGGCGCGATGCGCCTGCTGGGCCTGTTGCGGCCCTGGTGCATGGTGCCGGTGTTCCTGCTGGGCGTGCTGGTCGCGGTGGTGAAACTGGCCGGCATGGCCGCGGTCTCGCCCGGCATCGGCCTGATCGCCTTTGGCATCCTCACCATTTTCCTGACCATGCTCGGCCGCCTCTCGCCGCACGTGCTGTGGCGCTATGCCGAAAGCGACGGCGTGGTGCCGGTGCACGTGCCCGAGGCGGGTCCCGGCGTGGTGCTGACGGGCTGCCATGTCTGCGGCCAGGTGCAGGCCGTGGCGCACGCGGAAGACGCCGAGGCCGAGCACCACTGCGTGCGTTGCCACGCCGTGGTGCATTACCGCAAGCCCGACCATCTGGCCCGCACCTGGGCGCTGTTGCTGGCCGCCGTGGTGTTCTATATTCCCGCCAATGTGCTGCCGGTGATGAAGGTCAGCTCGGTGCTGGGCGACAGCGCCCACACCATCCTGGGCGGCGTGGTGGAACTCTGGGACATGGGTTCCTGGGACATCGCGCTGATCGTCTTCATCGCCAGCGTGGCCGTGCCGCTGACCAAATTGCTGGCGCTGATTTTGTTATTGTTGACCGAGCAGTGGCGCAGCACCACCAACCTGCGCCCGCGCACCCGGCTGTACCAGATGGTCGAGTTCATCGGCCAGTGGTCGATGCTGGATGTGTTCGTGGTGATTCTGCTGGCGGCCCTGGCCGATTTCCAGGGCCTGATGGAAATCAGCGCCGGCGCGGGCGCGGCGGCGTTCGGCGTGGTCGTCATCCTGACCATGCTGTCCGCCATGAGCTTCGATCTGCGCCGCAGCTGGGACCTGGAAGCAGCGGGTGAATTGGACGACCCGGAACCGGCCGCGGGCCGGCGTCCGGCGTCCGCCGCTGGCGCGCAAGCAGGTTGACGCCAGCACGATTGCGGCGCGTGGGCGGGAACGCCGCGCGCCGTTCAAAGAAGAAAAGGAAAACCGATGTCCGACCAAGCACCTGGATCTGGTGAAGAGAAGTACGCGTCACCCACGATCTCGCGCAAGCGCAAGAGCCGGATTTCATGGATCTGGCTGGTGCCGATCGTCGCGGCGCTGATGGGCCTGTCGCTGGTGGTGCGGACCTGGATGCAGGCCGGTCCCGACCTGTCGATCGAATTCAATACCGCCGAAGGGCTGGAAGTCGGCAAGACCCAGCTGCGCTACAAGGACGTGAACGTCGGCACCGTGCGCTCGATCGGCTTCAATGCCGACCGCAGCAAGGTGGTGGTCAACGCCGAGCTGTCCAAGGACGTGGCCGACCTGGCGCGCGAGGGCACCAACTTCTGGGTGGTGCGGCCGCGCCTGGACGTCAGCGGCGTGTCGGGCCTGGGCACCTTGCTGTCGGGCGCCTACATCGGCGTGGACGCGGTCGAGGGCAAGGATGCGTCCAAGAAGGCGACCAAGCTGCACTTCGTCGGCCTGGAGACGCCGCCCGCCGTCACGCATGATCGCGCCGGCAAGCGCTTCAAGCTCAAGGCGGCGGACCTGGGTTCGCTGGACATCGGCTCGCCGGTGTATTTCCGCCGCATCAACGTCGGCCGCGTGATCGGCTATGCGCTCGACAAGACCGGCAACGCGGTCAACGTCGAAGTGTTCGTGGACGCGCCCAACGACAAGTTCGTCACCAACGGCACGCGTTTCTGGAACGCCAGCGGCGTGGATTTCAGCGTCAATGCCGAAGGCCTGAAGGTGCGCACCCAGTCGCTGGTCTCGATGGCCGTGGGCGGCGTGGCCTTCGAGCCGGTCTACAGCGTGCGCGACGCCAGCACGCCGGCGCCGGCCGACGCGCACTTCGAACTGTATGCCACCGAGGCGGCGGCCAAGGCCAACCCCGATGGCGAGGCCTTCCCGATCCGCATGCGCTTCGACCAGTCGATCCGCGGCCTGGCGGTGGGCGCGTCGATCGACTTCTCGGGCATCACGCTGGGCAATGTCACGCAGATCAACATGGACTTCGATCCGGTCAGCAAGCGTTTCTACGCGCTGGTGGACGCGACGCTGTATCCGGAACGCCTGGGCCGCGTCTACGAAGACGTGCGCGAACACGCCATCAAGGACGGCGACGAGGCTGGCGGACGCCTGCTCGGCATCATGATCAAGCACGGCCTGCGCGCCCAGTTGCGCACGGCCAACCTGTTGACGGGCCAGCTGTACGTGGTGCTGGACGACTTCCCCAACGCCAAGCCGGTGGAGTTCAAGATGTCCAACCCGGCCTTGATCCCGACCGTGCCGGGCAACCTCGACCAGTTACAGCAGCAGGTCAGCAACATCGTCGCCAAGATCGACAAGATCCCGTTCGACAAGATCGGCGAGGACCTGCGCACCACGCTGGCCAGCACCTCCAAGCTGATGAACCGCCTGGACAAGCAGGTGGCGCCGGAGGCGCAGAACGTGCTCAAGCAGGCGCGCGATTCCATGGCCAGCCTCAACGCCCTGGTGGCCTCGGACGCCTCGCTGCCGGTCAACGCCGAAAAGGCCATGCAGGAACTGAGCCGCGCCGCCCGCTCGCTGCGCGCGCTGGCCGACTTCCTGCAATCGAACCCCGAAGCGCTGCTGCGCGGCCGCGGCAGCGACCCGATCCCCGGCGCCGGCCCCGTCAGGAACTGAACCCATGACCCATATCCGTTTCCGTCCCGTCCGCGCCGCCGCGCCGTCCCTGCGCCGCGGGTTGGCCGTGCTGGCCCTGCCGCTGCTGCTGGCCGCCTGCGCCTCGTCGCCGCCGGTCCATTACTACACCCTGCAGGGGCCGGCGCCCCAGGCGCTGGCCGTGCCGCGCGCGGCGGCGCCGTTCCTGCTGGAAGTGCAGGGCGTCAACGTGGCGGCGCAGGCCGACCAGCCGCAACTGATGGTCCGCACCGGCGACGGCAGCGTGGCGGCGCTGTATTCGGAGCGCTGGAGCTCGCCGCTGGGCGACGAGATCCGGGGCGCCTTGTCCGATGCCCTCAAGCACGACCTGGGCGCGCTCGATGTGCAGGTGGTCAAGCCCGGTCCGTCCGCGCCGCTGTGGCGGGTGCA
This sequence comes from Achromobacter sp. 2789STDY5608621, assembly GCF_001299375.1. Taxonomy (NCBI): domain Bacteria; kingdom Pseudomonadati; phylum Pseudomonadota; class Betaproteobacteria; order Burkholderiales; family Alcaligenaceae; genus Achromobacter; species Achromobacter sp. 2789STDY5608621. The sequence continues at coordinate 42,008 of NZ_CYTU01000009.1, read as the reverse complement.
GACCGACGTGCAGCGCTTCGACCTGGTGTCGGGCCGCATGGCGCAGCTGGACGCCACCTGGCGGGTGCGGCCGGTCAACCTCAAGGGCAACGGCCTGCTGTGCCGCAGTGTCGTCACCGAAACCGTGTCCGAGGCCGGCGTGCCGGCGCTGGTCGCGGCGCAGCAGCGCGCGGTGGCGGCGCTGGCGGGCGCGATGGCATCCGCCATCCGCGGCCAGACGCCGGACAGCGCCGGCGCGGTGCAGATGCTGGGCTGCTCGCCGCTGCCCGAATCCGGCAAATAAAAAGGGACGGGCAGGATACCAAAACCTGCCGTGATCTCAACCGGTTAACCCCTAGGGTTAACCTTAATACAAAGCCGGTTGCAACCTGACTAGCATACGGTCCTACCGATGCCGGGCCCCCTTGCGGGCCCGGTGTGACCTCTGCCATGCGACAGGAAGCAATCTCTTATGGCCAGCACCACCCTCGGCGTCAAGGTCGATGACGCGCTGCGCGACCGCCTGAAGGCCGCCGCGCAAAAACTCAATTGCACGCCCCACTGGCTGCACAAGCAGGCGATCCTCGCCTACCTGGACAAGATCGAGCGCGGCCACCTGCCGGCCGAGATGTCCCATCTGGGCGGCGAAGAGGGCGGCGATGAAGAGGGCGGCGAACAGCAGGCCGCCGCCACGCCACCGTTCTACGAATTCGGCCAGGACGTGCAACCGCAATCGGTGCTGCGCGCCGCCATCACCGCCGCCTACCGCCGCCCCGAGCCGGAGTGCGTGCCGCTGCTGCTGGGCCAGGCCCGCATGCCGAACCTGGAAAAGGTCCACGCGGTTGCCACCGATCTGGTCAAGAAGCTGCGCGGCAAGCGCACCGGCGGCGGGGTCGAGGGACTGATCCAGGAGTTTTCTCTGTCGAGCCAGGAAGGCGTGGCGCTGATGTGCCTGGCCGAGGCGCTGCTGCGCATTCCCGACCGCGCCACGCGCGATGCGCTGATCCGCGACAAGGTTTCCCGCGGCGACTGGAAGTCGCACATGGGCGGTTCGCAGTCGCTGTTCGTCAACGCCGCCACCTGGGGCCTGATGATCACCGGCAAGCTGGTGGCCGTGAGCAGCGAACAGTCGCTGTCCAAGGCGCTGACGCGCCTGATCGGCAAGGGCGGCGAGCCGCTGGTGCGCAAGGGCGTGAACATCGCCATGCGCATGATGGGCGAGCAGTTCGTGTCGGGCCAGACCATCTCCGAGGCGCTGGCCAACAACCGCAAGATGGAAGGCCGCGGCTTCCGCTATTCCTACGACATGCTGGGCGAGGCCGCCACCACGGCCGAGGACGCCGACCGCTATTACGCCTCGTACGAGCAGGCCATCCACGCCATCGGCAAGGCCGCCGCCGGCCGCGGCATCTATGAAGGCCCGGGCATTTCCATCAAGCTGTCGGCGCTGCACCCGCGCTATTCGCGCGCCCAGCGCGAGCGCGTCATGGCCGAGCTGCTGCCGCGCGTGAAGGCGCTGACCATCCTGGCGCGCAGCTACGACATTGGCCTGAACATCGACGCCGAAGAGGCCGATCGCCTGGAGATCTCGCTGGACCTGCTGGAGGCGCTGTGCTTCACGCCCGAGCTGGAAGGCTGGAGCGGCATCGGCTTCGTCATCCAGGCCTACCAGAAGCGCGCGCCGTTCGTGATCGACTACGTCATCGACCTGGCCCGCCGCAGCCGCCATCGCGTGATGGTGCGCCTGGTCAAGGGCGCCTATTGGGACAGCGAGATCAAGCGCGCCCAGGTCGACGGCCTGGAAGGCTATCCGGTCTACACCCGCAAGGTCTACACCGATGTGGCCTACCTGGCCTGCGCCCGCAAGCTGCTGGGCGCGCCGGAAGCCGTGTACCCGCAGTTCGCCACCCATAACGCCTACACGCTGGCCGCGATCTACCAGCTGGCCGGCCAGAACTACTACCCGGGCCAGTATGAATTCCAGTGCCTGCACGGCATGGGCGAACCGCTGTACGACGAGGTGGTCGGACCGCTGGCGCAGGGCAAGCTGAACCGCCCCTGCCGCATCTACGCCCCGGTCGGCACGCACGAAACGCTGCTGGCCTACCTGGTGCGTCGCCTGCTGGAGAACGGCGCCAACACCTCGTTCGTCAACCTCATCGGCGACGAGAGCATTCCGGTCGAGACGCTGGTGGCCGATCCGGTCGAGGCCGCCTCGCGCATCGTGCCGCTGGGCGCGCCGCACGAGAAGATCCCGCTGCCGCGCGAGCTGTACGGCAATCCGCAGCAGGGCGCGCGCGCCAACTCCGCCGGCCTGGACCTGAGCAACGAACACCGCCTGGGCTCGCTGTCGGCCGCGCTGCTGACCAGCGCCGCCACGCCCTGGCGCGCCGCGCCCATGCTGGGCGAGGGCGATGGCGCCTGGGACATGGCCCGCGCCATCGAAGTGCGCAATCCCGCCAACCTGCGCGACGTGGTCGGCCATGTCATCGAGGCCAACGGCGAAGAAGCCGAGGTGGCCCTGCGCGCCGCCGCCAACGCCGCGCCCATCTGGCAATCGACCCCGGTGGCCGAGCGCGCGCAATGCCTGCGCCGCGCCGCCCAGTTGCTGGAAGAGCAGATGCAGACCCTGCTGGGCCTGATCGTGCGCGAGGCCGGCAAGTCGCTGCCCAACGCCATCGCCGAAGTGCGCGAGGCGGTGGACTTCCTGCGCTACTACGCCGACCAGGCCGACCGCGAATTCAGCAACGACACGCACCGCCCGCTGGGCACCGTGCTGTGCATCAGTCCGTGGAATTTCCCGCTGGCCATCTTCACCGGCCAGGTCGCGGCCGCGCTGGCCGCCGGCAACACCGTGCTGGCCAAGCCCGCCGAGCAGACGCCGCTGATCGCGGCGCAGGCGGTGGCGATCCTGCGCGCCGCCGGCGTGCCGCCCGGCGCGGTGCAACTGCTGCCGGGCCGCGGCGAGACCGTCGGCGCGCAACTGGTGGCCAGCCCCGGCGTGCGCGGCGTGATGTTCACCGGTTCCACCGACGTGGCGCGCATCATCGCGCGCACGCTGGCCGACCGCCTGGACGATGACGGCCACACCATTCCGCTGATCGCCGAGACCGGCGGCCAGAACGCCATGGTGGTGGATTCGTCGGCGCTGTCCGAGCAGGTGGTGTTCGACGTGCTCAGCTCGGCCTTCGATTCGGCCGGCCAGCGCTGCTCGGCGCTGCGCGTGCTGTGCGTGCAGGAAGACAACGCCGATCACGTCCTGACGATGCTGCGCGGCGCGATGCGCGAGCTGAGTGTGGGCAACCCGGACCGCTTGTCGGTCGACGTCGGCCCGGTCATCGACACCGAGGCACGCAACGGCATCCAGCGTCACATCGACACGATGCGCACGGCGGGCCACCGCGTCGACCAGGTCGAGCTGAACGGCGAATGCCGCCACGGCACCTTCGTGGCGCCCACCATCATCGAGATCGACCACATCAGCGAGCTGACCCGCGAGGTGTTCGGCCCGGTGCTGCACGTGGTGCGCTACGCCCGCGACGAGCTGGACGCGTTGCTGGACGCCGTCAACGGCACCGGCTACGGCCTGACGTTCGGCGTGCACACCCGCATCGACGAAACCATCGCCCACGTGACTGGCCAGGTCCACGCCGGCAACGTCTACGTCAACCGCAACATCGTCGGCGCCGTGGTCGGCGTGCAGCCCTTCGGCGGCGAGTGCCTGTCGGGCACCGGTCCCAAGGCTGGCGGCCCGCTGTATATGTACCGCCTGCTGGGCACGCGCCCCGAGGGCCTGCCGCCGGCGCTGGACGCGGCGGCGCCGCTGCCGCAGCGCATCGCGCTGCCGGGCCCCACGGGCGAGACCAACACCTATCTGGTCGAGCCGCGCGGCGCGGTCTATTGCGTGGCCGCCACCGAGGCCGGCGCGCGCGCGCAGTGGTCGGCGGCGCGGCTGACCGGCAACCACGCCTGGTTCGCGGATACGCCCGCGGCGCAGGCGCTGCTGGCCACGCTGGATGCCGAGCAGCAGGGCCAGGCGGGCATCCTGGCGGATGCCGAGGTCGACCAGGCCGATTACCAGGCGGTGCTGTTCGAAGGCGACGGCGACGCGCTGCGCGCCCTGAATCAGCGCATCGCGCAGCGTCCCGGCGCGATCCTGGCGGTGCACGGCCTGACCTCGGACGCGCTGGCGGCCGGCGTCTCGTATGTGCCGGAGCGCCTATTGACCGAGCGCTCCATCAGCGTCAACACGGCCGCGGCCGGCGGTAACGCCAGCCTCATGACCATCGGCTGAGGGTGACCGAGGGGTAACCCTTGGGAAACCAAGGGTTATCTCCAATATCTCGTGAGGTTGCACTGGAAGCAAAATCCGGTCGCACCTGAAGTTCGATTGTGGCAACCCGGCAATCGCACTCAAATAGAAAGACCTGGCCCAAAAGCCCAGGTATAACAAAGCCACATCCGACATACCGGAGGATTCCAATGAAGTTTCGCACCACTTTGAAGCTTGTCGCCGCCAGCATCGCCGCCGTCGGCATGGCCGCCGCCGCGCAGGCCGCCGACATCAAGTTCGGCTTTGCCGCGCCCCTGACCGGTCCCCAGTCGCACTATGGCGAGGACATGCAGAACGGCCTGAACCTGGCGCTGGAAGAAGCCAACAAGAAGGGCATCAAGATCGACGGCCAGCCGGCCAAGTTCGTGCTGGTGTCGCGTGATGACCAGGCCGACCCGCGCGTCGGCGTGCAGGTGGCGCAGCAGCTGGTCGACGAGAATGTCGTCGGCATCCTGGGCCACTTCAATTCGGGCACCACGATCCCCGCGTCGCGCGTCTACCACGAAGCCGGCCTGCCGCAGATCGCCATGGCGACCTCGCCCGAGTACACCAAGCAGGGCTACGAAACCACCTTCCGCATGATGACCAGCGATACCCAGCAGGGCGCCGCGGTCGGCAAGTTCATGGTGCAGAGCCTGAAGGCCAAGAAGGTCGCCATCATCGACGACCGCACCGCCTATGGCCAGGGCCTGGCCGACGAGGTCGAGAAGGCCGTCAAGGCCGCCGGCGGCCAGGTGGTGCGCCGCGAGTACACGACCGACAAGGCCAACGACTTCACGGCTATCCTGACCAACATCAAGGGCTCGGCGCCCGACGCCATCTTCTACGGCGGCCTGGACGCCCAGTCCGGCCCGATGAAGCGCCAACTGGCCACGCTCGGCCTGAAGTCGCCGCTGGTTTCGGGCGAAATGACCCGCAGCGACACCTTCATCAAGCTGGCTGGCGACGCCGCCGACGGCACCTTCGCCTCGCTGGCCGGCGTGCCGCTGGACAAGATGGCCGCGGGCAAGGACTTCGAGCAGCGCTACCAGGCCCGCTTCAAGAAGGCCCCCGGCGTCTACGCGCCCTACGCCTATGACGGCGCCTGGAACATGATCAGCGCCATCGAAGCCGCCGGCTCGGCCAAGCCCGAGAAGTACCTGCCGGAACTGGCCAAGCTGAACCGCAAGGGCGCGACCAGCGAGCACATCGCCTACGACAAGAACGGCGATCTGAAGGAAATCTCGGTCACCATCTACGAAGTCAAGAATGGCAAGTGGGAGATGGTTGAAACGATGGTCAGCCAGGCCAACTAAGGCCGCCTGACCCGGCCAGGACGCGGCGCCGCCGCGCCTGGCCATCTTGACCCCGCGCGCGCCGCCCGGCGCGGCGGCGATTTGCGCGAAGGCGGCCCCCGGGCCGCGCCGCATCCGATTCTCGCGCGATTTTTCCAGGCTTATTTCCCACGGCCCCTATGGATATCTTCATTCAACAACTGATTAACGGCGTCACGCTCGGCAGCGTGTACGCCCTGGTCGCCCTTGGCTACACCATGGTGTACGGCATCATCGGGCTGATCAACTTCGCGCATGGCGACGTCGTCATGATCGGCGCGATGGCGGCGACCACGATCGCCATCTCGCTGGTCGGCGGCGACCCGTCCGCGTCCGCCTTCCTGGTGCTGGGCCTGGGCCTGCTGGTGTCCGTGCCGCTGTGCATGGCCGTGGGCTGGACCGCCGAGCGCGTGGCCTACCGGCCGCTGCGCCGCGCCCCGCGCCTGGCCGCCCTGATCACCGCCATCGGCGTGTCGATCATCCTGCAGAACGTGGCGATGATGGGCTGGGGCCGCAACTACCTGAACTTCCCGCAGGTGCTGACGCCGCAGGTGTTCGAGATCTTCGGCGCCCGCATGAGCACGCTGCAGATCGCCATCGTCGCGATTGCCGCGCTGATCATGGGCGGGCTGCTGGCCGTGGTGCACAAGACGCGCCTGGGCACCGCCATGCGCGCCACCGCGCAGAACCGCGAGGTGGCCGGCCTGATGGGCGTGAACATCAACACCGTGATTTCGGCGGCGTTCCTGATCGGCTCGGCGCTGGCCGCCGTGGCCGGCATGATGGTCGCCACCTACTACGGCGTGTCGCAGTACACCATGGGCTTCATGCTGGGCCTGAAGGCCTTCACGGCCGCGGTGCTGGGCGGCATCGGCAACCTGGTCGGCGCCATGGCGGGCGGCCTCTTGCTGGGCATCATCGAATCGCTGGGCGCCGGCTACATCGGCGACCTGACCGGCGGCTTCCTGGGCAGCCACTACCAGGACGTGTTCGCGTTCTTCGTGCTGGTGCTGGTGCTGATCTTCCGTCCGTCCGGCCTGCTGGGCGAACGCGTGGGGGACCGCGCATGAGCACCACCCTGAAAAACAGCGGGCTGTCGACCCGCAACCTGATCGGCATCGCGCTGATCGGCATCGTGCTGGCGGTGCTGCCGTTCGTGATCGGCATGGCCGGCCAGAGCTGGGTCCGCATCCTGAACTTCGCGCTGCTGTACGTGATGCTGTCGCTGGGCCTGAACATCGTGGTGGGCTTCGCCGGCCTGCTGGACCTGGGCTATATCGCGTTCTACGCGGTGGGCGCCTACACCTGGGCGCTGCTGGCCTCGCCGCACTTCGGCCTGCACCTGCCGTTCTGGGCGATCCTGCCGATCGCGCTGGCGGTGGCGTGCCTGTTCGGGGTGCTGCTGGGGGCGCCGACGCTCAAGTTGCGCGGCGATTACCTGGCCATCGTGACGCTGGGCTTCGGCGAGATCATCCGCATCTTCCTGAACAACCTGAACGCGCCGGTCAACATCACCAACGGCCCGCAGGGCATCAACCGCATCGACACCTTCAAGGTGGGCGAGTTCGCCTTCGGCCGCACGGAAAGCCTGCTGGGCATCCGCGTGACCGGGCCGGAGAAGTACTACTACCTGCTGCTGGCGCTGACGCTCATCATCATCCTGGTGTGCGTGCGGCTGCAGAACTCGCGCATCGGCCGCGCCTGGGAAGCCATCCGTGAAGACGAGATCGCGGCCAAGGCGATGGGCATCAACACCCGCAACATCAAGCTGCTGGCCTTCGCCATGGGCGCCTCGTTCGGCGGCGTGGCGGGCGCGCTGTTCGCGTCGATGCAGGGCTTCGTCAGCCCCGAGAGCTTCTCGCTGATGGAATCGATCTCGATCCTGTGCATGGTGGTGCTGGGCGGCATGGGCCACATCCCGGGCGTGATCCTGGGCGCGCTGATCCTGGCCGCGCTGCCTGAGTTCCTGCGCGCCGTGGTCGAGCCGGTGCAGCACATGCTGTTCGGCGCCGTGGTGCTGGATCCCGAGGGCATCCGCATGCTGCTGTTCGGCCTGGCGATGGTGTGCGTGATGCTGTTCCGTCCCGCCGGCCTGTGGCCGTCCGCCGTGCGCAAGCGCGAGCTGGCCACCAAGACCCAGGGAGGCGCGGCATGAGCAAGTTGCTGCAAGCCCAGGGACTGGGCAAACGCTTCGGCGGCCTGCAGGCCTTGTCGGACGTCAGCTTCGATATCGAGCAGGGCGAGATCTACGGCCTGATCGGGCCCAACGGCGCGGGCAAGACCACGCTGTTCAACGTGCTCACGGGCCTCTACATCCCGGAAGACGGCAGCTGCACCTTCAACGGCGTGTCGATGTCGGGCAAGAAGCCGCACGAGGTGGCCTATGCCGGCCTGGCGCGGACCTTCCAGAATATCCGCCTGTTCGCCAACCTGAGCGCGATCGAGAACGTCATGATCGGCCGCCACATGCGCACCCGCGCCGGCGTGCTGGGCGCGGTGTTCCGCACCCGCGGCACGCGCGCCGAGGAAGCCGCCATCGAGGCCCGCGCCCAGGAGCTGCTGGACTACGTCGGCATCGGCCACCGCGCCAACGACGTGGCGCGCTCGCTGCCGTACGGCGACCAGCGCCGCCTGGAGATCGCGCGCGCCCTGGCGACCGACCCGAAGCTGCTGGCGCTGGACGAGCCGGCCGCCGGCATGAACGCCTCGGAAACGGTGGTGCTGCGCAAGCTGATCGAGAAGATCCGCGACGACGGCGTCACGGTGCTGCTGATCGAGCACGACATGAAGCTGGTCATGGGCCTGTGCGATCGCGTGCTGGTGCTGGAATACGGCAAGGTGCTGGCCATGGGCAAACCCGCCCAGGTGCAGCGCGACCCCAAGGTCATTGAAGCGTATCTGGGCGCGGGCGCCGCCCAGGATCCGCTGATTCATCAGGAGCGCCCGGCATGACGACGGCAAGCAAACCCCTACTGGAACTGCGCGGCCTGCAGGTCGCCTACGGCGGCATCCGCGCGGTGCGCGGCATCGACCTGCGCGTGGACGAAGGCGAACTGGTGTGCCTGATCGGCGCCAACGGCGCCGGCAAGAGCACGACCCTGCGCGCCATCTGCGGCCTGGTGCCGCTGGCCGGCGGCGAAGTGGTCTACGGCGGCCAGTCCATCGGCGGCCAGAAGTCGCACGAGCTGGTGCGCCAGGGCCTGGTGATGGTGCCCGAGGGCCGCGGCATCTTCGGCCAGCTCACCATCGAGGAAAACCTGGCGATGGGCGCCTACATCCGGCGCGATGCGGCGCAGGTGCGGCAGGACACGGACCGCGTGTTCACGCTGTTCCCGCGCCTGGCCGAACGCCGCAAGCAGGCGGCCGGCACGCTGTCGGGTGGCGAGCAGCAGATGGTGGCGATGGGCCGCGCGATGATCGCGCGCCCCAAGCTGCTGCTGCTGGACGAGCCGTCGATGGGCCTGGCGCCGCTGATGGTCGAGAAGGTCTTCGAGGTGGTGCGCACCATCGCCAGCGAAGGCGTGACGATCCTGCTGATCGAGCAGAACGCCCGCCTGGCGCTGGAGAACAGCCATCGCGGCTATGTGATGGAGTCCGGCGAGATCACCCTGTCGGGGCCGGCGCGCGACATGCTGCACGACCCCAAGGTGCGCGCCGCGTACCTGGGCGAAGTGGAAGAGGCCTAGGCCCGTCCATTTGCCGCAATGAAAAAGCCCGGCCATGCCGGGCTTTTTTTTATGCGCGTCGGACTCAGCCGGCCTGGCGCTTGAGGAAGCCCTCGATCAGGGCGGCGAAGGCGGGCGGGCACTCCTGCATCGGGTAATGGCCGCAATGCGCAATGACGTGCAGCGTCGCGTTGGGATGCCAGGCCAGGAAGCTGCCTTGCATCGCTTGCGCGTCGATTCCCGGATCCCGGTCGCCGACCACGACCAGGAACGGCGTTTCGATTCCGCGCACGGCGTCGACGAAATCCGCCGTCACCAGCATGTCGAGGTACTTGCGCCGGCAGGCGGGCGCCACGGTCGCGCGGTTGTGGCGGACCTTGGCATCGGCCCAGCCGTCGGACAGGCCGCTGGAGACATGCCGGAACAGCCGCCGCAAGGCCTCGTCGTCCTCGGTCGTGCTGGCGAAGAACGCCAGGGCCTGCGGCCCCAGGCGGTTGCCGGCGGCCGAGACGGGGCATACCGCGATGGCGCTGGCGATGCGTGACGGCGCGTCCGCCGCCAGGCGCTGCGTGATCATGCCGGTCATCGAATGGCCGACGACGTGGAACCGCTGCCAGCCGAGCCGGTCGGCGAGCGCGAGGCAATCGGCGGCGATTTCCTCGACCGTGCAGGCGCCGGTCAGCGCGATGGACTGGCCGTAGCCGCGCAGATCGGCGAACACGTAGGTGAAGGCCTGGCCGTCGAGCCAGGGCATGGCGGCATCGTAGCTGCCGTGGTCGCCGAGCCAGTCGTGCAGGACCAGCACGGGGATCGGGCCGTGGCCCAGGCGCGCGTAGCCGAGACCGGCCTGCGAGCCGGGATGGATTTCAAGGGACGTCTTCATTCCAGGTTTCCTTGTGTGAGGGGAACGAAAACGAAACGCCCTCCCGGCGGACCGGGAGGGCGTTTTCAAAGTACCGCCATCCTATCAAAGCGGCGGCGCGGGCGTCAACGGGGATGCGACGGTGGCAGGGGCGGCTCAGGCCGGTTGCGCCACCACCCGCTCGCGGCCGATCAGCAGCGCGATGACGGCGGCGATCAGGCCGGTGGCGCCGGCCGCGACGAAGGCCATCAGGTAGCTGCCTTGCGACTGGCGCACCACGCCCGCCATCCAGGCCGCGCTGGCCGCGCCCAGCTGGTGGCCGGCGACGATCCAGCCGAACACGATGGGCGCCTCGCGGTCGCCGAAGGCTTCGGTGGCCAGGCGCAGCGTGGGCGGCACGGTGGCGATCCAGTCCAGACCGAAGAACACCGCGAAGATCGCCAGGCTGTAGAACGAGAAGTCGGAATAGGGCAGGTAGATCAGCGCCAGGCCGCGCAGTCCGTAATAGACGAACAGCAGCTTGCGCGGATCGTAGCGGTCGGTCAGCCAGCCCGAGGCGGTGGTGCCGAACAGGTCGAAGATGCCCATGATCGCCAGCAGGCCGGCCGCCTGCACTTCGGGCATGCCATGGTCGCCGCAGAGCGCGATCAGGTGCGTGCCGACCAGGCCGTTGGTGGTGAAACCGCAGATGAAGAAGGTGGCGAACAGGAACCAGAAGGTGCGGGTCTTGGCGGCGCGGCCCAGGGCGCCGAAGGTGGCGGCGATCATGCCGGTGCGCGGCGCGGCGGGCGCGGGCGGCGCATGCGGATCGCTGCCGAACGGCACCAGGCCGACGCTGGCGGGGCGGTCGGGCACCAGCCACCAGGCCAGCGGCACCAGCGCGGCGGCGGCGCCGGCCACGGTCCACACCACCCGGGTCCAGTCGCCCGACGACGCCAGCGCCGCCAGCAGCGGCAGGAAGATCAGTGTGCCGGTGGCGGTGCTGGCCGTCAGCAGGCCCATCATCAGGCCGCGATGCTTGCTGAACCAGCGGTTGACCACGGTCGCGCCCATGACCACGGCGACGGCGCCCGAGCCGATGCCCGAGAACACGCCCCAGGTCATCAGCAGGTGCCACGGCTGGGTCATGTAGGCGCTGATGGCGCTGGAGGCGGCCATCAACGACAGGGCGGCGATCAGCACGCGGCGCAGGCCGAAGCGCTCCATGGCGGCCGCGGCGAACGGCCCGACCAGGCCATACAGGAAGATGCCGACGGCGGCGGCGAACGAAGTGGTGCTGCGGTTCCAGCCGAAGCTTTCCTCCAGCGGCACCAGCAGCACGCTGGGCGAGGAGCGCAGGCCGGCCGACACCAGCAGGGCCAGGAACACGACCGCGACCACGACGAACGCGTACTTCTGGCCGGCGCGGCGGAAGGGGATGGGGGGTTGGGCTATACTCATGTTACTGACCGGTACGTAATTTGGTTTGCGAATAGTACGTACCGGTTAGTAACATCGTCAAGAGGTATTTTTGACGTCCCTGTTTTCAGGGCGGCCGGCCTTGCCGGCCGGTCTCAGTGAGGAGTTCCAGTCATGGCCAGCAAATCCCCGGCGGGCGGCAAGAAAGCCGCCGCCGATACCCCCGCGAAGCCGCTCCTGGCGGCCGATCGCATCCGCAAGACCGCGCGCGAGATGTTCTACCGCGACGGCATCCGGGCGGTGGGCGTGGACGCCATCGTCAACCAGGCCGGGGTCACCAAGCCCAGCCTGTACCGCAGCTTTTCGTCCAAGGACGAACTGGCCGCGGTCTACCTGCGCGACTACGACGCCGAGTTCTGGGGGCGCTTCAACGCCGCCTGCGACGCGCATCCGGGCGATCCCCAGGCGGGGTTGCGGGCCTATCTGTCGGGCCTGAGCGTGCGGGCGGTGCAGAACGGCTATCGGGGCTGCGGATTGACCAATGCGGCGGTGGAATATCCCGAGGCCGGCCATCCGGCCCGCGTGGTCGCGGTCGAGCACAAGGTCGAGCTGCGCCGGCGCCTGGCCGCCATGGCCGCCGAGATGGGCGCGCCCGATCCCGCCAAGCTGGGCGACGGGTTGCTGCTGCTGATCGAGGGCGCCTTCGTCTCCAGCCAGTTGTTCGGCGAGGGCGGTCCGGCCGCCCGGGTGGCCGACATGGCCGACCTGCTGATCGACGCGCATCTGGGGCGGCACTAAGTTTTTGCGCTGCACAATACTGGTGCCAGATATGGTGCCGGATGCACCGTTGTGGTGGTGTTTGTACCCATTCCGCAACGGCAAAAATAATGCTAGGCATTTTTATTGCAACGCAGCATGCGCGGATCTAAGATGAATTCGTGCTGTTCCCCTGTCGCGCTTTCTCAAGGAGAGAATCATGAGCGATACCGCGTTGAAAAATGCCCGCATGTCGGATGCGCTGGAGCGGTCCCTGATCCGCGAGGCCATCAAGGCGGAAACCCTGTCCGGCCCGTTCTCGCGCATGGGCTGGCGCCGGCTCAAGCTGCGCCTGCGCCGCTTGGGCGGGGCCGTCGGCGAAGTGCTGCATGACATGGACGCCGGCCGCCGCCAGCATCCGGTGATCTCCGCCCGCCGCTGAACCGCGGGTCCACGCCAGAAAAAACGCCAGCGATTGCTGGCGTTTTTCATTGATGCGGGCATCATGGGATCCTGCCCTATGATTGCGTCTTGATCATTCATCGGGAGTCGTCATGGCGCGTCCGGATCTCAACCTGCTGTTGGCGTTGGATGCGTTGCTGGATGAGGGCAGTGTCATTGGCGCGGCGCGCCGCATGAACCTGAGCCCGCCGGCGATGAGCCGCACGCTGGGCCGCATTCGCGAAGCCCTGGGCGATCCGGTGTTCGTGCAGGTGGGCCGAAAGCTCATGCCGACCCCCAAGGCGCTCGCGTTGCGCGAGCAGGTGCGCGCGGCGCTCGATCAGGCCACACAGGTGTTCGCGGCCGGCGCCGCGATCGACCTCAAATCCCTCGACCGGCGTTTCAACGTCCGCGCCACCGACGAGTTCGTCAGCGTTCATCTGGGGCAACTGCTGGACGCCATGGCGACCGAGATGCCGCGCGCCACGCTGCGCTTTTCGCCGGAAGAGGACGACGTCGATGACGAGGCGCTGCGCAGCGGCCGCATCGATCTGTTCATCAGCGGGTCGCGCAAGCTCGGCCCGGAGATCCGCGTGCAGTCGCTGTTCACCACCACTTTTGTTGGCGTCGCCCGCGAGCATCACCCGATTTTCGACGATGAGATCACGCCCGAGCGCCTGACCCGCTGGGAGCACATCAACGTGTCGCGGCGCGGCAAGTCCGCGGCGCCGATCGACACCGCCCTGGAGGCGCACGGCCTGCGCCGCCATGTCGCCCTGGTCGTGTCGAGCCCCTACACCGCACTGTTCGCGCTGCAGGATTCGGACCTGCTGCTGCCATTGCCCCGCCACCTCGCCAGCGGCGCGCTTGCCGCGGGCCTGCGCATCCGCCTGTTCGACTTGCCGATGCCCCTGGAAACCGCGCTGTTGACGCAGGCCTGGCACCCGCGCCTGGAAGGCGACCCCGCGCATCAGTGGTTGCGGCAGACGATCCACGCCCTGTGCAGCGGCGAGGCGCGGCAGGGGCGCTGACCTCTCGCTGCGGGGCGGGTGGCGCGCGTCGATAAGTGCGCCGAACGCAATCATGACCGTGCGATAAATTCACTTTTCCGCATGCATGGCGGTCTCTACAGTGGTGCGTCCGAATCACCATTGAAGAGTGTCATCGTGCGTTCAACGAACGTATCCGCCGCGGCGTCGGCCCGGCCGTACCCCAGCCTCCAGTCGCTCCGGGCAGGGGCGGTGCGCGGGCTGCGATGCCTCGACCTGACGACGCCCCGCGCCGCCTACGTGATGCGCTCGATCCTGGCGGCGTGGCTGGCGCTCGTCCTGGCCTTTCTGCTGGATCTGCACGCGCCCTACGCGGCGGCCTCCAGCGTGCTTCTCGTCATCAATCCGGTGCAGGGGGCGGTGATCGGCAAAGGCATATGGCGGGTGATCGGCACACTGGTCGGCATGCTGGCCGCCTTCGTCCTGATGAGCGCCTTTGGCCAGATGCCCTGGTTGTTCCTGCTGGGGTTCGGCCTGTGGCTCGGGGCCTGCGTGGCCGCCATGACGTTGCTGCGCCATTTCCGGGCCTATGGCGCGACGCTGGCGGGATACACCGTGGGGCTGGCGGCCTATGGCGCCATGCAGAATCCGCAGCTGACCTTCGATCAGGTGATGGGGCGGGGCGCGTCCGTGTTGATCGGCGTGGCGAGCCTGGGCGTGGTGTCGGCGCTGTTCAGCCGCCGCGGCGCACGCGGCCGCCTGACGGCCCAATTGCACCGGTTGGCGGCGTCCGCCGCCAGTGTCCTGGCGCAAGATATCCAGGCGCATCAAGGCGCGGGCCGGCAGGGCGGCAAGGCGCTGGATGCGGACAGGCGCGGCCTCATCGTCGACATCTACGCCGTGGATGACCTGCTGGCGCTGGGCAAGGCCGAGTCCGCCGACCTGGCGCGACGCGCCGCCGCGGTGCGGCGCGCCATGGTGTCCTTGTTTTCCGCGCTGGTCGGCGGCGTGGCGTCGATGCGGCTGGGCGATGCCAGCCAGCAGGCCCTGGCGGCGTTGCAGCCGGCCTGGGAACAGGCGTGGCGGCAAGCCAGCCAGGCGCTGGCGCGGGAGCCGGGGCCCGGCGGATTGATGCTGGCGGCGCGGTCCTTGTCCGCGATGCGTGCGCAGCTGGCGCAAACCCTGTCGGCGACAATGCCCGACGATCCCCGGGCGCATGCCATCCTGATGATCGCGGGCGACCGGCTGATCGAGCAGCTCGACGACTACCTCGAGGTCCTCGATGGCATCGCGATTCTGCATCAGCCTCGGCGACCGGCGGCGGCGCCGGTCCCGGTGCCGTTCCACCGCGACACGGGGGCCGCGTTGCAGAACGGCCTGCGCGCCTTGTTGACCGTGACGCTGGGCGGCGCCTTCTGGATCGCGACCGGCTGGTCGCACGGCAACCTGATGCTGGCGGGACTGGCGGCGGCCTGCGGGTTGCTGTCCACCGCGCCGAATCCGGCGCTCGGCGCCGTGGCCTTGATCCAGGGCACCGTCGCCGCCGTCGTGATGGCGTTCCTGTGCGCCTTTCTGGTCTTGCCCGAGGTCTCGGGGCTGCCGCTGCTGCTGGCGGTCCTGGCGCTGTTCTGGTTGCCCGGGGTCTATGCCAGCGCCATGCCCCGCTACGGATTGGCCGGCGTCGCCTATCTCGTCGCCTTCACGACGCTGGTGGCGACGGACAACCCCATGCGCTATGACGTCGTCTCGTTCCTGAATGGCGCGGTGGCCTGGATACTGGTGGCCTTCTTCACGCTGCTCGGGTTCCGGATCGTGCTGCCGCGCAATCCGTCACGCGACATGGCGCGCCTGCGCCTGACCATTCGCGACGACGCGCTGGCCCTCTTGCAGGGCGGCCGCGCCGACGCGCGTGCGTGGCAATGGCGGCAGCAGCATCGCACGGCGCAACTCGGCGCGCTGCTCAGGACGCGGCCCGACGCGATGGACCGGGCCATTGCCGATGCCCTGGCCAGTATCCATCTCGGCCGGGAGCTGCTGCGCCTGCGCGAGGGATGGCGGCGGATGCCCGCGGACGCGAGGCCGCGCCGCCTGCTCGCGGTGGCGTTGCGCCACATGCGGCGACGGGCCGGCGATCCCCGGCTGGCCGCCAGGCATGCCCGCCGGGCGGCGCAGTCCCTGTCGCGGTTGCCGCTTGCGGATTGCATCCGGTCCGCCGACATCGGGCGATCGCGGGCCATGCTGCTCGATATCGCGGCGCTGCTCGAAGCGCACGCGGATTATTTTTCTCGACGCCCCGGGAGGCCCCCCCATGCTCAGTGAGTTCGCGGTGGCAGGCATCTACCTGCCGCCATTTTTCGTCTACGCGTGCGCGGCGCTGCCGCTCTACCTCGGCGTTCGCCTGGCGCTCGCGCGCAGCGGCGTGCTGCGCCGGGTCTGGCACCCCGGCCTGTTCGAGTTCGCCATTTCCCTTTGCCTCGTTTCGGTGTTGATTCTCTATGTCTGATCGTTCCTTGCCCGATCGTTTATGGCCCTTGAGGCTGCTGGCGCGCGTCGGCCTCACGCTGTGCGCCGTGGCCGCCGCCGTCATGCTGGTCGGCGCGCTTTGGCGCGCCTACGTCGTGGCGCCCTGGACGCGCGATGGCCGCGTCAGCGCGCAGAGCGTCCGCATCGCCCCGGAGGTCTCCGGCACGGTCCTGGAAGTGCCGGTGACGGATGATCAGTACGTGAAGCGGGGCGAGGTGCTCTATCGCATCGATCCGGCCCGCTTCGAGCTGGCGCTGGCGCAGGCCGAGGCGCGGCTGGCCGCGGCCGACGCGTCGTTGCGGCAGAAAACCGAGGACGCGCGACGCCGGCGGGGCATGGAGAACCTGGTGCCCGCCGAAGACATCCAGCGTGCGATCCAGGCGGTGGCCATCGCCGAGGCCGAGCAGCGCGGCGCGCGGGTCGCCGTGGACATGGCAAGACTGGATGTGGCGCGCACCGTCCTGCGCGCCCCGGTGGACGGCTATGTGACACGGCTGAAACTGAACCAGGGCGACTACGCGGTGACGGGCCAGCCCAATATCGCGCTGGTGGACGCCCACAGCTTCTGGATCATCGGCTATTTCGAGGAGACCAAGCTGCGCGGCATCCGGCCCGGCGCGGCGGCGCGCATCCGCTTGATGGGGTCCGATGACATCATTGCCGGCCGGGTGGTGAGCATCGGGCGCGGCATCGCCGATGCCAACCAGCAGGCCGATGCCCAGGGCCTGCCCAGCGTGGCCCCGACCTTCAGCTGGGTCCGCCTGGCGCAACGCATTCCGGTGCGCGTCGCGTTCGAGCAGCTGCCGCCGGACCTGGTGCTGGCCGCCGGCATGACAGCCAGTGTCGAGGTGGCGACGGCGGGAGGCGACGCGCCTGCCCAGGGCCGCCTCCTGTCGCTGCTGTACCACTGGATGTGAGGGGCGACGATGCAGCAAGAATCGAATCGTCCGCGATCCGGCCTGCGCCGCGCGGCCCTGATGGTCTCGCTGGTAATGGCGACGTCCGGCTGCGCGACCGTGGGTCCCGACTATCACCCGCCCACCGTCGAGGTGCCTGCCAATTGGGTCGAGGCCGGTAGCGCCCTGAGCCCGCGCGATCAGGAGGGGCTGCGCGCCTGGTGGCGCGCGTTCGACGATCCGATGCTCGATCGCCTGGTCGATCAGGCGCTGGACCGGAACCAGGATCTCGATATCGCGCTGGCGCGCCTGCGGCAGGCGCGCGCCGAACGCATCCAGATCGCCTCCGCGTCCTTGCCGGCGCTCGGGGTGGGCGCGGCGGGCGAGGCCCGGCGCGGCAGCAAGGCGCTCGGTCCGCTGCCCGGCGGTGAGTCGCGCACCTGGCAGGTCGGCTTCGATGCGAGCTGGGAGCTGGATCTGTTTGGCGGCACGCGCAGGGCGGTCGAAGCGGCCGACGCGGATATCCAGGCGCTGGCCGATGACCACCGGGCGTTGCGGGTGAGCCTGGTCGCCGAGTTGGTGTCCCACTACGCGGGGTTGCGCGCCACGCAGATGCGCCTGGCCATCGCCCATGACAACCTGCGCACCTTGCGCGAGGCGGAACGACTGGCGGAGCAGTCTTGGCGCAGGGGCCTGGGCAGCCAGGCGGAGGTGATGCAGGCGCGCGCCGAACGCGAGACAGCCGAGGCGCAGCCGCCCTTGCTGGAGGCCGACGTTGCCCGATTCAGCCACGCCATCGGCGTCCTGGCGGGGGGCTTTCCCGGCGATTGGCATGCCGCCCTGGCAGAGCCCGCGGCCGTCCTGCCCGCGCCGGTCCGCCTGCCGTTGTCACTGCCATCCGAGGTGCTGCGCCAGCGGCCCGATCTGCGGGCGGACGAACGGCGCCTGGCGGCCGCGACTGCGCGCATCGGCGTGGCCGAGGCCGAACGCCTGCCCACGTTCCGCATCCCTTTGGGCATCGACACCACGGCCAGCCTCATTCACAGTCTGTTCTCGAGCGCCAGCCTGGCCTGGGCGGTGGGGGCGCAGGCCAGCCAGCGCCTGTACGATGGCGGCCGGGCCCGCGCCGGCGTGACGGCGGCACAGGCGAATGCCGACGCGGCGCGTCTGGCCTATGAGCGCGACGCGCGGGTGGCGCTGCGCGAGGTGGAAGACGCCCTGACGGCGTTGACCAGCGAGCGCCAGCGGCAGGCCTCGCTGCGGGATGCCGTTGCCGACAGCGGCAAGGCGCTGGACCAGTCGACCCGGCTCTATTCGCGCGGGCTGAGCGCCTATCTGCCGGTCCTCGTGGCGCAACGCACGGTCAACCAGGCGCGAGACGCGCTGGCCCTGAGCCAATGGGAGGAAATGCGCGGGGTGATCGCGCTCTACAAGTCCCTGGGCGCGGGCTGGCCGGACGAGCCATCCGCGCAAGCCGCGGATTACACCACCATGTCGACCAGCAGATAGCCGTCCAGCAGGATGATGCCGACGGTGGCGATGACCGCGGCCCAGGCCCAGGCGCCGCGCAGCGCATGGCGGCCCATCAGGGGCTTGCGGCAGGCCAGCACCACCAGCGGACCCAGCGCGAAGGGCAGGGCCAGGCTCAGGATGACCTGGCTCAGCACCAGCAGCTGGTCGGGGTCCTGGCCGCCGGTGAAGGCCAGCAGCGCGGCCGCCACGGCGCCGGCGATCAGGCGCGTGACCAGCGCGCGGCGGCGGTCGGACCAGCCGCTGTTGACCTGGAAACCGCGCGACAGGATGCGGCCGGCCAGCACGCCGGTGATGGTGGAGCTTTGTCCGGCCGCGTACAGCGCCACCGCGAACACGATGGCGGCGCCGATGCCGAGGGTCTGGCCGATCACGGCGTGGGCGTCGTCCAGGCTGGAGACGATGAGGCCGGAGCCCGACAGCGAGGCCGCGGCGACGATCATGATGGCGGAGTTGATCAGCATGGCCACGCCCAGCGACACCACGGTGTCGTTGCGCGCCACGCGCATGGCCAGGTCGCGGGCGTCGGCCGGCAACGCGCGGGCGCGTTGCGCCAGCGAACCGGAATGCAGGTAGAGGTTGTGCGGCATCAGGGTCGCGCCGAGGATGCCGAGCGCGATCAGGAAGCCCTGCGGGTCGCGCAGCGCGTGGCCGGTCTGGGTCATGCCGTGGGCCACGTCGGTCCAGGCCGGATTGGCCTTGAACAGCAGGAACACGAAGGACGCGGCCACCACCGACAGCAGCACGGCGATGACGCGCTCGTGGCGGTCGGCGTTGCCGCGCGTCAGGGCCAGCACGGCGAAGGTGCCGACGCCGGTGACGGCCACGCCGCCCAGCAGCGGCAGGTTGAACAGCAGGCGCAGCGCGATGGCGCCGCCGATCAGCTCGGCCAGCGCGGTGGCCAGGATGGCGGCTTCGCCGGCCAGCCAGGCGGCCTTGGCGGTGCGCGGCGACAGGTGGCGGGCGGTGAGGGTGGCGAGGTCTTCGCCGGTGGCCAGCGCCAGGCGCGACACCAGCACCTGGAACCCCAGCGCCAGGAGGGCCGAGGCGATCACGACCAGCAGCAGGCCGTAGCCGAAGCCGCTGCCGCCGGCGATGTCGGTGGCCCAGTTGCCCGGGTCGATGTAGCCGACCGCCACCAGGATGCCGGAACCGACCACCCGGCGCAGGTTGGCCGTGACCTGGGCGTCCTGGGGATACGCCGTCTTGCCGCCTGAAATTGCGTAAATGAATCGGGTCATGTCAGTTTCCTGAGAATGGTTCTCATTTTCCATTGCTCTGGCATGACCGTCAAATTGATTTTCAGCAAGCCCTGGATAGGGCGGGCCAATGGCGCCGCCCGTGGCCGGGCCTGCCGCGGCCGGTCAGGACCTGAGCTTGGCGTCCATGGTGATCTTGGCGTTGAGCACCTTGGAGACGGGGCAGCCCTTTTCGGCCTTGCGCGCGGCCTCGTCGAAGGCTTCGGCGCTGGCGCCCGGGATCACGGCTTCGACGGTCAGGTGCACCGCCGTGATGGCAAAGCCGCCCTCGACCTTGTCCAGCGTGACCTCGGCCTGCGTGTCCAGTTTCTGCGGGGCCAGGCCGGCCTCGCTCAGGATGTTGGACAGCGCCATGGTGAAGCAGCCGGCGTGGGCGGCGCCCAGCAGTTCCTCGGGATTGGTGCCCGGGGTGTCGCCGAAGCGTGTATTGAAGCCGTAGGGCTGGTTCTTGAGCGCGCCGCTCTGCGTGGAAATCGTACCCTTGCCCGTCTTCAGATCGCCGGACCAGGCGGCGGTTGCGGTTTTCTTCATGCGTGAC
>NZ_CYTU01000009.1:0-21247 GCF_001299375.1 Achromobacter sp. 2789STDY5608621 | reverse complement strand
GATGGTAGTGATCGACACCGAACAAACCCGCCGCGCATTGTCGTTCGACGCGGCGATCCCGGCATTGCGCGAGGCGTTCCGCCAGGGCGCCCACGTGCCCACGCGCCACGTCCATGCCATCGAGTCGGGCGGCGCGCACGGCACCACGCTGATCATGCCGGCCTGGAACGAGCAGGGCTATTTCGGCGTCAAGGTCATCAACATCTTTCCCGAGAACACGCGCCAGTCGCTGCCCGGCCTGCACGCCACCTACAACCTGTACAGCGCCCGCACCGGCGTGCCGCTGGCGCAGGTGGACGGCGACCAGGTGACGGTGTTCCGCACCGCCGGCGCGGCCGCGCTGGGCGCGTCGTACCTGGCGCGGGAAGACGCGCGGGTGCTGGTCATCGTCGGCTCGGGCCGCATTGCCGGACTGGTGGCGCAGGCCATGCGCACGGTGCGGCCGATCGACAAGGTGTGGGTCTGGAACGTGCGTCCGGCCGGCGCCGAGGCGCTGGCGGCGGCGCTGCGCGAGCAGGGCTTCGACGCCAGCAGCACCCTGGACCTGGAAAAGGCCGTGCGCGAGGCCGACATCGTCAGCTGCGCGACGCTGTCGACGGTGCCGCTGGTGCGGGGCGACTGGCTGCGCCCGGGCGCCCACCTGGACCTGATCGGCAGTTTCAAGCCCGACATGATCGAGACCGACACGGCCTGCTTCGACGGCACCACGGTCTACGTGGATACCGACGAGGCGCCGACCAAGGCCGGCGACCTGCTGGCCGCGTTCGAGGCCGGCGTGCTGGCGCGCGAGGACATCCGCGGCAATCTCACCGACCTGGTGCGCGGCCAGGCGCCGGGCCGCACCCGGGCGGACGAAGTGACCGTGTTCAAGGCGGTCGGCAGCGCGCTGGAAGACCTGACGCTGGCGGCGCTGGTCTACGAGGCTTGCAGCGGTCAGGCAAAATAACGCCATCCGCCGTTTTTCTTTCTTGCGAGCTGTCGTCATGTCCCGCTTCTTCGTCCGCTATGCCTGCGCGCTCGCGCTGGCCGTTCCCGCCCTGTCCGTCCATGCCGAGATCGTGATCGGCGTGGATGTCTCCACCACCGGCCCGGCCGCGGCGATCGGCATCCAGACCAACAACGCCATCCGCCTGTGGCCCGGCACGCTGGGCGGCGAGCCGGCGCGCTACGTGGTGCTGGACGACGGCACCGACGTCAGCCGCGCGGTCAAGAACCTGCGCAAGCTGACCTCGGAAGACAAGGTCGACGCCATCGTCGGCCCCAACACCACCGCCGCCGCCCTGGCCGGGCTGGACGTGCTGGCCGAGACCGGCACGCCGATGATCGCGCTGGCGGCCTCCAGCGTGATCGTCGAGCCGCTGTCCGATCCCAAGCGCGCCTGGGCCTTCAAGATGCCGCAGAACGATTCGCTGATGGCGACGGTGCTGGTCGAGGACATGAAGAAAAAGGGCTTCAAGAACGTGGCATTCATCGGCTTCGCCGACTCCTACGGCGACAGCTGGTGGAAGGAGTTCTCCGCGGCCGCCGGCAATGACATCAAGATCGTGGCGCAGGAACGCTTCCAGCGCACCGACGCGTCGGTGGTGGGCCAGGCGCTCAAGGTGATCGCCGCCAAGCCCGACGCGGTGTTGGTGGCCGGCGCCGGCACGCCGTCGGCGTTGCCGCAGAAGACGCTGCTCGAGCGCGGCTACACCGGCACCATCTACCAGACCCACGGCATCGGCACGCTGGAATTCCTGCAGGTCGGCGGGCGCGACGTCGAAGGCACGCTGTTCCCCACCGGGCCAGGCGTGGTGGCGCGCGAGCTGCCGGATTCGAACCCGGTCAAGAAGGTCGCGGTGGAATTCGCCGACAAGTACGAGCGCCAGTACGGCGCCAACACCCTGACGCAGTTCGCCGGCGACGCCTATGGCGCCTGGATGCTGCTGGATTCGGCGGTGGCGCGCGCCCTCAAGACCGGCGCCAAGCCCGGCACCCCCGAATTCCGCGTCGCCCTGCGCGACGCGCTGGAGAACACCCGCGACCTGATCGTGCCCAACGGCGTGCTCAACATCTCCAAGGACAATCACCAGGGTTTCGACGAGCGCGCCCGCGTGATGGGCGTGGTGCGCAACGGCAAGTTCTCGTACGCGGACGCGGCCGGGAAAAAATAGGGGACGACATAGTCCCCTACGGTTCGTAACGAGTGCTCACCCGTCATAGGGCAGGGCGCGGGAAAAGCAGGCTTCGGCCTGCTTTTTTTGTCCACATCATTAGAGGTGAAATGATTTAATGTCGTATCATTTTTAGCGAAGCCATGTACCTAGAAATAAATACGGGAGAAATAGACCATGATCGTCCAACGCACCCGCGCCATCCTGCTGGCCCTGAGCCTGGGCCTGCTGGCCGCCTGCTCCGACTCCGGTTCGGACAAGCCCGCGCAGGGAGCCAGCGCGCCCGCCGCCGGCGGCACGCTGGAAGCCGCCAAGGCCGCCGGCAAGATCCGCATCGGCTATGCCAACGAGGCGCCGTTCGCCTTCATGGACAGCAAGGAAGCCAAGGTCACCGGTGAATCGGTGGAAATCGCGCGGGTCGTGCTCAAGCGCATGGGCATCAACGAGGTCGAGGGCGTGCTGACCGAGTTCGGCTCGCTGATCCCGGGCCTGCAGGCCAAGCGTTTCGACATCATCGCGGCCGGCATGTACGTGACGCCCGAGCGCTGCGGCCAGGTGGCGTTCTCGAACCCGACCTATGGCGTGGGCCAGGCGTTCCTGGTCAAGCAGGGCAACCCGAAGAACCTGCATAGCTACGAGGACGTGGTCAAGAACCCGGACGCCAAGCTGGGCGTGGTGGTGGGCGCCATCGAAGCCGAATACGCGTCCAAGGTGAAAGTGCCGGCCGGCCAGATGGTGGTGTTCCCCGATGCCGTGAGCGCGCTGTCCGGCGTGCAGGCCGGGCGCGCCGACGCCTACGCGGCCACCGCGTTGACGGTCAACGACCTGATGGGCAAGACCGACGCAGGCAGCGGCCTGGAGAAGGCCGAGCCGTTCACCGACCCGGTGATCGATGGCAAGGGCGTGCGCGGCTACGGCGCCTATGCCTTCCGCACCGACGACAAGGCCTTCGCCGACGCCTTCAACGCCGAGCTGGCCAAGTTCATCGGCACCGACGAGCACAAGCAGCTGGTGGCGCCGTTCGGCTTCACGCCCGAGGAGCTGCCCAAGGACGTCACGGCCGCCAAGCTCTGCGCCGCGAAGTAGGGGGCGCCGATGCCGCTCATATCCGAACATATCGCCGAACTGGCGCCGCCGCTGCTGGAAGGCCTGGCGGTGACGCTGGAAATCATGGCGGGCGCCGTGGTGCTGGCGGTGCCGCTGGCGCTGGCGGCGGGCGTGGGGCGCCTGTCGACGCTGCGGCCGGTGCGCTGGCTGGCGTCGATCTATGTCGAGGTGTTCCGCGGCACCTCGGCGCTGGTGCAGCTGTTCTGGTTCTATTTCGTGCTGCCGCTGTTCGGCGTGCAGCTGCCGGCCATGCTGGTGGGCATCGTGGTGCTGGCGCTCAATGCCGGCGCCTATGGCGCCGAGGTGGTGCGCGGCGCGATCCGCGCGGTGCCGCCGGGCCAGCGCGAGGCCGGCGTGGCCCTGAACCTGACGCGCGGCCAGATCATGCGCCGCATCGTGGTGCCGCAGGCCATCCCGGCCATGCTGCCGCCGGCCGGCAACCTGCTGATCGAACTGCTCAAGAACACCGCGCTGGTGTCGCTCATCACCATCACCGACCTGACCTTCCGCGGCCAGTTGCTGCGCAGCGAGACCCTGCGCACCACCGAGATCTTCACGCTCATGCTGTTGCTGTATTTCGCGGTGGCGCTGCTGATCACCGCCGGCGTGCGGCTGCTTGAACGGAGGGTCCGCGTCCGATGAAACCGATATTCGACTGGTCCTTCGCGCTGGAGATCCTGCCCACCCTGGGTTCGGCGCTGGTCATCACCATCCAGGCCACGGTGCTGGGCATGCTGGTGGCCGTGACGCTCGGCCTGGCGCTGGCGTTGCTGCGGCGCTCGCGCCTGGCGCTGCTGCGGCTGCCCACGGCGTTCGTGATCGAGTTCGTGCGCAGCACGCCGCTGCTGGTGCAGATGTACTTCCTGTTCTACGTGCTGCCCCTGACCGGGGTGCGGATGTCGCCGCTGGCGACCGGCATCGTGGCGCTCGGCCTGCACTACGCCACCTATTGCGCCGAGGTCTACCGCGCCGGCATCGAGGCGGTGCCGCGCGGCCAGCTGGAAGCGGCGCGGGCGCTGAACATGTCGCCGTGGCGCACCGCCGTGGGCGTGGTGTTGCCGCAGGCGATCCCGCCGGTGGTGCCGGCGCTGGGCAACTACCTGGTGGCCATGTTCAAGGACACGCCGCTGCTGTCGGCGATCACGGTGGTCGAGCTGCTGCAGCAAAGCAAGATGATCGGCTCCACCACCTTCCGCTACACCGAGCCCCTGACGCTGGTCGGCGTGCTGTTCCTGGCGCTGAGCCTGATCGCGGCCTGGGGCGTGCGCGGCCTGGAGACCCGCCTGCAACGATATGGAGGAAAGCGATGAGTTCCAGCATCACCATCAAGAACCTGCACAAGCGCTATGGCGAGCTGGAGGTGCTCAAGGGCATCAACCTGGAGATCCCGGCCGGCCAGACGGTGGCCGTGATCGGGCCGTCAGGCTCGGGCAAGTCGACCCTGCTGCGCGTGCTGATGACGCTCGATCAGCCCAGCAGCGGCGAGATCGAGATCGACGGCGAGCCGATGTGGACCGACGCCCAGGGCCGCCCGGCCGGCGCCAATTCCGAGCACCTGCGCAAGGTGCGCGGCAAGATCGGCATGGTGTTCCAGCACTTCAACCTGTTCCCGCACATGACCGCGCTGGGCAACGCCATGGAGGCGCCGGTGCACGTGCTGGGCATGACGCGCGACCAGGCCCGCGAACGCGCGGTGGAATACCTGGAAATGGTCGGCCTGGGCGACAAGCTCGACGTCTATCCGGCGCAGCTGTCGGGCGGCCAGAAGCAGCGCGTCGGCATCGCCCGCGCGCTGGCGATGTGCCCGGAGATCATGCTGTTCGACGAGGTCACCTCGGCGCTCGATCCGGAGCTGGTGGGCGGCATCCTGCAGATCCTGCGCGACCTGTCGGCGCGCAAGAGCATGACCATGATCATCGTCACCCACCAGATGAAGTTCGCCGAGCGCAGTTCCGACCGCACGCTGTTCTTCGACCAGGGCAACATTGTCGAGGATGCCGCGTCGCAGACGCTGTTCAGCGATCCGAAGGAAGCGCGCACCCGGCAATTCCTGGACAGCGTGATCGAAGGTCAATAAGAATGGGTAATAAGGCCGGCGCCATCACGCCCTAAACCCCCACGCGGGCGTCGGAATTGGCGGCCCGGGCGGGTGTCGGCGCTATGCTGTGCATCCGCGTCCATCGCCCGGAGCCCTACGCATGAGTCATCTTTTCAGTCCCACGTCAGTCGGCAATGTCGAACTGGCCAACCGCATCGTCATCGCGCCCATGTGCGAGTACTCGGCCGACGAGGGCCGCGCCACCGATTGGCACATGATCCACCTGGGCCACCTGGCCCTGTCGGGCGCGGCGCTGCTGTTCACCGAGGCGACCGCGGTCGAGGCCGACGGCCGCATCTCCCCGGGCGACCTGGGACTCTGGTCCGACGAGACCGAAGCCGCGCTCGGTCGCGTGGTGCAGGCGGTGCGCCGCTATTCGCCGATCAAGCTCGGCATCCAGCTGGGCCACGCCGGCCGCAAGGCGTCGAGCCACGCGCCCTGGGAAGGCGGCCAGCTGGTGCCGCCGGAGCAGGGCGGATGGCAGGGCTGGGCGCCGTCGGCGTTGCCGCACAACGCC
Source organism: Achromobacter sp. 2789STDY5608621 (assembly GCF_001299375.1). NCBI lineage: Bacteria > Pseudomonadati > Pseudomonadota > Betaproteobacteria > Burkholderiales > Alcaligenaceae > Achromobacter > Achromobacter sp. 2789STDY5608621. The sequence goes on along the minus strand of NZ_CYTU01000009.1, from coordinate 15,372 downwards.
TCCGAGCCGGCGCCGCGCGCGCTCGACGCGGCAGGCCTGGCGCGGGTGCGCGACGCTTTCGTCGACAGCGCCCGCCGCGCCATCCGCCTGGGGTTTGACGCCATCGAGCTGCACGCGGCCCATGGCTATCTGCTGCATCAGTTCCTGTCGCCGCTGGCCAACCAGCGCGACGATGCGTACGGCGGTTCGCTGGAGAACCGCATGCGCTTTCCGCTGGAAGTGTTCCGCGCGGTGCGCGAGGTGACGCCGTCGTCGGTGGCGCTGGGCGTGCGGGTGTCGGCCACCGACTGGGTCGAGGGCGGCTGGGACCCGGCGCAGACCGAGGCGTTCGCGCTGCGGCTCAAGGAGCTGGGCTGTGAGTTCATCGACGTCTCCAGCGGCGGCGTGTCGTCGCTGCAGAAGATCCCGGTGGGGCCGAACTACCAGGTGCCGTTCGCCGACGCGATCAAGCGCGCGGTCGGCCTGCCCACCATCACGGTCGGCCTCATTACCGAGGCGCAGCAGGCCGAGGACATCGTGGCGCAAGGACAGGCCGACATGGTGGCGCTGGCCCGCGGCATGCTGTTCGATCCGCGCTGGCCCTGGCATGCCGCCGCGCAACTGGGCGGCCAGGTCAATGCGCCGCGCCAGTACTGGCGCTCGCAGCCGCGCGAGTTGAAGGAACTGTTCGGCGAGACGCGCTTCGGCCAACGCTAGCGCGCGCGCCCCAACGAAAAACGCCGCATCATGATGCGGCGTTTTTCATGGGCGGGCGGCGCGCGCTTACAGGCGCGAATAGGCCGCTTCCAGCTCGCGGTGCAGGATGTCCGCGAAGTCGGCGCGGGCGGCGTCGTGCTGCGACAGCAGGCGCGCCAGCACCACGTTGTCCTCTTCGCCGTTCCAGATCTTGATGTAGGTGCCTTCCTTGTAGCCGTGCTGCTGGCGGAAGATGTTCAGCACGTTCTTGGAAACGTACTGGGTGTAGGCGTCGTTCCAGCTCATCTCGCAGGCCGTCATGCTCTGCTCGAGCAGCTTGAAGCTGGCGCGGCCGCACACGGCCAGGCCGCCGATCAGTTCCAGCAGTTCGGGCACGTTCAGGCTGGCCAGCGCGTAGCTCTTGCCATCCAGCGTGATCGATGCGGGGCCTGCCAGGTCGGCCACCAGCGCGGCGGCGGCGGCGCTGACGTCGCCCTTGGCCTGCACGATGGTGTGCGACAGGTAGAAATGCAGGATGTCGACCAGTTCCATCTGCACCTGCGGCAGGTCGATGGTCTGCTTTTTCCACCACTTCCAGCCGTAGTGCTCCAGGGCCTCGGCCGATTCGACGAAGGCGGCGCGCAGGAAGCGGGCGCCGCCGTTGATCCAGTCCGGATTGATCATGCTGTTCAAGTCGCCTTGCAGCTTCAGCATCGTGGCCGCCTGGGCCTGGTTCAATCCGACAACGTTATTCACTTTTACTCCGGTATTCGTGGGGTCTGTTCGACAGCGGCGGAAATGTTAGCACCAATGCCGCCGCGGCCGTGGCCGCTCACGCGTCCTTGCGGTACGACGAGGTCTTGAGCGGCGGCAGCTTTTCCAGCGGCCGCTTGCGCGGGTCGCGGGCGCCGCTGGCGGCCTTGAACAGCATCAGCGCGAAGAAGCCCAGGAACACCGCCGGCATGAAATCATCCAGGTCGAAGCGCGGCGCGTGCAGCGCCTTGAAGGCGACATTGACCGCGGCCCAGCCGGCCACCGCGCCGGCGATGGTCAGGAAGATGCCCTGCTTGCGCTGGCGCGCGCGCTTGGCCAGCGAGACCGCTTCGGCGTCGGTCTGGCCGGGGGCGACGGTGGGCGGCACGCTGTCGGCGCGGCGCGACTGCAGCGGCGGCGGGGCCGTCTTGCCCCAGGTCAGGTCGTTCAGGGAGCCCTGGCTCGGCACGGGCGCGGGCGTCGGCGCGGGCGTGGCCACCGGCGCGGCGGCCTGGCGCTTGGCCTCGGCCTTGCTCGGCACCCGTCCGGGCGTGGCGCCGCCGGCGCGCGACAGATTCTCGATGTAGCGCGCGAAGTCGCCGTTCTTCGGCTCCAGGTCGATGGCCATGCTGTTCTCCGCTAGTTGCCGCGACGGATGCGGGCCGGCTGCCGGCGCTTGCGCATCATCGCGACCAGAAGCCCGCATCCTAGCAGCACCGAGAAGCCGGCGCCGATCATCATGGCGATCTGCTGCGCGTTCTGGGCGGCGCCCAGGCTGCGCGCGGTGATGTAGCCCGGCGCCAGCATCAGCGGCATCCACAGCACGGCCGACAGCACGTTGGCCATCTGGAAGCGGCCATGGGCCATGCCCATGACGCCCGCCACGGTCGGGATGGTCGAGCGGATCGGGCCCAGGAAGCGGCCGATCAGCACCGAGGCGAAGCCATAGCGGTAGAAGAACAGCCGGGCGCGGGCGACGGCGGTGCGTTGCTGCTTGAGCGGCCAGCGGCGCAGCACGCTGGGGCCGGCCCAGCGGCCCAGCGCGTACGACAGGGCGTCGCCGACGATGGCGCCGGCAATGCCCCAGGCCAGGATGCTCCACGGGTCCAGCGTGCCCGCGCCGATCAGGCCGCCGGTCAGCAGCATCAGCGCGGTCGCGGGGATGAACAGGCCCAGCAGCACCATCGATTCCCCCAGCGTGAGCAGGAAGGTGATGGGGCCGGCCCAGGCCTGGTTGGTTTCGATCAGCACGCCGATCTTGTCGATGTATTGGTCCATGGGTCGAAACTTGAAAATTAGCTGAATGCAATCGGGTATCTTAACGCCTGCGTGATGGCCGGCAGGTGAAAATGGCGGTCCATCGAAGGCTTTCGTCGGAGTGTTATGGATTCGGTTACACAAGCCGTGCTGGGCGCGGGCATACAGGGGGCGCTGCTGGGGCGCGTGCAGGGGCGCCGGGCGCTGATCTACGGCGCCGCGCTGGCGACGGTGCCGGACCTGGACGTGCTGATGCGCTACCCGGATCCGGTGTCGCTGATGACCTACCATCGCGGCTTCTCGCACTCGATCTTCGTGCTGACCGGCCTGGCGCTGCTGCTGACCTGGCTGATACGCAAGTACTGGCCGCAGGCCCCCTATAGCGGCAGGCGATTGTTCCTGACGCTGTGGCTAGTATTGGTGACGCATCCATTGCTGGACGCCTTCACCGTCTATGGCACGCAGTTGTTCTGGCCGCTGCCATCGATCCCGGAAAGCTGGGCGGCGGTCTTCATCATCGACCCGGTCTACACCGTGCCGCTGCTGCTGGCGTCGGTCTACGCGATCATCGCGGGCATGACGCGCAACGCCCGGCGCTTCCTGGCCGGGGCGCTGATCTTCAGCACCGCCTATCTGGGGTTCGGCCTGGCCGGCCGCCTCGCCGCCGAGCACCGGGTGCGCGACGCGATGCAGGCGCAGGGCATTGCCGTCACCGAGCTGCGGGCAGTCCCCATGCCGCTCAACACGCTGCTGTGGCGCGTCATCGCCAAGACGCCCGACGGCCATTACTACGAGGCCGTCAGCAGCTGGTTCGATCGCGAGCCGCCGGAATGGCTGCGCCAGCCGCTGCATCCGGAACTGGGCCAGGCGCTGGCGGGCGTGCCGCTGCACCAGCGCCTGCGCTGGTTCACCGACGACTGGCTGCGCTATGACGCGATGGGCGATGCGCTGGTGGTGACCGATCTGCGCATGGGCATGGCGGGCCACTACAACTTCCGCTTCAAGATGGCCGAGCGCGGACCCGACGGCAACTGGCGGCCGGTGACCCCGTCCAGCTGGCCGGGCGAGCGGGGCGGCTGGGCCGAACTCAAGCTGGTGCTGGCGCGCATCCTGCATGCCCAGCCGCCGCTGCCGTTGGCGCAATGGGCGGACACCGCCACGCGCTAGACCGGCCTTCGAGCCCCGATACCCGCCGCGATCCGGCGGGTTTTTTCATGCCCCGCCGCGGCGCCGGGATGAGTCCGTATTGACCGTCCGTCCGGCCCTGCATTATTCTTGTTCGATATTAAGGAACAGTAGTTCCGTTTTGTGGAACATTGAATGAGTATTCTCGACGGCGTCCAACGCGTGCTGGCGCTTTATGCGGAAGGCGCGGCGGAGCTCAGCTTCACCGACGTGGCGCAGCGGCTGTCCATGCCCAAGAGCACGGCATCGCGCCTGCTCAACCAGATGCAGCACTACGGCATGCTGGACCAGGACGCGGCCTCGCGCCGCTACCGTCCCGGCCTGCTGCTGTCGCAGGCGGTGCGAGCCGGCCTGGCGGCGACGCCGCTGGATGAGGCCTGCCGCAAGGTGCTGGCGCGCCTGTCCGCCGACAGCGGCCTGACCGCCTATCTGTCCACCCTGAACCAGCGCGAAACCGTGGTGCTGCAGCGCCTGAATGGTTCGCACCCGGTGCAGGTGCTGTCGCCGCCCGGCTCGCGCCGCGCCGCCTCGGGCACGGCGATGGGGCGGGCGCTGCTGTCGCGCCTGAGCCAGGCCGAGTTCGACGCGCTCTATGGCGCCGATCCGGCGCAGTCGCTGCCGATGGAAGGCAAGGATTGTCCGGCCACCGTCGGCGAACTGGCCCAGCGCGTGGCGCAGACCCGCGCCGACCATTACGGCGTCGCCATCGACCAGGCGATGCCCGGCATCGGCGCCGTGGCGGCGGCCGTGCGCGATCCGTCCAGCGGCGAACTGCGCGGCCTGTGCCTGTCCTTCGTGTCGTTCCAGGTCGACGCGGTCCGCGTGGCCGCGTTGCGCGATGCCCTGACGCAGCAGGTCGCCGCGCTGGGGCGCGAACTGAACGATCCCTACTGGCTGGACTGACGCCCCGGCCCGATCCTTTTTACCGATTCCCGCTATCCGGCCGCGTCCGCGCGGCACCCCGACTCACCGAATCCACGGAACCTTGCACATGAACCTTCTGCTCCTCAGCAATTCCAGCAGCGACGCCGGCTACCTGGTGCACGCCTTGCCCGACATCCGCGAACTGATCGCCTCGCTGCCGGCCGGCGCGCCGGCGGTGTTCGTGCCGTACGCCGGCGTCACCCGCGACTGGGACGACTACACCACGCTGGTGGTGTCGGCGCTGGCCGACACCGGGCTGGACATCCAGGGCCTGCACCGCGCCGCCGATCCGGCGGCCGCGCTGGAACAGGCCGCGGTCATCATCGTCGGCGGCGGCAACACCTTCAACCTGCTCGGCCAGCTGCGCCGGCAGGGCCTGCTGAGCGTGGTGGCGCGCCGTGTGCGCGAAGGCGCCGCCTACCTGGGCTGGAGCGCCGGCTCCAACCTGGCCTGCCCCAGCATCTGCACCACCAACGACATGCCGATCACCGATCCCGAAGGCTTCGACGCGCTCGGCCTGCTGTCCTTCCAGATCAATCCGCACTACACCAACGCCCATCCTCCCGGCCACCGCGGCGAGACCCGCGCGCAGCGCCTGGCCGAGTTCTGCACGCTGAACCCGACCATGCCGGTGCTGGGCCTGCCCGAAGGCGCCGCGCTGCGCGTGCGCGACGCCGCCATCACGCTGGTCGGCCCGCATGACGCGACCCTGTTCCTGGGCGGCAACGAGCCGCGCGTGTTCCAGCCCGGCGTCCTGGAGATCCCGGCATGAAACAGGTCATCGATACCATCGAGCTGCTGTCCTCGGCCCATGTCACGGGCGAGGCGGTGGCGCAGGTCCTGCGCGAGGCCGGCCATTGTGAAGTCGAGGTCACGCGGCTCGAGCGCGACGGCCTGTCCACCGACTTTCTTTCCATCGTCATTCCCGGTTCCGACGCGAACGCGCCGCAACTGGGCATCGTCGGCCGCCTGGGCGGCATCGGCGCGCGTCCGGCCGTCACCGGCCTGGTGTCCGACAGCGATGGCGCCGTGGTCGCCGTCGCCACCGCGCTCAAGCTGATGGCCATGGCGCGCCAGGGCGACGTGCTGCCCGGCACCGTGCGCATCCGCACCCACATCTGCCCGCGCGCCGGCACCCGGCCGCACCACCCGGTGCCGATGATGCGCTCGCCGTTCCCGATGCGCGAAATGATGTCGCACGAAGTCGATCCGCGCATGGACGCGATCCTGTCGGTCGACACCACCCGCGGCAACCGCCTGGTGAACCAGCGCGGCGTGGCGCTGACGCCCGTGGCCAAGCAGGGTTACCTGCTGCGCATTCCCGAGACCATGCTGGACGTGCTGGGCTGGGTCAGCGGCCAGTTGCCCCTGACGCTGCCGTTGACCACGCAGGACATCACGCCCTACGAGAACGGCCTGTGGCACGTCAATTCGCTGATGCAGCCGGCCATTGTCACCGACGCGCCGGTGGTGGGCGTGGCGCTGACCGCGCAGACCGCCGTGCCCGGCTGCGCCACCGGCGTGACCAACGCGGTCGACGCCGACGTCGCCATGCGCTTCTGCATCGAGATCGCCAAGCTGTTCGGTCAGGGCGCGATGACCTTCTTCGACGCTGCCGAATGGGGCGCGTTGCAGGCCCGCTACGGCTCGATGGCGCACCTGCAGACCACCGGCCAGGAACCCGGGGGCGCGCAATGAGCGCGCCCAAGCCGCGCCGCGTGGCGTTCTTCACCATCGGCCAGTCGCCGCGCAGCGACGTGGTGCCCGAGATGGCGCCGTTGCTGGGCGCGCACGTGCGCATCGACGAATTCGGCGCGCTCGACGGCCTGGACGCCGCGGCGCTGGCCGCGCTGGCGCCGCGACCCGGCGAATACCGCTTCGCCACGCGCATGCGTGATGGCAGCCAGATCGAGCTGGACGCCGCCGCCGCCGAGGCCCGCCTGGCGCAGGTGATGCGCGAGGCCGACGCCGCCGGCTACGACCTGCTGGTGCCGCTGTGCACCGGCACCGCGATCGCGCCGATGCGCACGCTGGTGGTCGAGCCGCAGCAGGTGGTCGACCATCTGGTCGCCGGCCTGTCGCAGCACAGCCGCAAGGTCGGGCTGGTGGTGCCGCTGGAGGCGCAGGTCGACGCCTTCCACATGGCCGTGCCGCTGGAATGCCCGGCGGTGGTGGTGCATGCCTCGCCCTACGAAACGGACGCGGCGCGCGCGGCCGCCAATTTCACGCAGGCCGGCCGCGAATTGGCCGACTGCGATTTCATCGTCATGCATTGCATGGGTTACGCCGAACGCATGCGCCAGGCCGTGGCGCAGGCTTCGGGCCGCCCGGTCCTGCTGTCGAATCGTGTCGTCGCGCAGATGCTTGCGCAAATACTGGAATAAGGGAATCCACTTCATGTTCAGCCGTAGTTTGCAACGCGCCGCGGGCGCACTGTTCGTCGTCAGCACCCTGGCGGCCGCGCCGGCCATGGCCGCGGATGCCTGGAAGCCGACCAAGCCGGTGCGCCTGCTGGTCGGTTTCGCGCCCGGCGGCTCCGCCGACACGCTGGCGCGCCTGCTGGCCGAGCCGCTGTCGCAGCGCCTGGGCCAGACGGTGGTGGTCGAGAACCTGGCGGGCGCGGGCGGCAACATCATGGCGTACCGCCTGTCGCAATCGCAGCCCGATGGCTACACCATCGGCATCGCCGCGGCCGGCTCCATGGCCATCACACACGTGCTCAACGCCAAGGGCACCAGCTACAAGCCGACCGACTTCACGCCCATCACGCTGGCCGCGGTGCAGCCCAACGTGGTCATCGTCAACAAGGACGTGCCGGCCAACAACCTGGCCGAGCTGAAGGACTACTTCCAGAAGACGCCGACCGCCACCTATGGCACCGCCGGCGTGGGCATTTCCAACCACCTGATCGCCGAGACCATGCTGTACAAGCTGGGCGTGAAGGTGCCGCACGCGGCCTACCGTGGCGCGGCCCCGGTCATCACCGACCTGCTGGGCGGCCACATCGCGATGACGATGGACAACATCTCCACCGCCGCGCCGCTGGCGCTGCAGGGCAAGGTCAAGGCCATCGGCGTGGCCTCGCTCAAGCGCTCGCCGCAATTGCCCAACGTGCCCACGCTCGACGAGCAGGGCCTGAAGGGCTTCGACATGCCGACCTGGCAGGGCGTGTTCGCCCCGGCCGGCCTGCCGGCGGACGTGCTGGCCGCCTACTACGCGGCGCTGCAGGACGTGCTCAAGCAGCCGTCGGTCATCGAGAAGATGGCTGGCCTGGGTTCGGAACCGGTCAGCGGCATGACGCCCGAGAAGTTCGGCCAGTTCCTGGAGAACGACCGCAAGCAATGGGCCGACATCGTGCGCGCCGCCAACATCAGCCTGGAACAATAAGGCCACCGCGCGCGCCGGCCTCGGCGGGCGCCGCAAACAAAAACGCCAGACTCGCGTCTGGCGTTTTTTTTGGCCCGGACGAACGCGGGCGTGTCAGGCCGGCAGCCGCGCCGCGATCTCGGCGATCAGGCGGCGCGCGGCATCGAGCTTGTCGGCGGCCGGCAGCGGGTGCGCGCCCTGCGCGTCGAACAGCACCAGTTCGGTGGTGTCGGCGTCCATCACCTTGTGCGCCAGGTTGCCCACCAGGAGCGGGATGCCCTTGCGCTGGCGCTTGGCCTCGGCGTGCTCGGCCAGCTTCTCGGTCTCGGCCGCGAAGCCCACACACCACGGGCCGTCCGGCAGCTTGGCCACTTCGGCCAGGATGTCGGGGTTGGGCTCGAATTCCATCTGCGGCGCGCCGCCGCCTTCGCTGGTCTTCTTCAGTTTCTGGTTGCTGACGTTCTTGACGCGCCAGTCGGCCACGGCCGCCACGGCGATGAAGATGTCGGCATCGGCGGCGCTGGCCATCACCGCGTCGTGCATCTGCCGCGCCGTCATCACCGACAGGGCGGTGACGCCGCGCGGCACGGGCAGGGCGGTGGCGCCGGTGATCAGCGTGACGCGGGCGCCGGCCTCGCGCGCGGCCCGCGCCAGGGCGTAGCCGGTCTTGCCCGACGAGCGGTTGCTCAGCACGCGCACCGGGTCGACCGGCTCGGACGTGGGGCCGGCGGTCAGCAGCACGTGGCGGCCGGCCAGCAGCTTGGGCTGGAAGAAGGCGATCAGGTCGGTCAGGATTTCATGGGCTTCGAGCATGCGCCCGTCGCCGGTCTCGCCACAGGCCTGTTCGCCGGCCGACGGGCCCAGGATGCTGATGCCGTCGGCGCGCAGCTGCGCCACGTTGCGCTGGGTGGCCGGGTTGGCCCACATCTCGCGGTTCATGGCGGGCGCCACCAGCAGCGGGCAGGCGCGCGCCACGCACAGCGTCGACAGCAGGTCGTCGGCCATGCCGTGGGCCAGCTTGGCCATGAAGTCGGTGCTGGCCGGCGCGATCAGCACGGCGTCGGCGCCGCGCGTCAGGTCGATGTGCGCCATGTTGTTGGGCACCCGCGGGTCCCAGGCATCGACGAACACCGGGCGGCCGGACAGAGCCTGCATCGTCACCGGCGTGATGAAGTGCGTGGCCGCCTCGGTCATCACCACGTCGACGACGGCGCCTTGTTCGGTCATGCGCCGCACCAGCTCGGCGATTTTGTAGCAGGCGATGCCGCCGGTCAGGCCGAGGACGATGCGTTTGCGGGCGAGGTCGAGCATGGGTGTCGGACGGCGGTTTGAATGCCGTCAAATCAGGGAACGGACAGTGATTTTATTCCGCATTGCCGCATCGCGCCGTTCGCCATGCATGCAGGGGGGCTCAAATAGACAAAAACCCGGCCGAGGGCCGGGTTTCGAAGGGGGCGGGGAGGGCGTCAGGCGCGCGGCTTGCGGGCCCGCAGCAGCTCGTCCAGCACCAGCAGCACGGCGCCGCAGCTGATGCCGACGTCCGCCAGGTTGAAGGCCGGGAAATACCAGTCGCGCCAGTAGAACAGCAGGAAGTCCACCACGTGGCCATACACCACCCGGTCGATCACGTTGCCGATGGCGCCGCCCAGGATCAGGGTCAGCGCCAGGCAGAAGCGAGGCTGGCCGCGGGTGCGGCGCAGGATCACGGTGATGACCACGGCGGCGACGATGCCCAGGCCGGTGAACAGCCAGCGCTGCCAGCCTTCCTCGGACGCCAGGAAGCTGAATGCCGCGCCGCGGTTGTACAGCAGCGTGAAGTCGAAGAACGGCAGCAGGTTCAGGCGTTCGCCGTACTGGTACGAGGTGTTGAAGTACACCTTGGTCAGCTGGTCCAGGACGATGATGGCGAGGGCCAGCGCCAGCCAGCGTCCCACCCGTGCGGGCGGGGCGCTGGCGGGCGCCGCGGCGGCGTTGCCGTGGGGGCCCGCCATGCTCAGGCCTTGTCGCGGGCTTCGCCCGAGCCGAACAGGTTGGACACGCAGCGGCCGCAGATCTCGGGGTGATCCGGATCCTGGCCCACGTCCAGGCGCCAGTGCCAGCAGCGCTCGCACTTCTTGTGCTTGGACGGCGTCACCTCGATGCGGGTCTCGCCTTCGCCGGCGTGCACGGTGGCGCGCGAGACGATCAGCACGAAGCGCAGGTCGTCGCCCAGGCTGGCCAGCAGCTGCTGGTCTTCGCCGCTGGCGTACAGGTCGACCTCGGCCTGCAGCGACGAACCGATGTCGCCGGCCGTGCGCACTTCCTCCAGCTTGCGCTGGACCTCGGCGCGGATGGCGCGCAGGCGCGTCCACTTGGCCGACAGGGCCTCGGCATCGGCGAACGGCGGCAGCGCGTGGTAGACCTCGGTGAAGATGGTGACGCGGGCGGCGTCGGCCTGGTGCTTCAGGGCCGAGCCGACCAGTTCCTTCCAGGCCTCTTCGGCCGTGAACGACAGGATCGGCGCCATCAGCTTGAGCAGCGTCTGGGTGATGTCCAGCAGCGCGGTCTGGGCCGAGCGGCGGGCCACGCTGTCCACCTTCGAGGTGTACAGGCGGTCCTTCAGGATGTCCAGGTAGAACGCGCCCAGGTCTTCCGAGCAGAACGTCTGCAGGCGCGAGACCGCCGGGTGGAAGTCGTAGCGTTCGTAGTGGCCCTGCACCTCGGCCTGCATCTGCGCCGTCATGGCCAGCGCATAGCGGTCGATCTCGAACAGCTCGCCGTAGGGCACGGACTGCGACACGGCGTCGAAGTCGGCCAGGTTGGCCAGCAGGAAGCGCAGCGTGTTGCGGATGCGGCGGTAGCCTTCGACCACGCGCTTGAGGATCTCGTCGGAGATCGACAGCTCGCCCGAGTAGTCGGTGGAGGCGACCCACAGGCGCAGGATTTCGGCGCCCAGCGAATCGGACACCTTCTGCGGCGCGATCACGTTGCCGACCGACTTGCTCATCTTGCGGCCCTGGCCGTCCACCACGAAGCCGTGCGTCAGCAGGGCCTTGTAGGGCGGCTGGCCGTACAGCATGCAGCCGGTCAGCAGCGACGAATGGAACCAGCCGCGGTGCTGGTCGGAGCCTTCCAGGTAGAGGTCGGCGGGCCAGCCCAGTTCGGCGCCGTGCGAGCCGGCGAAATCGCCGTCCTTGCCGCCCAGCACGGTGGCGTGGGTGCTGCCCGAGTCGAACCACACGTCCAGCGTGTCGCGGTTCTTTTCGTATTGGTCGGCTTCATCGCCCAGCAGCTCGCGCGGGTCCAGCGTCTGCCAGGCCTCGATGCCGCCTTGCTCGACGCGTTGCGCGACCTGTTCCAGCAGCTCGGCCGTGCGCGGGTGCAGCGCGCCGGTTTCCTTGTGCACGAAGAAGGCCATCGGCGTGCCCCACTGGCGCTGGCGAGACAGGGTCCAGTCCGGACGGTTGGCGATCATCGCGTGCAGGCGGGCGCGGCCCCAGGCCGGGTAGAAGGCCGTGGCGTCGATGCCGGCCAGCGCCGATTCGCGCAGGGTCGGGCCGCCGTCCTTGGGCCGCACGTCCATGCCGGCGAACCACTGGCTGGTGGCGCGGTAGATGATCGGCGTCTTGTGGCGCCAGCAGTGCATGTAGCTGTGCTTGTGCTTTTCGACGTGCATCAGCGCGCCGGCTTCCTTCAGGGCCTCGACGATCTTGGGGTTGGCGTCCCAGATCGACAGGCCGCCGAACAGCGCCAGGCTGTCGACGTACTTGCCGTCGCCCATGACCGGGCTGATGAAGTCGGTGTCCTTCATGCCGTGCTCCTTGCACGAGATGAAGTCTTCGATGCCGTAGGCGGGGGCCGAGTGCACCACGCCGGTGCCCGAGTCGGCCGTGACGTAGTCGCCCAGGTAGACGGGGGCCTTGCGGTCGTAGGCGGCTTCGAACTGCGCCAGCGGATGGCGGAATTCGATGCCCGACAGCGCCGCGCCCGGCGCGGTGGCGATGATTTCGCCTTCCAGGTTCCAGGCCTTCAGGCAGGCCTCGACGCGGTCGCGCGCGATCAGCAGCAGCGGGCCGAACTTGGGGGCGGGCGACACGCGCACCAGCGCGTATTCGATTTCGGGGTGCAGGTTCAGCGCCTGGTTGGACGGGATGGTCCAGGGCGTGGTGGTCCAGATGACGATGGCGCCGTCGTCGACCTTGTCCAGGCCGAAGGCCTTGGCCAGCTTGTCGTGCTCGGCGAACGGGAAGGCCACGTCCACTGCCGGGTCGACGCGGTCGGCGTACTCGACCTCGGCCTCGGCCAGCGCCGAGCCACAGTCGAAACACCAGTTCACGGGCTTGAGGCCGCGGAACACGTAACCCTTGTCCAGGATGCGGCCCAGCACGCGGATCTCGTCGGCTTCATTGCTGAAGTTCATCGTCATGTAGGGACGATCCCACTCGCCCAGCACGCCCAGGCGCTTGAAGTCCTTGCGCTGGCGGTCGATCTGCTCGAGCGCGTAGGCGCGTGCCTTGGACTGCACTTCGGCCACGGGCAGGTGCTTGCCGTATTTCTTTTCGATCTGGATCTCGATCGGCATGCCGTGGCAATCCCAGCCCGGCACGTAGTGCGCGTCATAGCCGGCCATGTTGCGGCTCTTGACGATGATGTCCTTCAGGATCTTGTTGACCGCGTGGCCGATGTGGATGTCACCGTTGGCGTAGGGCGGGCCGTCGTGCAGCACGAAGCGCGGACGGCTGCGGCTGGCGGCGCGGATCGCCTGGTAGACGTGGTTTTCCTCCCACTGCGCAATCCAGGCGGGCTCGCGCTTGGCGAGGTCGCCCCGCATGGGGAAGGGGGTATCGGGCAGGTTGAGGGTCTTTTTATAGTCCATGAACGGCAAAATAGGCGCGCGCGTTTCGCGCGTCTTCGGCGATGGCGGCAGTCAGGGAAGGGAGGTCAGGAAATTTTTCTTCGTCCCGCAGCTTTTGCAGGAATTCGATACGCACGAGTTTACCGTATGCGTTGACGGTCTCGTCGAGCAGGTGTGCTTCCAGCAGCACGCGTCCGCGGTCCTCGACCGTCGGGCGCACGCCCAGGCTGGCCACCGCCGGCAGGGCGCGCTCGGCCAGGCCATAGACCTGCACCACGTAGATGCCGGAACGGGCCGCGCAGCGCTCGGCCACCCGCAGGTTCATGGTCGGAAAGCCCAGGGTGCGGCCCAGCTTCTGGCCGTGGATCACGTGGCCGCTGATATGGAAGGGGTGGCCCAGCAGGTGGCGGGCCCGGTCCAGGTCGCCCACCGCCAGGGCGGTGCGCACCTCGGAACTGGAAATGCGGTGGCCGTGGCGGTCGGTAACGTCGGCCAGGGTCTGCACCTCGAAGCCGTGGCGCAGGCCGGCTTCGCGCAGCAGGTCGATGTCGCCGCTGCGCTTGTGGCCGAAGCGGAAGTCCTCGCCCACCAGCAGCCATTTGGTGTCCAGGCCGTGAACCAGCAGGTTCTCGATGAAGGCGTTGGCCGACATTTCGGCCAGGCGGGCGTTGAAGCGCTCGACCACCACCTGGGACACGCCGTAGCGCGCCAGCGCCGCCAGCTTGTCGCGCAGCCCGGAAATGCGGGTCGGCGCCAGCTCGGGGCGCTGGTTCAGCGTGGCGAAGTACTCGCGCGGGTGCGGCTCGAAGGTCATCACGGCCGGGGTCAGGCCCCGGTCGCGCGCGACCTGGCAGACCCGCGCCAGCATGGCCTGGTGTCCGCGGTGGACGCCGTCGAAATTGCCGATGGTCAGCGCGCTGGGAGCGCGCTGGGCGGGCGGCGGAAGGGATCGGTAGATGCGCAGCGGTGGTTTCACGAGCGAGAGTTTACAATTTTGGATTACGGGATTGTTCGTCATCCCCAATTTGGATCGCTCATCTTGCCGGAAACCTCTACTACAACGCGCCGCATCGTCATCCTGATCTCGGGACGCGGCAGCAACATGCAGGCCCTGGTCGAGGCCTGTCGCCAACAGGGCTGGCCGGCCAGTATCGCCGCCGTGATCGCCAGCCGCCCGGACGCCGCCGGCCTGGAATGGGCCGCCGCCCAGGGCATCGCCACCGCGGCGCTGTACCACAAGGACTATGCCAGCCGCGAAGCCTTCGACGCCGCGCTGGCCGCTGAAATCGACCTGCACGCGCCGGATTACGTCATCCTGGCCGGCTTCATGCGGGTGCTGACCCCCGGCTTCGTCAACCGCTACAGCGGCCGCCTGGTCAACATCCACCCGTCGCTGCTGCCGGCGTTCCCCGGCCTGCACACGCACGCCCAGGCGCTGGCCACCGGCGTGCGGGTGCATGGTTGCACCGTGCATTTCGTGACGCCGGTGCTGGACCACGGTCCCATCATCGCCCAGGGCTGCGTGCCGGTCCTGGCCGGCGACACGCCCGAAATGCTGGCCGAGCGCGTGCTGGAAGTCGAACACCAGGCTTTTCCGACCGCCGTGCGCTGGCTGGCCGAAGGCCGGGTTACCCTGACGAATGACCACCGGGTGGACGTGCAGGGCGATCCTGACCGCCTGTTCACCTGGTCCGCGGCGGCTTGAGCGCCGCCGTTGCGCACCGCGGGCCGCCTGACGGTCCCTGAATCGCTTTTATCGGGCGGCGCCTGGCCGCCCCACTGGAATACACCATGAGCAAACCCCAATCTCCGCGTTCCCGTCCGGCTGCCGAAGGCCGCGACGGCCGGTCCTTCTTCTCGCGCCCCAAGGGCGAGGCCCGCGGCGCGCAGGAACGCGCGCCCCGTGCCGAGCGCGCCGCCGGTGACCGCGAAGGCCGTCCGGACGAACGCCGCGACAGCCGTCCGACCCCGCGCCCGTCCTATGACGCGCCGCGCGGCGAAGGCCGCGGCGAACGCGCTTCCTTCGGCGACCGTCGCGAAGGCTCGGGGCGCCCGACGCCTCGTCCCGCCTACGAGGGCGGCCGCGGCGAGGGCCGTGGCGAGCGCGGCTCGTACGGTTCGGAGCGTCGTGAAGGCCAGGGCCGTGGCGGCGAACGCGGTTCCTTCAATTCGGACCGCCGCGAAGGCCAGGGCCGTCCGGATTCGCGTCCGTCGTACGGCTCCCAGCGGGGTGAAGGCCGTGGCGGTGAACGCGGCTCCTTCAATTCGGACCGCCGTGAAGGTTACGGCCGCCCGGATTCGCGTCCGTCCTCCGGCTCCCAACGCGGCGAAGGCCGTGGCGGTGAACGCGGCTCCTTCGGTTCGGACCGCCGTGAAGG
>NZ_CYTU01000008.1:0-179465 GCF_001299375.1 Achromobacter sp. 2789STDY5608621 | reverse complement strand
AATCGTAGCCCCGCCACCCCCCGCCTGCCCCGTCACTCGCGCCTAAAGAACCTAAGTCCCCCCCTCATACCCCAACTGCCGCCAAGCCTCAAACACCGTAACCGCCACGGCATTGGACAAATTCAAGCTCCGCTGCCCCGCCCGCATCGGCAACCGCAACCGCTGCTGCGGCGCGAACATCGCATGATGCTCCGCCGACAACCCGGCGCTCTCCCGCCCAAACACGAACACATCCCCCTCCTCGAACCGCACATCCCCCACGCTGCGTTGCGCCTGCGTGGTCAAGGCATAGATGTGGGAAGCCGCCGCCCCCGTATCCGCCAGCGCCTCCTGCAGCGTGTCGTGCACGCGCACCGGCTGCCACTCGTGATAGTCCAGCCCCGCCCGCCGCATGCGCGCATCGTCCAGTTCGAAACCAAGCGGGCGCACCAGGTGCAATTGCGCGCCGGTATTGGCGCACAGGCGGATCGCATTGCCCGTGTTGGGCGGAATCTCGGGGCAGACGAGGATGACGTGGAACATGGCGGACGGATGCAAAGACGTTGAATGACGGGCGGCCGGCCTTGGCCGCGCAGCAGCGATTGTCGCCGATTTGGACGGCCGCCCCGGCCCGCGAGGCCGCATGGCTCGCAGCCCCCGCGCCGGCGCCGGGCGTCAGCCCGTGCGCGGCGTGCGCGCCGCGACCAGCACCGTCACGCTGGCCGCGCCCGCGGCCAGCAACGCGCGAGCAGCCGCATCCGCGGTACTGCCCGTGGTCATGACGTCATCCACCAAGCCGACATGGCGGCCTGAAAGGTCGCGCGGGCAATGGAACACGCCCCGGGCGCCGCTCAGCCTGGCGCGGCGCCCCAGGGCGGTCTGCCGGGGCGTTTCACGCCGCCGCCGCAAGGCCCCACGCAGCAGCGGCCAGCCCAGCAGCGCCGCCAGGCCGCGGGCGATCTCGGCCGCCGGATTCATGCCGCGCCGACGCAGCGACGCGCGGCTGGACGGCACCGGCGCCAGCAGCAAGGCGTGCGGCGGCGGCTCGGACCACACCGCATGCGCCAGCAGCCGCGCCAATACCGGCGCCGCGCTGAGCCGCAGCTGGGTCTTGAGCTGGCGGATCAACACCTCGGCGGGCGGCTCGTAGTCGAAGGCGGCGATCGTGCCGGTGAAAGCCGGCGGCCGCGCCAGGCAGTCGGCACAATGCAGCGCGTCCGGCGCCAGCCGCTGGGCGCACCGCGGACAGCGCGGCGCCAGCGACGCTTCGGCCAGGTCGGTTTCGCAGCCCTCGCACAGGCGGGCGCCACCGACCCGCGCCCCGCACAGCGGGCAGTCGCAGGGCACCCGGGCCAGCAACCGCCGCCCCATGGCCTGTAGGGACAATCGGCCGCCGCGGCCGGGATGGGCAATAATGTGAGCCATCCCCCATGAAATCATGATCCGCCCGCGGCGCCGCCCCGGGCGCGACCGAAATGTCCCTGCCCGCACCCGCCACCCCGCCCTCGCTCCCGCTCGTCGCCGCCGACGTGCCGCGCCAATTCGCCCGCCGTGGCGACCTGTCGGACGCCCAGTTCCTGTACGGCGAAGTCGCCCGCCGCATGCTCGGCAGGCTGCAGTACATCCGCGTGCAGCCCCAGGCCATGCTCGACGCCGGCTGCGGCGCCGGCGACAACCTGGCGCTGCTGCGCGAACGCTATGCCGAAGCCGCCTACACCGGCCTGGACAACTGCGAGCCGCTGCTGGAGATCGCCCGCAAGCGCCACGCCCCGGCCGGCCTGTCGGCCTGGATCGGCAAGCTGGCGCGGCGCGGTCCGGCCAATGGCTTCGTCAACGCCGACCTGGCCGCCACCGGCCTGGCGCCGGAATCGCTGGAACTGGTGTGGTCCAACCTGGCCCTGCACTGGCACCGCGAACCGCATGCCGTGCTGGCCGAATGGCGCCGCATCCTCAAGGTCGGCGGGCTGGCGATGTTTTCCTGTCTGGGGCCGGCCACGCTGCGCGAATTGCGCCAGGCGCTGGACGACGCCGGACTGCGCACCGCCACCCCGGCCTTCGTCGACATGCATGACTTCGGCGACCTGCTGGTGGAAAACGGCTTCGCCGATCCGGTCATGGACCAGGAGATTCTGACGCTGACCTACCGCACCCCGGAAAAGCTGCTGCAGGACGTGCGCGCCCTGGGCGGCAACCCCGCCGCCGGCCGCCGCGGCGGCCTGGTCGGGCGCGACTGGCGGGCGCGCCTGTGCGCCGCGCTGGAGGCCCAGCGCCGCCCGGACGGCGTCATCGCCCTGAGCATCGAAGTGGCCTACGGCCACGCCTGGCGCGCCGCCACCCACCGCGGCACCGCCGGCGAGACCCGGCTGTCGGTCAGCGCCATCGGCGGCCGCCAGCGCGGCACGCCCTGAAACAAGACGCCCCGGCGTGCCGCCCCCGAAACGGGACGGCCAGCCGGGGCGGATGGGCCCGGAAAGGCCTGGCGCCTAGTGCAGGCGTTCGGGCAGCGGCGCGGTGACGCCCGGTTCCGCCGGCGAGAGGGGCTGCATCGGCTCGGACGTGGCGCGGATCCGCCGCCGCAACACCGCGGTCGGCTCGGCCGGCGCGGCCTGGGCGGACTCGCCGCGCCAGGCCTGCGACATCGATTCCACCACCAGCGGCAGGTCGCGCAGGCGATGGAACTGGCTGCGCAGCCAGCGCGAATCATTGCCGCTGCGCATGGCCTCGTCGCGCAGCGACGCGATCATGTCGCCGGTCCCCAGCTCTTCGGCCACCGGCATCAGCCGCTGGAACAGCGCGCGCAGGTGATCCATCAGGCGCAGGCGCTGGCCGTCCGGCGTCACGTAGCTGCCCTGCAGGCCGAAACGGCAGGCCTGGAAGTGGTTGCTGCGGTAGGACAGCCAGGCCTTGTCGCTGGGATCGTCCTCGCGCATCAGCAGCACCGCCAGCGCCTGGGCGAAGGCCGCCATCTGGCAGGCGCGCTCGACGGTCAGCGGCGTATCGCAGACGCGGATTTCCACCGTGCCGAATTCGGGCTTGGGGCGGATGTCCCAGTACAGGTCCTTGATGCTCTCGGCCAGGCCATAGGCGCGCAATTGCGCAATGTGGGCCTCGAACTGGTACCAGTCCTTGACCTCGGCCGGCATGTGGCCGGCTAGCGGGAAGCTGTTGACCGCGTTCAGGCGCGAGCACGAGAACAGGGTATCGACGCCCTCGCAGTACGGCGACGAGGCCGACAGCGCGATAAAGTGCGGCACATAGGGCGACAGCCGGCGCAGCAGCTTGATGGCTTCGTCGCCGCTTTTCACGCCCAGGTGGATGTGCTGGCCGAACACCGTGAATTGACGCGCCAGGTAACCATACATTTCGGCCAGGTACTGGAAGCGCGGGGTATCCGAGATGGAGCGTTCCTGCCAGCGCATGAATGGGTGAGCGCCGCCGCCGGCCACCGAAACGCCCACGGCGTCGGCCGCTTCGACCAGGGCATCGCGCATTTCGCGCATTTCCGCCAGCAGGCCCATGGGGTGCTCGTGCACCGAGGAATTCAGTTCGATCATGGAGCGCGTGATTTCCGGTTTCACGCGATCGGCGATGGGGTGGTTGGCCATTTGGGCCAGCAGCTCGTCAGAGGCTGCGGTCAGGTCGAAACTGCGGGGGTCGATCAGTTGCAGCTCGAGTTCGATGCCCAGGGTGTTGGGGGCCGACGAAATGAACGGGATCTGTTCCATCTCGGACTCCTTCGGATGTTTGATGAGGGGGTGCGCCGTTCGACCTTGAAGCCCGGCAACTTCCCGGGGGGCGCTAGACGGCGGCTTGTGAACGCATAATAGCCGCATGTTTGTGGCAAAACGATTGAAAATCGTGACATTTGTGTGCAACATCACGATGCATTCGGTTTTGCCCTCTAGAACAAAGTGAGCGAGCACTCACAACGTAATGACGGCGCGGCTCGCCGGACCGGGCGGCCCGCGAGCGCAGTCTGGGCGCGGCTTTTCAGTGTGGGCGGGATAACCCGAATCAGGGTTTTCCCTTATGAATTGAATCCGTCCCCGACGGGTTGCGGCCCGACATCCAAGGCCGCGGACATCCGGGCGACGCCGCCTACTTGCGCCAGAAGATCGGCGTGAACAGCACCAGCACGGTCAGCAGCTCCAGGCGGCCGATCAGCATGGCGAAGGTGCAGACCCAGATCTGGAAGTCCGACAGCACCGCGAAATTCCCCATGGGCCCGACCGGTCCCAGGCCGGGGCCGGTGTTGTTGACGCTGGCGAACACGGCCGAGAAGGCCGTGATCGGGTCCAGCCCGGACAGCAGCAGCAGGCTGGTGAAGACAGCGATGGACAGGCCGTAGAACAGCATGAAAGCCAGCACCGACGACATGGTGCGGGCCTCGACCGCGCGGCCGTTGACCCGCACGGGGCTGACGGCATGCGGATGCAACATGGTGACCAGCTCGTTGCGCGCCTGCTTGACCAGCAGGATGGCCCGGATCATCTTGATCCCGCCCCCCGTGGACCCCGCCGAGGTGGCAAACCCGGACAGCAGCAGCATGGTCAGGGGCGCGAACAGCGGCCACTGGGCGAAATCGGTATTGGCGTAGCCCGTGGTGGTGGCCATCGAAATGGTGTTGAACATGCCGTAGCGCAGGGCCTCCAGCGGCTCCTGGTAGACGCCCTTGACGTACAGGAACACCGAAATCACCAGCCCCACGCCCAGCACCACGACCAGGTACGGAATCGCCTCCGGGCAGCGCAGGTAGGCACGCCCGCTGCGCTGGCGGAAGGCATTGAAGTGCGTGGCGAAGTTGATGCCGGCGATCAGCATGAACACCATGGCCACCATCTCGACCGCCACCGAATCGAAGTGCGCGAAGCCGTCGTCCCAGGTCGAGAACCCGCCCAGCCCCATGGTCGTGGCCATGTGGCACCAGGCTTCGAACCAGGACAGGCCGACCGCGCGGTAGGCCAGAAAGCACAGGATGGAAAAGGCGAAGTACACCGCGTACAGCGCCTTGGCGGTGCTGGCGATGCGCGGCGTCAGGCGCTCGTCCTTCATCGGGCCGGGCGTCTCGGCCCGCACCACCTGGTGCCCGCCCACGCCCAGCAGCGGCAGGATCGCCACCGCCAGCACCAGGATCCCCATGCCGCCGACCCAGACCAGGGTGGCGCGCCACAGGTTGATCGACGGCGGCAAGGCATCCAGATTGGTCAGCACGGTCGCGCCGGTGGTCGTCAGTCCCGACATGGCCTCGAAATAGGCCCCGGTGAACGACAGCGGCAGGCCGGCGCGGTGGAAGTAGATCAGCAGCGGGATCGCCGCCAGCAGCGGCAGGCCGGCCCACACCGCCGACACCAGCACGAAGCCGTCGCGGGCGCGCAACTCGCTGCGGGCCCGCCGCGTCAGCGCCGCCAGCGCGACGCCGATGCCGACGGAAATCAGGAAGCCATGCAGGAAGGCGTCGCGCGCCGCGTCGCCGCCGATGTAGGCCACCCCCAGCGGGATCAGCATGGTCAGGGCGAACATCACCATGGTCAGGCCGAGGATGTGCAGGGTCGCCAGGACGCGCCTCATGCGGCCTCCCCGGCCGCCGCCGGTCCGTCGGGAAACGGGACGCGCGGGCTCATCAGAAGAACGACGCCGAGACTTGGAACAGCTTTTCCACGCGCGGCATCTGCTTGCGCGAGGGCACGAAGACGATGACGTGGTCGTCGGTCTCGATCACGGTATCGGCATCCGGCAGGATGATCTCGTCCTCGCGCACCAGCGCGCCGATGCTGGCGCCCTTGGGCAGGCTGATCTCGCCCACCTTCCGCCCCACCACCTTGGAATTGGAGCGGTCGCCGTGGGCGATGGCTTCCAGCGCCTCGGCCACGCCCTGGCGCAGCCGATGGACCGCCGCCACGTCGCCGCGGCGCACGTGGCGCAGCAGCTCGCTCATGGTGGCCTGCGACGGCGACACGGCGATGTCGATATGGCTGCCCTGCATCAGCTCGCCATAGGCCTGGCGGTTGATCAGCGCGATCACCTTGCGCGCGCCCAGCCGCTTGGCCAGCAGCGACGACATGATGTTGTCCTCGTCGTCGCTGGTCAGCGCCAGCCAGGTGTCCATGTCCTCGATGTTCTCGCGCTCCAGCAGCGCCTCGTCGGTGCCGCTGCCGTGCAGCACCAGCACGCTGTCGGGCAGCTGCGTGGCCAGGTATTCGCAGCGCTTGAGGTCGCGCTCGATGATGCGCACGCTGTAGTTCTCTTCGGCCAGCGCGCGCGCCAGCCGCAGGCCGATATTGCCGCCGCCGGCGATCATCACGCGGCGCACGGCCTTTTCGGCTTCGCGCAGCTGCCGCACGGCGCGGCGGGCGTGGCGCGTGTCCACCACCAGCACCACCTCGTCGCCCGGGGCGATCACGGTGCCCGAGCCGGCCCGCAGCGGGCGGCCGCCGCGCAGCACGTCGATCACCCGCGCCGTGACGTCGGGCCAGACATCGCGCAGCTTGTCGACGGGATGATGCGCCATCGGGCTGCCATGGCTGACGCGCACGGTCACGACGCTGACGCGGCCCTCGGCGAACTCCACCACCTGCAACGCCTCGGGGAACTCGATCAGGCTGTGCAGATAGGTGGTGACGCTGCGCTCGGGGCTGATGATGGCGTCGATGCAGAAGCCCTCTTCGCTCATCAGCTCGGGATGTTCGGAGAATTCGCCCGAGCGGATGCGGGCGATGCGGCGGGGGATGTTGAACAGCTGGCGGGCGATCTTGCAGGCCACCATGTTGGCCGCGTCGGAGGCGGCGCAGGCGATCAGCAGGTCGGTATCGGCGGCGCCGGCGCCTTCCAGCACCGACACCTGCGAGCCATCGCCATGGACGACGCGCAGGTCGAAGTGTTCTTGCAAGTATTGCAGCTGCGCGGGATCCGAATCGATCACCGTGATGTCGTTCTGCTCGGACACCAGGTTTTCAGCCACGCTGGTGCCTACGCGCCCAGCGCCGATGATCAGGATCTTCATGCGCCCCGTTTGCGCGCCGACTCGATGCCCAATTGCTTGAGCTTGCGGTAGAGGTGGGTGCGCTCGAGGCCGGTGCGCTCGGAGACGCGGGTCATGCTGTGGCTTTCGCGGACCAGGTGATATTCGAAGTAGATACGCTCGAACTCGTCGCGCGCCTCGCGCAGCGGCTGGTCCAGCGAAATGCTGCCCAGCTGGCCGTTGGCGGTGACCGGGACTTCGTTGGCGGGAGCCGTCGACAGGGTCGGCGGATCGAGCTCGTCTTCGAGCGCCACGGTGGCGCTGGCCGTCGCGGGCGCCGCCACGGGCGCCGGATGCGGCACGCGGCCGCGGGCCAGCCCGGCCGCCACGGTCTTGAGCAGGCGTTGCAGCGTGATCGGCTTTTCGAGGAAATCCATGGCGCCGATGCGGGTGGCCTCGACCGCCGTGTCGATGGTGGCGTGGCCGCTCATCATGATGACGGGCATGTCCAGCAGGCCCTGCGAGCCCCATTCCTTGAGCAGGCTGACGCCATCGGTGTCCGGCATCCAGATGTCCAGCAGCACCAGATCGGGACGCATGCGAAGGCGCGCGGCGCGCGCTTGCGCCGCGTTTTCGGCCAATTCGACCGTGTGCCCTTCGTCGTAAAGGATTTCCGACAAAAGCTCGCGAATACCGACTTCGTCGTCAACCACCAGAATTCTGGCCATAAAGCATCCACCTATTGCGTAGCCGCATTATCCTTTTCTTGCGCGGTCGCGTCCATAGTATCTGCCCCGGGAGCAAGCCGGGTCAACAAGATGGAGATCCGCGCGCCTCCTTCCTTGCGATTCGCAAGGTCGATCCGCCCGCCATGCTCTTCAACGATCTTGCGTACGATTGCCAATCCTAACCCAGTCCCGTGGGACTTGGTGGTTACGTAGGGCTCGAAGGCCCGCTGCATGACCTGCGGCGGGAAGCCCGGCCCGGTGTCGGCCACCGTGAAACGCAGGGCCTGCTGGTCGGCGCGGTCGGGCTGCTCGCTGCGCATCAGCTGGGTGGTGACGCTGACCCGGCCTTCTCCGCCCTTCTCGGCGATGGCGTCGCGGGCGTTGGACAGCAGGTTGTGGATCACCTGGCGCAGCTGGGTCGGATCGCCCTCGATGGCCGGCAGGTCCGCGCCCAGGCTGACGTCCAGGTTCAGCGCCTTGCCGGAGGTCGAACGCACCGAGGCGGCGCCGTCCGGCTCCCAGCCGTACAGGGACAGCACGTCCGCCACCAGCGCGTTGAAGTCGATGCGCTGCATCACCGCCGGCGGCGTGCGGGCGTATTCGCGGAAATCATCCACCATCTGCTTGAGCGAGGCCACCTGGTTGACGATGGTGTTGGTGGAACGCTCGACGATCTGGGCCTCGGCCGGCGGCAGCTTGCCTTCCAGCTTCATCGCCAGGCGCTCGGCGGACAGCTGGATCGGCGTCAGCGGATTCTTGATTTCGTGGGCCAGGCGGCGCGCCACTTCGCCCCAGGCAACGGTGCGGTTGGCCGATATCACCTCGGTAATATCGTCGAACACCACCAGGTAACCGTTGCCGCGGCCGTCCACCCGCAGGTGGGTGCCGCGCGCCAGCAGCGTCAGCGCCTGCGGCCCGTTGGGGGTGTCGCCCTGCTTGGGCGCGATCTCGAACTGCTGCTGCCAGTGCTGGCGTTCGGAGCCCACGGCGGCGTGGGTGGAGAACGCCTGCCGCACGACATTCGCGAATTCGAGCATGCCGTCCACGGTTTCCAGCGGCCGCCCGATCACCGAGCGCAGGTCGGCCTGCAGGATGGTCTGGGCGCCCTGGTTGACGGTGGTGACGCGGAAGGACTCGTCGAACACCAGCACGCCCGAGGACAGATTCGACAGCACGCTTTCCAGGTAGACGTTGGACCGTTCGAGCTGCTGGCGGTTGCTCTCGACCATGCGGCGGGCCTCGTCGAGCTGGCGCGTCATGGCATTGAAGGAGCGGGTGAGCTGGCCGACCTCGTCGCGTTCGGGCGGTTCGGGCAGCGGCCGGTAGTCGCCCACGCCCACGGCCTGGGTGCCGCCCGCCAGGCTGAGCAGCGGCCGCACCAGCCGCTTGGACAGCGACAGCGCCACGGCGATGGCGCCAAAGGCGGCCAGCAGCAGCGCCAGGGTCAGCGTGATGCCATAGAGCTTGCGCAGGCCAAGCCGCGACAGGGCCAGTTCCTGGTAGTCGCGAAAGCCCTGCTGCACCAGGTTGGCGTTGTGCGCGATCTGCTCGGGCACCGGCTGCAGCAGCTGCAGCCAGCGCGGCTCCGAGGCGGCGCCCAGCAGGTTGTCGTAGCGGTCGGGGCCGGTCAGCGGAATCACCACGCGCAGGTGCAGCCCGCCGTCGGTGCCGGGCTTGACCGGATCGTCGGCCTCGGCCGCCGAATAGCCGCGCGACAGCCGCAGCTGGTTCATGACCGTGGATGGCGGCATCGCCGGCAGCAACTGGCCGTACTGGCTGGTGGAGAACGCCACCATGCGGCCGCTGCCGGTGAAGACCATGGCTTCCTGCACGCCGTTGGCTTCGCGCAGCCGGGTCAGGGCCAGCGTCACGCCGGTATCGGAATTGCGGTTCAGTTCGGCCGCCATCGAGCGGGCGCGGGCGTCCAGGTCGGCCAGCAGCGAGTCGAGCGCGGCGCGGCCCAGGTTCAGGCCGGCCTCCAGCGCGGTGTCGACCCGCACGTTGAACCAGGACTCGATGGAGCGCGACATGAACTGCACCGAGACCGTGTAGATCAAGGCGCCGGGCACCACGCCGATCAGGGCGAAGGCCAGCGAGAAGCGGGCCGTCAGCCGGGCGCCGAACTGCCGCCGCCGGATCTGCCGCGCCAGCCGCACCGTCAGCGCCACCACCCAGACGAACAGCGCCAGGGCGAAGATACCGTTGAGAATCAGCAGGGTGTCGTAATAACGGGCGAAGCGCGAGGCATTGCCCGTGGACCATGCCAGCAGGCCCAGCAACGCCAGGCCGCTCACCGCGCCGACCATCAGGGCCAGCCGAAGCAACAGCCTCATGAGGGGTCTTTCTCCTTGTCACCCAGCGAGAACGAGAAATCGGTCCACGGCGTGCCCTGGACCCAGGAGCTGCTGTTCAGGGCATTGACCTGGAACGGCCGGGGCAGCAGCGACGTGTCCAGCCGCAGCCGCAACTGGCCGCCATAGACCACGCCTTCGTCGAAATCGTCGGCATCGGCCACCTGCCAGTTGCGCACGTGGCGGATGACGCTCATGGCGTCGTCCAGCGACGCCACCGGGAAGGACAGCTCGCCGACCCCGGCGCGCCACTGGCGCGTCAGCGCGTTGTAGATCACGCGCCAGGTGCGCGAGGTGTCCACCAGGGATTTGTCGAACCACCACCAGCGCTCGCGCGTGATGGTCAGGTCGGCGGTGAAGTACAGGGGCACGCCGCGCTGGGCGGCGTCACGCAGTTGCTGGTTCAGTTCGAACTCGATGTCGGCGTCGATTTCAAGCTTGTCGCCCCGCACCACCGGTTCGACGCGCACCACCTTCGGTTCGGACCCGTGTGCCTGACCGGCCGGCGCCAACGACAGCGCGGCAGTTACGAACAACAACCCCAGAAATAAGCGTGAAATGATGGACATACGACACCGAAACCCCGTCATGCCCCCTATTCTTGGCGATTCAGGACTGCTTGGCAAACAAGGCGTAGAAAAATCCATCGCGTTGCGCCGCGGGTGTTGCATCGACCGCAACTGGCAGCAATTGGCCCGGCGCGTCCAGGCGCTGGGCCTCGGGGTGGCGCTGCAGGAACTCGAGTGCCTGGCGCGTGCCCTCGATCGGGAAGATCGAGCAGGTCACGTACAGCAGGCGGCCGCCGGGCGCCACGGTGCGCCAGAGCGCGTCCAGGATCCGCGCCTGCAGCGTGGCGGTGCGGCGCACGTCGTTTTCGCGGCGCAGCCAGCGGATATCGGGATGGCGCCGCACGATGCCCGAGGCGGTGCACGGCACGTCCGCCAGCACGGCGTCGAAGGGCTTGCCGTCCCACCAGGCGTCCAGGTCGGCGGCGTCGGCGGCCTGCAGCCGCGCCCGCTCGCTCGCCAGGCCCAGGCGGTCCAGGTTCTGGCCGACCCGCACCAGACGGTCGGCGTCGGCGTCCAGGGCCAGCAGGTCGATGTCGGCCAACTCCAGCAGGTGGGCGGTCTTGCCGCCCGGCGCGGCGCAGGCGTCCAGCACCCGCATGCCGTCCTTGGGCGCCAGCAGTTCGGCGGCCAATTGGGCGCCGGCGTCCTGCACCGACCACCAGCCCTCGGCGAAACCGGGCAACTGGGTCACCGGGCGCGGCGTGGCCAGCACCAGGCCGGCCTGGCCCACCGGCTCGGCGGCCAGGCCCGCGTCCTGGAACGCGGCCAGCACCTGCTCGCGGCTGGCGCGGCGGCGGTTGACGCGCAGGGTCAGCGGCGCCGGCACGTTGGCCGCCCGCAGGATCTCCTGCCATTGCTGCGGATAGGCCACGCGCAATTGCTTGACCCACCAGCCCGGATGGTTCCATTCGGCCTCGGGGCTGTCGGCCACCGCGGCCTCCAGCGCCGCGCGCTCGCGCAGGAAGCGGCGCAGGCAGGCGTTGAGCAGGCCCTTGAACGAGGCCAGGGAACGGGTCGAGGCCGCGGCCGTGACGGCCTGGTCCACCACCGTGTGGGGCGCGTAGACCGGCATGCCCGGCAGCGCGGCCGCGGCCTCGCCCTCGGCCTTGAGCAGCGTCAGCGACACCAGCAGCAGCGACTCGAACAGCACGTTGGGGTAGCGCTGCACCAGTTCGCGGCCGACCGCGTCGGCCCAGCCCAGGTAGCGCATCGCGTGGAACGACACCGCCTGCGCCGCGGGGCGCAGGGCGCCGTCCACCTCGGCCAGGGCATCGGTCAACGAGCGGCCTTCCAGGACGTCCTCCACCACGCGCGCGCTGGAAAGCAGGACGGCGGAAAGCGGGGGAGCCAGATGGGGGGTATCGGAACGCGTGGACATGGCAGCAAATCAAAGGACAAGACCGCTATGGTAGCCCGGCGCGGGCCGCCGCCCCCGCCGACAGCCCCGCGGCGGGCGCTGGACGAACCGCGCCGGGCGCGTCACACTGGCCGCTTGCCTCGGAGCCCGCCATGTCCACCGCCACGCTGCTGCTGTTCATCCTGGCCTCGGCCGTCGCCATCGTGACGCCCGGCCCGACCGTCCTGCTCGCCATGAGCAACGGTTCGCGCCACGGCGTGCGCACCGCCTGCTGGGGCATGGCCGGCGCGGTGCTGGCCGACTTCATCCTGGTGGGCGCGGTGGCTTCCGGCCTGGGCGTGGTGCTGGCCGCTTCCGAGGTCGCCTTCCATGCCATCAAATGGGCGGGCGCGGCCTATCTGGCCTACCTGGGCTGGAAGATGCTGCGTTCGGACGCCGCGCTGGTGCTGCCGGCCGCCGAACCCGGCGCCGCCCGGCCCGTGGGCCTCAAACTGGGCCTGCGCAGCTTCGTGGTGGCGTTGACCAACCCGAAGGCGCTGCTGTTCATGTCCGCCTTCCTGCCGCAGTTCATCAACACCCAGGCGCCCCTGCTGCCCCAATACGCCACCGTGGCCGCCGTGCTGGCGCTGATGAACATCCTGACCATGCTGGCCTACGCCACCCTGGGCGCGCAGCTGGTGCGGGCCTTCCAGGGCTCGGGCCTGCGCTGGCTGAACCGGGTCTGCGGCTCGCTCATGATCGGGCTGGCCGGCACCCTGGCGCTGTATCGCCGCAGCGGCGCGTGACGCCCGGCGGCGCCCCTCCGGATATTGGGGACGCACTTCAATCGCTGACGCGCCCGGCAACCCGCTAAAATAACGGCCCCCCGCCCTGCCGCGCTAAAATTGCGCAGTATTTGATCATTGGCGCCGGCTCGCGCCCACCGAGGTATTCCATGTCTTCCCCCAAAGTCGGCTTTGTCAGCCTGGGCTGTCCCAAAGCCCTGGTCGACTCCGAACGCATCCTGACCCAACTGCGCACCGAAGGCTACCAAGTCACGCCCGAGTACAACGACGCGGACGTCGTGGTGGTCAACACCTGTGGTTTCATCGACAGCGCCAAGGCCGAGTCGCTGGAAGCCATCGGCGAGGCGCTGGCCGAGAACGGCAAGGTCATCGTCACCGGCTGCATGGGCGTCGAGGAATCGGTGATCCGCAACGTGCACCCCAGCGTGCTGGCCGTGACCGGCCCGCAGCAGTACGAGGAAGTGGTGCGCGCCGTGCACAACGCCGCGCCGCCCAAGAAGGACCACAACCCCTACCTGGACCTGGTGCCGCCGCAGGGCGTCAAGCTGACCCCGCGCCACTACGCCTACCTGAAGATCTCGGAAGGCTGTAATCACCGTTGCAGCTTCTGCATCATCCCGTCGATGCGCGGCGACCTGGTCAGCCGCCCGGTGGGCGATGTGCT
This sequence comes from Achromobacter sp. 2789STDY5608621, assembly GCF_001299375.1. NCBI lineage: Bacteria > Pseudomonadati > Pseudomonadota > Betaproteobacteria > Burkholderiales > Alcaligenaceae > Achromobacter > Achromobacter sp. 2789STDY5608621. The sequence continues at coordinate 166,074 of NZ_CYTU01000008.1, read as the reverse complement.
CAGCGAGGCCGAGCGCCTGGTCAAGGCCGGCGTCAAGGAACTGCTGGTGATCTCGCAGGACACCAGCGCCTACGGCGTCGACGTCAAGTTCCGCAGCGGCTTCTGGAACGGCCGCCCGGTGCGCACCCGCATGACCGAGCTCTGTACGGCCTTGTCCGAAATGGGCGTCTGGACGCGCCTGCATTACGTGTATCCGTATCCGCACGTGGACGAAGTGATTCCGCTGATGGCCGAGGGCAAGATCCTGCCCTACCTGGACATCCCGTTCCAGCACGCCAGCCCGCGCATCCTCAAGGCCATGAAGCGTCCGGCATTCGAGGACAAGACGCTGGCGCGCATCAAGAAGTGGCGCGAGATCTGCCCCGACCTGACCATCCGCTCGACCTTCATCGTCGGCTTCCCCGGCGAGACCGAGGAAGACTTCCAGTACCTGCTGGACTGGATGCAGGAAGCCCAGCTCGACCGCGTCGGCTGTTTCCAGTATTCGCCGGTGGAAGGCGCGCCCGCCAACCTGCTCGACAATCCGGTGCCGGACGAGGTCAAGCAGGAACGCTGGGAACGCTTCATGGAACTGCAGCAGTCGATTTCCACCGCGCGCCTGGCGCGCAAGGTCGGCCGCGAGATCGACGTGCTGATCGACGAAGTGGATGAAGATGGCGCCGTGGGCCGCAGCGCCGGCGACGCGCCGGAAATCGACGGTTGCGTCTACGTCAGTTCGGACCGCGCCCTCAAGGCCGGTGACATGGTGCGCGTGCGCGTCACCGACTCCGACGAATACGACCTCTGGGCCGACACGATCTAACTGTCCTGCCTGCCGGCGGCGTCCGCCGCCGGCTGCCTTCAGGCTTCCAGCAGTTTCAATCCCGCCACGCCGCCCACGATCAGCGCGATGCACGCCAGGCGCGCGACCGACGGCGAATCCCCGAACAGCGCGATCCCCAGCACCGTGATGCCCACGGAACCGATGCCGGTCCAGACCGCGTAGGCGGTGCCAGCGGGCAGATGCCGCATCGCCAGCGTCAGCAGGAAGATGCTGCCCAGGGCCGCGACGATGCCGATGGCGCTGGGCCAGAACCGCGTCCAACCGTCGGCGTACTTCAACGCCAGCGCCATCACGATTTCCACCGCGCTCGCGGCCAACAGGATCCACCAGGCCATCGCGGCCTCCCTTCGAGATTGGAATGCGGCCAGCTTAGGGCCTATAGTTACCCAGGCACAAGTACGCACCTTTTGGTAACCAAGAAGGGCCCGACATGGCTGTCTCTCCCGCTTCCTCCGTCGATGTCTTCGACGCCGCCTGCCCGTCGCGCCGCGCGCTCGAGCTGATCTCCGGCAAGTGGGTGCCGCTGGTCCTGCCGGCGCTGGCGCGCGGCCCGCTGCGCAACAACGAACTGCTGCGCAAGCTCGACGGCATTTCACAGAAGATGATGACGCAGACGCTGCGCGACCTGGAACGCCACGGGCTGGTGCGGCGCGAGGACATGCGCACCGTGCCGCCGCACGTGCGCTATCACCTGACCGACCTGGGGAAATCGTTGAACGTGGCGCTGGTGGCGCTGGACCGCTGGGCCGAAAGGCACCATGCGCAACTGGATGCGGCGGCGCGCCGCCACGATGCGGCCGCCGGCGCTCCGTAAAGGCCGGCACGGGCCGGCAACACCTCAGTGCTTGGCCAGGAAATCGGACATGTCGTCCGCGTGCTCTTCCTCGACCGCCAGGATCTCTTCGAGCAGGCGGCGCGTGGTCGAATCCTGTTCGCCGATGTAGTCGATCATCTGCCGGTAGCTGTCGATGGCGATGCGCTCGGCGATCAGGTTTTCCTTGATCATCTCCTCAAGCGTGGCGCCCTCGATGTACTCGGAATGGCTGCGCTCGAGCAGGCCCTTGGGCGACAGGTTGGGCTCGCCGCCCAGCTGCACGATGCGTTCGGCCAGCCTGTCGGCGTGGTCCTGTTCCTGGGTGGCGTGCTCGGCGAATTCCGCCGCCACCGGCTCGGCGTTCAGGCCGCGGGCCATGAAGAAGTGGCGCTTGTAGCGCAGCACACAGACGATCTCGGTGGCCAGCGCTTCGTTCAGCAGCTTGAGCACGGTCTTGCGGTCCGCGCGGTAGGTGTCGGTGACGGCGCCGGACTCGATGTCCTGGCGCGCCTTGGCGCGAATCGCCTTCACATCCATGTCGAAGGGGCGGCTCGCCTTGTCGTGGTTACGGGTCGTGTTTTCCATATCGTTAGCTCCTTGTGGGGTTGGCAATACGACGCTGGACTTCCAGTCGTTCCGAACAACCCAGTCTACCGGCCATGCGAAAAGATGCTGTGTCCAAACATTGCCCATGGCCCCATATCGGGCTTTCGCGCGCCGCGCAAAAACGCGTCCGGCGCTTCTCGTAAACTATCGGCTTCCCGGACGGCCCGTGACGCAATCTGTAACGGGCCCGGCAATTAGTAGCTTCATATGACCCTGAAGAACATCTGCGTGTATTGCGGCTCCAATCCCGGCGCGCGCCCCGAATACCTGGAACAGGCCCGCGTGCTGGCCCGTGAACTGGTCAAGCGCGACCTCGGCCTGGTCTACGGCGGCTCGGTCGTCGGCATCATGGGCGTGATCGCCAACGAGGTGCTGGCCGGCGGCGGCCGCGTGATCGGCGTGATCCCGGAACTGCTGCAGAAGAAGGAACAGGCCCATCGCGGCCTGACCGAACTGCATCTGGTGCAGAGCATGCACGAGCGCAAGGCCATGATGATGGACAAGGCCGACGGCTTCATCGCGCTGCCCGGCGGCGCCGGCACGCTCGAGGAATTCTTCGAGGTCTGGACCTGGGCCCAGCTCAGCATGCACAGCAAGCCCTGCGGCCTGCTCAACATCGCCGGCTACTACGACGCGCTGATGCAGTTCGTCGACCATGCCGTCGACGAAGCCTTCATGCGCCCGCAGCATCGCGACATGCTGGTGGTGGAAAGCGATCCGGCGACGCTGCTGGACCGCTACGCCATCTACGAGCCGCCCAACGTTTCCAAGTGGTTCGAGCCGGTCAAGCCCGAGCATCGCGCCCCCTAAACCGCCCCCAAGGAAAACCCGCAATGTCCACCGGTTCGTCGTCTCCCGCCAGCACCGAGTCCGTATTGCGCGATTACTTCCACGCCAAGGACGAAAACCGCCCGCACTACATGGCGCGCGCCTTCGCGCCGCAGGCGGTGCTGAAGATGGCGCTGCGCACGCAGGCCATCGCCTTTCCGCCCGAATCCCACGGCCTGGCCGCGATCACCGACACGCTGGTGCGCAAGTTCGGCCAGACCTACGACAACGTCTACACCTTCTACCTGGCGCGGCCCGAGGCGGACGTGCGTCTGTCCGATTATTCCTGTGACTGGATCGTCGGCATGACCGAGAAGGCCACCGGCAACGTGCGCGTGGGCTGCGGCCGCTACGCCTGGACCTTCCAGCCGGAGCCGTACCGCGCCACCCACCTGACCATTACGATCGAGACCATGGTGACGCTGCCGCCCGCCGACGCCGAAGCGGTATTCGGCTGGCTGCTGGCGCTGGACTACCCCTGGACCAACGCCCAGCGCGTCGTCGCGGGCGCACCGCCGCTTGAAGACCTGGCGCCGGTGGTGCAGTATCTGCTTCACCCCATGTAGATCGGCATCGGATTTTTTCTTGAAATACGACATCGCAGCTTTTGATTTCGACGGAACCCTGGCGGACACCATGCCCTGGTTCAATTCCATCCTCAACACGGTGGCCGACAAGTACGGCTTCCGCAAGATCGACGCCGCCGAGCGCGACCAGCTGCGCCACCGCGATGCCGGCGAGATCCTGAAGTTCCTCGGCATCCCGCTGTGGAAACTGCCCGCCATCATGGCGCACGTGCGCACCCTGATGCAGGAGATCGATCCCAGCGTGCACCTGTTCGACGGCATCCCCGACGCGCTGGCCCGCCTGAAGGCGGGCGGGCTGCGGCTGGCGGTGGTCAGCTCGAACTCGCTCGAAAATGTGCAGCGCGTGCTCGGCCCCGACACCGCGGCGCTGTTCGACGACTACGAATGCGGCACCGACCTGTTCGGCAAGGCCGCCAAGATCGACCGCCTGCTGCAGCGCCACGGCACCGCGCCGGAACGTTTCCTGCTGGTGGGCGACGAAATGCGCGACATCGACGCGGCCCGCAAGGCCGGCGTGCGCGTGGGATCGGTGGCCTGGGGCTACAACCACGTCGACGCGCTGCGCGACCGCGGCCCCGACGAATTGTTCATGCAGGTCGCCGAACTGCCGGCCGCGCTGGCCTGACGCGGCGCCCCGACAAGGACACGCTGATGGCGCGCAACGTCGAAATCAAGGCCAGGGTCGCCAGCCTGGCGGCCCTCGAACCGCTGGCGGCGGCGTTGTCCGGCAAGGCGCCGGTCGCCATCGCGCAGGACGACACCTTCTTCGCCTGCCCCGACGGCCGGCTCAAGCTGCGCGTGTTCGCCGATGGCAAGGGCGAACTGATCTTCTACCGCCGCGCCGACGCCGCCGGCCCCAAGGAAAGCTTCTACGTCATTTCGCCGACCGCCTCGCCCGACACCCTGCGCGATGCGCTGGGGCTGGCCTATGGCGTGATCGGGCGCGTGCGCAAGCAGCGCCTGCTGTTCATGGCCGGCCGCACCCGCATCCACCTGGATCGGGTCGAGGGACTGGGGGCATTCCTGGAACTGGAAGTGGTGCTGCGCGACGGCGAAAGCGTCGAGGACGGCATGGCCGAGGCCCATGAACTGCTGGCCAGCCTGCAGATCGCGCCGGAGCAGTTGTTGTCGGGCGCCTATCTGGACCTGCTGGCCCGGCGTCCCTGAAAACGGTCCGCCCGCCCCACGGCGGCCGGACCCTGGCGGCGACGGCCGGCCTCAGGCCGGCTGCCAGCCCCGCACGAACACGTCCACCGGCTGGCGCTTGCCGCCGGCCTTCTGCAACTCCAGCAAGCGCAATACGCCCTCGCCGGTCGCGATGTCGATGCCCTCGGCGTCCGCGCGCAGCACGCTGCCGGGCGCGGCCGTGGCGGGCTGCGGCAAGGCCTGGGCGCGCCACACCTTCACCGGATCGGCCAGGCCTGGCAGGCGGATGCTGGCGCCCGGCACCGGGTTGAAGGCGCGCACGCGGCGCGCCAGCAGTTCCGCCGCCTGGCTGCAATCGAGCGCGGCCTCGGCCTTGTCCAGCTTGGCGGCGTAGGTCACGCCTTCCTCGGGCTGCGGGGTCGGCGTCAAACCGCCCTGGCCCAGCGCGGCCAGGGCCGCCACGATCGCCTCGCCGCCGGCCAGCGCCAGCGCGTCGTGCAATTGCGCGGCATTGGTGTCGGCGCCGATCGGCACGATGCGTTCCAGCAGCATGTCGCCGGTGTCCAGGCCCGCGTCCATCTGCATGATGGTGACCCCGGTGCGGTCATCGCCGGCCTCGATGGCGCGCTGGATCGGCGCCGCGCCGCGCCAGCGCGGCAACAGGCTGGCGTGGATGTTCAGGCAACCCCGGCGCGGCAGGTCCAGCACCCACTGCGGCAGGATCAGGCCATAGGCCGCGACCACCATGACGTCGGGCGCGATGCGCTCGAGCAGGGCGCGGGCCTCGGCGGCTTCCTCGGGGTAGCGGCCATCGAGCCGCAGGCTGCGCGGCTGGGCGACCTCGATGCCGGCGTCGAGCGCGGCCTGCTTGACCGGGCTCGGGGTCAGCTTGAGTCCGCGACCCGCGGGACGGTCGGGCTGGGTCATGACCAACGGGATGTCGTGGCCGGCGGCCCGCAGGGCGTCGAAGGCGATACGGGCGAATTCCGGCGTGCCGGCGAAAACTAGGCGCATGGGGATCGGACCGGGAAGGAGGAAACGGGCATCAGGCGCGCAGCGCTTCGCGCTCGGCCTTTTTCAGCTTGGTCTTGATGCGGTTCTGCTTCAGGTTGGACAGGTATTCGACGAACACCTTGCCTTCCAGGTGGTCGAGCTCGTGCTGCACGCACACGGCCAGCAGGCCGTCGGCCTCGAACTCGAACGGCTTGCCGTCGATGTCCAGCGCCTTGCAGCGGATGCGCGAGGCGCGCTCGACTTCGTCATAGATGCCCGGGACCGACAGGCAGCCTTCCTCGTAGATCTTGTAATCGTCGCTGTGCCAGGTGATCTCGGGATTGATCAACACCAGCAGCTGATTGCTTTCTTCGGAGACGTCGATGACGACGACGCGCTCGTGCACGTCGACCTGCGTCGCGGCCAGGCCCACGCCCGGCGCGTCGTACATGGTGTCGGCCATGTCGCGCACCAGTTGGCGGATGCGGTCATCGACCTCGGCGACCGGCTTGGCCTTCTTGTGCAAGCGCGGATCCGGGTAGCGAAGAATAGGGAGTAATGCCATTGAAAAGGAATCGTCGGTAAGAGTGCCTGACCAACAGTTTAATTCATTAGATTCTTGATTTCTAATAGTTTTCGGCTAACCCGAGGATTATCCGGCCCCACCCGCCCCCGATTTACGGGCCGGTCCGGCCGGGACCATTCGATCCCCCTTGCCGGGACCGCCGTGGCCGCCATGCGACACTCTCGAACATGCCGCTCACCCACACCCCTGCCGAACTGTCCGCCTGGTTGCGCCTGTCCCTGGAGCCCGGTATCGGCTCGGCCACCGCCTGCACGCTGCTGGGCGCGCTGGGCCTGCCGGAGCAGATCTACGCGCAGCGCGCCTCGGCCCTGGCGCGCCAGTTGCCGGATGCGCTGGCCCGCCAGCTGGCCGCCCCCATGCCGGCCGACATGGCCGCGCAGGTCGACAGCGCGCTGCAATGGGTCGAGGCGCCCGGCCGCCATATCCTGACGCTGGCCGATCCCGCCTATCCGCAAAGCCTGCTGACCATCGCCGACCCGCCCATCCTGCTCTACGTGAACGGCGACCCGGCCTATCTGCAGGGACCGTCGCTGGCGGTCGTGGGCGCCCGCAACGCGACCCCCGGCGGCCAGGAAAACGCCCGCGCCTTCGCCCGCCACCTGGCCGGCAACGGCTGGCGCGTGGTCAGCGGGCTGGCGCTGGGCATCGACGCGGCGGCCCATGAAGGCGCCCTGGAAGCCGGCCCCGGCGGCGCCGGCACGGTCGCCGTGATGGGCACCGGCATCGACCGAATCTACCCGGCGCGGCACCGCGACCTGGCGCATCGCATCGCCGCGCACGGCGCGCTGGTGTCCGAACTGCCGATGGGGACCGGCGCCCTGCCGCAGCACTTTCCCAAGCGCAACCGCATCGTGGCAGGCCTGGCGCGCGGCGTGCTGGTGGTCGAGGCCGCGAAACAGAGCGGCTCGCTCATCACTGCGCGGCTGGCGGGCGAAAGCGGGCGCGAAGTGTTCGCCATTCCCGGCTCGATCCACTCGCCGCTGTCGCGCGGTTGCCATGCGCTGATCCGCCAGGGCGCCAAGCTGGTGGAGACCGCGGCCGACATCACCGACGAACTCGGCGGCGGCCCGCAGCCCGGCGCCCGCCCGGCCGCGCCGGCCGAGAGCGCCGCCCCCCACCCTGTGCTGGAGGCCCTGGGCTTCGACCCGTTGCACCTGGACGCGATCCAGGCCCGCTGCGGCCTGGAGACCGCCGACCTGCAGGCCCAGTTGCTGGAGCTGGAACTGGCCGCGCGCGTGGCGCGCCTGGACGACGGACGCTTCCAACGCCTGAAATAAGGGGCCGCGCCAAGACCCAGGGCGGAGGCCGGCCAGCGCCTGGACAGCCCTTGGGCGGCGCGCGAGCGGGGCCGGATGCGATGGCGCTAATATTGGCGTTGGCGCCGTGCCGCCGCCGCGGCCGCCCCCCGATACCGATACAGGAAGAGACATGGCATTGCCCACACGCGTCAAGATCGTCGAGGTTTCGCCCCGCGACGGCCTGCAGAATGAAAAGGAATTCGTCCCCACCGACATCAAGGTGGAACTGATCGACCGCCTCGCGGCCGCCGGCTTTCCCAACGTCGAGGCGGCCTCGTTCGTGTCGCCCAAGTGGGTGCCGCAGATGGCCGACGGCGCCGACGTCATGGCGCGGATCCAGCGCCGTCCCGGCACGATCTACTCGGTGCTCACGCCCAACATGAAGGGCTTCGAAGGCGCGCTGGCGGCCGGCGCGGACGAAATCGTCATCTTCGGCGCGGCCAGCGAGGCCTTCTCGCAAAAGAACATCAACTGCTCGATCGCCGAATCCATCGCGCGCTTCGAACCCGTGGTGCAGGCCGCCCGCGAAGCCGGCATCCGCGTGCGCGGCAGCATCAGCTGCGCGCTGGGCTGTCCCTACCAGGGCGAAGTGCCGATCGAATCCGTGGTCGACGTGGCCCAGCGCTACCTGGCCATGCAGGTCGACGAGATCGACGTGGCCGACACCATCGGCGTGGGCACGCCGCAACGCGTGCGCGACGTGATGACCGCGGTCACCCGCGTGGTGGACCCGGCGCGCGTCTCGGGCCACTTCCACGACACCTACGGCCAGGCGCTGGCCAACATCCTGGCGTCGCTGGAGACCGGCATCTCGATCTTCCACGCCTCGGTGGCCGGCCTGGGCGGTTGCCCCTACGCCAAGGGCGCGACCGGCAACGTCGCCACCGAAGACGTGCTGTACATGCTGCGCGGCCTGGACATCGATACCGGCGTCGACTTCGACGCGGTGGTGGACATCGGCCAATGGATGTCGGCCAACCTCAATCGCAAGGGCTCCAGCCGGGCCGGCAACGCCATTGCCGCCAAGCGGGCCGCCTGACGCGAATCGCCGTAGAATGGCTGCGCGCGTTTCGCGTGAGCGTCCGGGTCAACCGGCGCAAGTCTTTCCGCAACGCTACCGGAACTCCGCAGCCGCATGACGTCCCCCGCCTCGCCCCCCTCGCCCGAGGAACACGCCGCCCTGCTCCGCGCCATCGGTCCGCTGCCGCTGTCGGGGCAGGCGTGGCCCGACTGGGTGCGCATCCTGACCTGGGTGATCCTGGCGGTGCTGGGCGTGCAGGTGGTCACGACCGCCATCCGCGCGCCGGGCCAGCCGCTCGAGAGCTCGATGGCGCTGGTGGTGGGGCTGTGCTTCATCGGCCTGCTGTTCGTATCCTGGCACATGCAGACGTCCATCACCACCATCGACGAACGCGGACTGCGCCAGACTTGGTTCTCGCGCCGCGAGGTGGCCTGGGAAGACGTGCGCGAAGCGCGCTTCGTGCCGATGATCTTTTCCAAGCGCCTGGTGGTGTTCACGCACCGCGGCCGGCCCGTGATCTTCCAGGGCGGCACGCGCGAACTGCGCAACGCCTTCACCCGGATCGCGCAGGTCTACCGGCGCGGCTGACGGCCCGCGACGCAATACGCGCCCAATAAAAAACCGATGCCGCAGCATCGGTTTTTTGTTGGCGAATCCGGCCGGCGCGCCGGATCACGCCGCGCTCAGCGGATCGGCAGCGCGTACATCAGGCCGCCTTGCGTCCACTGCGCATTCAGGCCGCGCTTGATCTTCAGCGGGCTGCCCTCGCCGACGTTGCGCTCGAAGCTCTCGCCGTAGTTGCCGACCTGCTTGACGATGTTGTAGGCCCACTTCTCGTCCAGCCCCAGATTGGCGCCGCCGCCGGGCGTCACGCCCAGGATGCGCTTGATATTGGGGTTGTCGCTCTTGGCCTGCTCGTCGACGTTCTTGGAGGTCACGCCGTATTCCTCGGCCTCGATCATGGCCGAGAGCGACCAGCGCACGATGTTCAGCCACGCGTCGTCGCCCTGGCGCACGAACGGACCCAGCGGTTCCTTCGAGATGATCTCGGGCAGCACCACGTAGTCGTCGGGCTTCTGCAGCTTGGAGATGCGGATCGAGGCCAGGCCCGAGGCGTCGGTCGAGAACACGTCGCAACGGCCCGCGGCAAAGGCGTTGACCACTTCGTTGAAGGTCTCGATCACCACCGGCTTGTAAGTGACCTTGTTGGCGCGCGCCCAGTCGGCCAGCGTGTTCTCGTTCGAGGTGCCGGTCTGCAGGCAGATGGTCGCGCCGTTGATTTCCTTGGCGCTCTTGACGCCCAGCGACTTGGGCACCAGGAAGCCCTGGCCGTCGTAGAAGTTGATGCCGGCGTGGATGATGCCCAGCGCGGTGTCGCGCTGCTGCGTCACGGTGGTGTTGCGGGTCAGCACGTCGACTTCGCCCGACTGCAGCGCGGTGAAGCGCTGCTGCGAGTTGAGCGGCACGACCTTGATCTTGTCGGCGTCGCCGAACACCGCCGCGGCGATGGCGCGGCACAGGTCCACGTCCAGACCCTGCCACTTGCCCTGCGCGTCAGGGGCGGAGAAGCCCGCGAAGCCCGTGGTGGTGCCGCAGGTGACCGCCCCGCGCTGGCGCACGACGTCCAGCGTCGCCGCTTGTGCCCCTTGTGCCGCGGCAAACAACAACGCCGCACCCGCCAACCCTTTTGCAATGTTCATGACTTGTTTTCCTGTTGTACCGGGACGCGCAAGCGCCCTGTTGTAGCAGGGCGCGCAAGCGCGCCGAGGCGAGAAGCTTATCGACATGAAGCGCCCGCGCCAAATAACAAGCGCTTATTTGGGTATATCACGCCGCCAGCGAAATCGACACCGGCTGGTTGGCCTCGCAGGCGTCCAGCGCGCGGCTGAGCCGCTGCATGCCCTGCGCGATCTGGCTTTCGTTCATGGTGGCGAACGACATGCGCATGGCGTGCAGGTCGGCCTGGGCCGCGTCGGCGTAAAACGCCTTGCCCGGCACGTAGACCACTTCGTGCTCGATGGCATAGGGCAGCAGGCGGGTCGCGTCGACCTCGCCGTTCAGGCGCGCCCAGAAGAACATGCCGCCTTCGGGCTTGCTGAAGGTGATGCGGCCGGCCAGTTCGCGCTCCAGGCCGGCGGCCATGGCGTCGCAACGCAGGCCGTAGGCGGCGCGGATGCGCGGCACGTGTTCTTCATAGCGGCCGTTGGCCAGGTACTGCGCCACCACTTCCTGGATCCACGCGGACGAGGCCATGTCGTCGGCGGCCTTGGCGCCGACGCAGCGGCGGCGGATCTCGGGCGGGGCCACCAGCCAGCCGATGCGCAGCGCGGGCGCCATGGTCTTGGACATGCTGGCCAGGTACACGGCCCAGTTGCGGGCTTCGCCCTCGGCCAGCGCCATGATGGGCGGCACGGCTTCGCCGGCGAAGCGCAGTTCACTGTAGGGATCGTCCTCGACGATCAGGAAGCGGTGCTTGACCGCCAGCTCCAGCAGCCGCAGGCGGCGCTGGCGCGAGATGGTGGCGCCACAGGGATTGGAGAACGAGGCCACCACGCAGACGATCTTGGGCTTGATGCGCGCGGCCAGTTCATCGAGCGCATCGATGTCGACGCCATCCGGGCCGGACGGCACGGTGTGCACGGTGGCGCCGGTGTAGCGCAGCGCCTGCACGGAATTGGGGAACGCGGGCGATTCGATGATGGCGTGGTCGCCCGGCTGCAGCATCACGCGCGACAGCAAGGCCATGGCCTGCTGCGAACCGCCGGTGACGGCCAGTTCGGTGTCCGGATTGCAGTGCAGGCCGCGCGCCGCCGACAGGCGCGCCAGTTCGTTGCGCAGGCTGGCCTGGCCGTCGATGTTGGAGTACTGCAGGCAGGCGCCCAGGCGCGCCAGCACCTGGGTCGACGCGATCGTCAGGCCGTCCACGTCGAACAGTTCCTGCGCGGGATAGCCGCCCGCCAGCGAAATGGTGCCGGGGCGCATCGCGTAAGGCATGAGCGAACGGATCGGGGAAGCGGGGGGATTCAGGAAAGGCGTGGCAAAAGCGTACTCGGGCGCGGCGCTGGACATGGCGGAAGGGACGACGAGGAGAAAGGAAGGACCCGCGCCGTTCAACGACGGCGCTGGCGGGTTTAGAACATTGAAATCTAAACAAATATCGACAAATTCTAAGCCTGCCGCTCAGACAGGGTCAACGAACACGCGCCCCTGCGCGGCGCGGTGTGGCGAAACGGTGCACGCGCGTCCTACACTATGGGACATTCCGTTCCCAAGAGACCCCGCATGACCGATGTAGACACCATGGCCACCCGCCTGGCCCGGATCCGGCAACGCATCGCCCAGGCCTGCGAACGCGCCGGCCGGGCGCCGGACAGCGTGACGCTGCTGCCCGTCAGCAAGACGTTCGAGGTGGATGCCGTGCGCGAGGCCATGGCCCTGGGCCTGACCCGTTTTGGCGAGAACAAGACCCAGGAACTGCGCCAGAAGGCGGCCGCGCTGGCCGGCCAGGGCCTGCAATGGGTCCTGATCGGTCACTTGCAGACCAACAAGGCCAAGGACGCGGCGCGCGACGCCACCGAGCTGCAGTCGCTCGACCGGCTCGATCTGGCCGAGGCCCTGCACCGCCGCCTGGTCAATGAGGGCCGGACCCTGGACGTGCTGGTGCAGGTCAAAACCTCCAGCGAACCCAGCAAGTACGGCATGGCCCCCGCCGACGTGGCGGCGTTCCTGCGCCGCATCACGGCGGACTTCCCCACCCTGCGGGTGCAGGGCCTGATGACCATGGCGGCCAATTCGCCCGACCCGCTGGAAGTGCGCGCCTGCTTCCGCGCCCTGCGCGAGCTGCGCGACCAGTTGCGCCAGGAAAGCATCGCCGGGGTGTCGCTGGAGCGCCTGTCCATGGGCATGAGCGGCGATTTCGAGCTGGCGATCGAGGAAGGCTCGACCGAAGTGCGCATCGGCACCGCCATCTTCGGCGCCCGCAGCTACCCCGATCCGCAATAAGCCGCTGATTCCGGGGCCGCAAACGAGCGCATATTGCCGGGCGGCCGGGGCATAATACCCTCGCAAAAAAACGAGGAGACACCCCATGCACAAACACGCCCGGCGCCTGTTGGCGCTTGCCGCCCTGTCGCTGGCCGCCACCGCGGCCTCGGCCCAATCCTGGCCCGCCCAACCCGTCCGCTGGATCGTGCCCTACCCGGCCGGCGGCGGCGCCGACGTGGTCGCGCGCACCGTCGCCAGCGGCATCGAGAAGCCGCTCGGCCAGACCATCGTGGTCGAGAACCGCCCCGGCGCCGCCACCATCATCGGCGCCACCGCGATCTCGCAGGCCGAACCCAGCGGCTACGTCATCGGCACCGCCGATTCCGGCACGCTGGCGTACAACCCCACGCTCTACGCCAAGCTGGCCTACGACCCGTCCAAGTTCACCTACATCGGCGGCATCGCCAAGTTCCCGCTGCTGCTGGCGGTGAACGTCAACTCGCCCTACAAGACGGTCGACGACGTGATCCAGGCCGCCAAGAAGGAACCCGGCAAGCTGACCGCCGCCTCGGCCGGCGCCGGCTCGCCGCACCACCTGGCGCTGGAACTGTTCAAGCAGCGCACCGGCGCCAACCTGCTGCACGTGCCCTACAAGGGCGCGGCGCCCGCCATCCAGGATCTGCTGGGCGGACAGGTGGATGTGATGTTCATCGACCTGGCCGCGGGCCTGCCCAACGTCAAGGCCGGCAAGCTGCGCGTGCTGGCCGCGGCCACGCCCGAGCGCGTCGCCGTGCTGCCGGACACGCCCACCATGGCCGAGCAAGGCGTGTCGGACTTCACCGCCTACGCCTGGCAAGGCCTGGTCGCGCCCGGCGGCCTGCCCGAGCCCGTGGTCAAAAAGCTGTCCGCCGAACTCGACGCCGCGCTGAAGTCGCCCGCCGTGTCGCAGAAGATGCTGGACATGGGCGTCATCCCGATGCCGCTGTCGGCGCAGGAATTCAAGGCCTATGCCGACCAGGAACGCACCGCCTGGGCGGAAGTGATCAAGAAGGCCAACATTAAGCTCGAATGAGCGCGACCTGCCTGATATGAAAAACGCGGCCCTCCGGCCGCGTTTTTCCTGGGTGGCGCTGCCGCGTCCAGCGCTCACTTGCGCGGCAGCGTCACCACCATGCGCAATGCCTCGACGCATTGCCGGCCCTGCTCGATCGCCTGCCCGAACGCCTCCGAGCCGATCTCGTCATGGCTGAACCAGCTGACCTTCCTGGCGCTGCGGTAGCGGTACTGGTAGCCCGCCTTGGCCGGCTTGCCGTCCAGGTCCACGTCGATCCACGGCGACCGGACCTGACAATGCAGCGGCGGCGCGTCGACCTTGCCGCCGGCCAGCGTCACGTCATAGGAGGTGGTTTCCGGCGTGCCGAGGTAGATGTCGGCCAGCTGGCCCGCCTGGCGGTAGCGCGCGAAGAACTCCCAGTCATCGCTCAATTCGGTGTGCGTGTAGACCTGCTGGCGGCCGACCCGTTCCAGCGCCCGCAGGTCCACCAGCGTGGCGTCGATGCGGTAGGCCGCCGGCACCACGAAATCGCTGGCGGCGCGCCGCAGCCGGCAGTCGCGGTTCTCGGCGGCGAAGCTGCGGCACAGCGCCTGGTCCATGGCCGTCGCGCCGTTCTGCTGATCGCCCACGCTGACTTCCGCCGCCACCATGCGGCTGACCTCGACAGAGGCGCGCACGCTGGCCTGCCCGTCCTTGTCGAACTGTTCATGGCGCGTCACCACGACGCTGGGCGCGGGGCGTTCGAGCGGAATGTCCTCGCGCCGCACATTGCCCTGATCGTCCATGACGAAGGCCCAGCGCTGCTGGATGTCGGGCATGGTGAAGCCCGGCACGAACACCGGATTGGTGGGGTCCAGCCACCAGGTCTGGCCCTGCACCTGGGCGCGCACGATGGCGTGGTTGGGCGCCGACAGCCCTGGCAGCAGCACCGCCGGCGCCACCGTGCCGCGCGTCACCAGCGCGGGTTCGGCGGCGATGCCGGCCGCGCGCAGCATGGCCGTCAGCAGCACCGACAGGTCCTTGCAGTCGCCATAGCCGCGCCGCTCGATCTCATCGAGCGCGAAGGGAATCTGGCCGCGTTCGCTGTTGCGCCAGTCGCCCAGGTAGCGATAGCGCTCATGGATGTGGCGCATCAGCGCGGCCACGATCTGCGCCGGGGCCTTGCCCCGCTGGGCCGCGACGGCCGCGGCCGCGCCTTCGGGCAAGGCCGCCGCCAGGATGGCGTTGTAGCGCGCCGCGAATGGGCCGAAATGGTCCTGCAAGGCGGCCGAACTGCCGATCTCCAGGCGCGGCGACTGGCGCAGATAGCCCTTGTCCGACTCGTTGACGTAGGCGTAGTAGTAAGGCGTGGCCTTTAGCTCCACCGTGATGCGGCGCGCATCGGGCGAGGCCTCGACGCGATAGGCGTCCATCGCCTCGGTCCGCCAGACCATCGGGCGCTCGGCGCTGAACTCGGCGCGAAAGCGCTCCTGGCGCACCGCCCGCGGCTGCAAGCCCAGCACGTAGTGGAATTGCGTGGCCGACGGGATGCCGGCGTAACGCTCGCGCAGCGTGTAGACGATGGTGCTGCCCACCCGCAGATTGGGAAAGGCCAGCGAGGTCTGCTTGTTGCGCAGGAAACCCTGGTCCGGATTCGGCGCCATGCGGGTATCGATCTGGTCGGCCGTCAGGGGCACGGGCTTTTCGCCGGGCTGGATCAGCTCGGCGCGCTCGACCTCGACGCTGTCGTTCTCGGCATAACTGCGGTCGATGCGCGAGACCAGCTCGCGCCCGGCCAGCGTCAGGATGGTGTAGCGGTAGGTGCTCACGCACTCGGTGCTGTTGTCCTGGCCGAAGCGGCAGTGGAATTCGGTGTCGCCGGACAGCGGCGCTTCGGCGACGGGTTGCAGGGCGCCCTGGGCGGGCAGGCTGGCCACGGTCGCGAGGACGGCGGCAAGGAGCGGGGTTCGGGGGAAAACGGGCATGGAAACTGCTGACACCTCACTTTACAATTGAGACGCAATGTTATTTGCAATGAAATAGCAGCACAAGTCGCCGCGGCCATGGCCCGCCTGCGCTATCGCGCGAAAAACAAAACGCCCGGCGAATCCGCCGGGCGTTGCGAGACGCGGCGCGCCGGCCACTGGCCGGCGACGCGCTACACCAGCACGCGCTCGATGCCGCCCGCGTTGGCGCGGCGCACGTACTCTTCCATCCAGCCTTCGCCGAGGATGTGGCGCGCCATCTCGACCACGATGTAGTCGGCGTCCATGCCGGTGTCGCCCTGGTAGCGCGACAGGCCCTGCAGGCACGACGGGCACGAGGTCAGCACCTTGACGTCACCCGTGAAGCCGTCGGTGCGCAGCGCGGCGTCGCCCTTGAGCAGCTCTTCCTGCTTGCGGAAGCGCACCTGGGTCGAGATGTCCGGCCGGCTGACCGCCAGCGTGCCCGACTCGCCGCAGCAGCGGTCGCTCTTGACGGCGCCGTCGCCCACCAGCGAACGCACGGTCTTCATCGGATCCTGCAGCTTCATCGGCGTGTGGCAGGGGTCGTGGTACATGTAGCGCACGCCCTTGGCGCCTTCCAGCTTGATGCCCTTTTCCAGCAGGTATTCGTGGATGTCGATCAGGCGGCAGCCCGGGAAGATCTTCTCGAACTCGTAGCCGGCCAGCTGGTCGTAGCAAGTGCCGCAGCTGACCACCACGGTCTTGATGTCCAGGTAGTTGAGCGTGTTGGCGACGCGGTGGAACAGCACCCGGTTGTCGGTGATGATCTGCTCGGCCTTGTCGGTCATGCCGTTGCCGCGCTGCGGATAGCCGCAGCACAGGTAGCCCGGCGGCAGCACGGTCTGCACGCCGGCATGCCACAGCATCGCCTGCGTGGCCAGGCCGACCTGCGAGAACAGGCGTTCCGAACCGCAGCCCGGGAAGTAGAACACCGCTTCCGTGTCGGCCGTGGTGGCCTTCGGATCGCGGATGATCGGCACGTAGTTCGCGTCCTCGATGTCCAGCAGCTTGCGCGCGGCCTGCTTGGGCAGCCCGCCCGGCATCTTCTTGTTGACGAAGTGCACCACCTGCTCGCGCAGCGGCGGCTTGCCGACGGTCGCCGGCGGCGCCGAGGTCTGCTTCTTCACCAGGCCCGACAGCAGGTCGTGCGCGGCGCGCTGAACCTTGTAGCCCACGCCCACCATCGCCTTGCGGGTGGCGTTGATGGTGGCCGGATCCTTGGCGTTCAGGAAGAACATGGCGCTGGCCGTGCCCGGATTGAACGACTTGCGGCCCATGCGCCGCAGCACGGCGCGCATGTTCATCGACACGTCGCCGAAGTCGATGTCGACCGGACAGGGGTTGTAGCACTTGTGGCAGACGGTGCAGTGGTCGGCCACGTCCTCGAATTCTTCCCAGTGTTTCAGGCTGACGCCGCGGCGGGTCTGCTCTTCGTACAGGAAGGCCTCGACCAGCAGCGAGGTCGCCAGGATCTTGTTGCGCGGCGAATACAGCAGGTTGGCGCGCGGCACGTGGGTGGCGCACACCGGCTTGCACTTGCCGCAGCGCAGGCAGTCCTTGATCGAATCCGAGATGGCGCCGATGTCGCTCTGCTGCATGATCAGCGACTCGTGGCCCATCAGGTTGAAGCTGGGCGTCCAGGCGTGGCGCAGGTCGGCGCCGGGCATGAGCTTGCCGGCGTTGAAGTGGCCATTGGGGTCGACGCGGCGCTTGTAGTCCTGGAACGGCGCCAGCTCGGCTTCCGTCAGGAACTCGTACTTGGTCAGGCCGATGCCGTGCTCGCCCGAGATCACGCCGTCCAGGTCGCGCGCGATCTGCATGATGCGCTCGACGGCCTGGTGGGCCTCCTGCAGCATGCCGTAGTCGTCCGAGTTGACCGGGATGTTGGTGTGCACGTTGCCGTCGCCCGCGTGCATGTGCAGCGCCACGAACACGCGGCTCTTGAGCACGCGGCCGTGGATCGCCACCAGTTCGTCCAGGATCGGCTTGCGCGCCGCGCCCGAGAACGCGGCCTGCAGGCCGGCCAGCACTTCGGTCTTCCACGACACGCGGATGGTGCGGTCCTGCACCACGTCGAACACGCGCGCCTGCGGCTGCGCCGCCAGGCGCTCGGCCAGCGCGGCGCTCAGGTGCGACATGCCCAGGCCGTCCAGCTGCGGCATGGCCTCGGCCAGCGGCAGGTCCAGGTTGTCCAGCAGCCACTGCCAGCGCTGGCGCGCCGCGGCCAGCAGCTCGATGGCCTGGCGCGTGCGCTCGGCCAGCACCTCGGCGCGGGTTTCATCGTCGTCGGCGGCGTCTTCGGCCTTGCCGACCGGCAAGGGCGTACAGAGGTAGTCGTCCAGCGCGCCCAGCAGGCGCAGCTTGTTGCGGGTCGACAGCTCGATGTTGATGCGTTCGATATGGTCGGTGTACTCGCCCATGCGCGGCAGCGGGATCACCACGTCTTCGTTGATCTTGAAGGCGTTGGTGTGGCGCGCGATCGCGGCGGTGCGCGAGCGGTCGAGCCAGAACTTCTTGCGGGCCTCGGCGCTGACCGCCACGAAGCCTTCGCCGTGGCGCGTGTTGGCCAGGCGCACCACTTCGCTGGCGGCCGCGGCCACCGCGTCCTCGTCGTCGCCGACGATGTCGCCGATCAGCACCATCTTGGGCAGCGAACCGCGCTTGCTCTTGGTGGCGTAGCCGACCGCGCGCAGGTAGCGCTCGTCCAGATGCTCCAGGCCGGCCAGGATGGCGCCACGGGCGCGGCCCTCGCCGTCCAGGTAGCCCTTGACCTCGACGATCGACGGAATCGCGTCGCGCGCCTGGCCGAAGAATTCCATGCAGACGGTGCGGGTGTGCTTGGGCATGCGGTGCAGCACCCAGCGCGCCGACGTGATCAGGCCGTCGCAGCCTTCCTTCTGGATGCCCGGCAGGCCGGCCAGGAACTTGTCGGTGACGTCCTTGCCCAGGCCTTCCTTGCGGAACACGCGGCCCGCGATCTCCAGGGTCTCGGTCTTGAGCAGGCGCTCGCCCGGCTTGCCGCGGCCATCGAACCACTTGAGTTCGAAGCGGGCCACGTCCACGTCATGGATCTTGCCCATGTTGTGCGCCAGGCGCGTCACTTCGAGCCAGTTGCCGTCCGGATCGACCATGCGCCACCAGGCCAGGTTGTCGAGCGCGGTGCCCCACAGCACGGCCTTCTTGCCGCCGGCGTTCATGGCGATGTTGCCGCCCACGCACGAGGCCTCGGCCGAGGTCGGGTCCACGGCGAAAACGAAACCGGCCGCCTCGGCCGCTTCCGACACCCGCTTGGTCACCACGCCGGCGCCGGCATGGATGACGGCCACGGGCTCGGTGAGCCCGGGCAGGATACAGGACTCGACCTTGCCCAGCTTGTCGAATTTCTCGGTGTTGATGACGGCCGACTTCCAGGTCAGCGGAATCGCGCCGCCGGTGTAGCCGGTGCCGCCGCCGCGCGGCACGATGGTCAGGCCCAGCTCGATACAGGCGGTGACCAGCGCGGCGATCTCGTCTTCCGTATCCGGCGTCAGCACCACGAACGGGTACTCCACGCGCCAGTCGGTGGCGTCGGTCACGTGCGAGACGCGCGACAGGCCGTCGAACTTGATGTTGTCGCGCGCAGTGATGCGGCCCAGCACCTTCTGCGCCTGCTTGCGCAGCATGGCGGTCTGGTCGAACTCGCCCTCGAAGGCGGCGATGGCCGAACGCGCCCGGCCCAGCAGGCCCAGCACTTTCTCGTCGCGGTGCGGATCGTGGCCGACCTCGGCCGGCGCGCCGGGTTCGCGGCGGCGGTCGATCTCGCCCAGCCGATGGTGCAGCGCATCGATCAGCTGCTTGCGGCGCTTGGGGTTGTCCAGCAGGTCGTCCTGCAGGTAGGGATTGCGGCGCACCACCCAGATGTCGCCGAGCACCTCGTACAGCATGCGGGCGGACCGCCCGGTGCGGCGCTCGCCGCGCAGATCGGTCAACAGGCTCCAGGCGTCATCGCCCAGCAGCCGGCCGACGATCTCGCGATCGGAGAACGACGTGTAGTTGTAGGGGATTTCGCGCAGTCGCGCGGGTGCTGCGGGCGGCGTCGCCCCGTTCAAGATGTGGCTGGCGAGTGGGGCGTTCATGGCGGCAAGAGGGGGCCCTTAAAAAATTATTTTATGCCATTGGCCGGAACTGCCCCCGAATACCCCCAGGGAAATGCTCAAAACCCGCAAAATATCGCCGCAATATGTCCCTTATTAAGCGCGACGTCAGCGCTATACCTGACCCGGGAACAGCCACAGCAGACTGGCCGTCATCGCCAGGTAGCGCAGGAACTTGCCGATGGCCATATAGGCCACGCAGGGCCAGAACGGCAGCCGCAGCCAGCCGGCCACGGCGCACAGCGGATCGCCCACCCCCGGCAGCCAGGACAGCAGCAGGGCCGGCGGCCCCAGGCGATGGATCCAGGCATGCGCCCGTTCGTTCCAGCGGCCCCGCATGCGATGTTCGTCCGCCGCATGGGGATGGCGTTCCTTCCAGCGCTGGAAGGCCTTTTCCGCGCCCAGGCCCATGGCGTAGCTGATGGCGCCGCCGATGGTGTTGCCGGCGGTCGCCACCAGGATGGCGGGCCAGAACATGTCGGGCGACAGCTTGATGTAGCCGAACACCGCCGGCTCCGAGCCGAGCGGCAGCAACGTCGCCGAGATCAGCGAAACGATGAAGATGGCGGGCAGGCCTACCGAGGGCAGGGCCAACAGGTTCAGTAGCCAATGAATGGCCGATAGCAGGCTTTCTTCCATGATGCCAGCGAGTGTAGCCGCGCGCGGGCCGGCGGCCGGCCGGGCCCGTCCGATCCATGATGAAACTGGCGGAAAACCGTCGGGCGACCCGGCTTTCCCTGCAATAATCCCGCTCACGCCATCGGGCCCGCGAGCCTGGCGCTCCATTTTTCCGCCCCTACCCCAAGCGCAGTCCATGTCCACCGATTATCTGAAACGCATCCTGACCTCCAAGGTCTACGACGTCGCGGTCGAATCGCCGCTCGAAGCCGCGCCCCTGCTGTCGCAGCGCATGGCGAATACGATCCTGCTCAAGCGCGAGGACACCCAGGCGGTATTCAGCTTCAAGCTGCGCGGGGCGTACAACAAGATGGCCAACCTCGCGCCGGCGGCGCGCAACCGCGGCGTGATCGCGGCCTCGGCCGGCAACCACGCCCAGGGCGTGGCGCTGGCCGCGTCGCGGCTCGGCTGCCGCGCGGTCATCGTCATGCCCACCACCAGCCCGCAGGTCAAGATCGACGCGGTGCGCCGGCTGGGCGGCGAAGTGGTGCTGGCCGGCGAGAGCTTCTCCGACGCCTACGCCCACGCGCAGACGCTGGAAAAGAAAGAGAAACTGACCTTCGTGCATCCGTTCGACGATCCCGACGTGATCGCCGGCCAGGGCACGGTGGGCATGGAGATCCTGCGCCAGCACCCCGGCCCGATCGACGCCATCTTCGTGGCCATCGGCGGCGGCGGCCTGATCGCCGGCGTGGCCGCCTACATCAAGCAGTTGCGCCCCGAGATCAAGATCATCGGCGTGCAGACCGAAGACTCCGACGCCATGCTGCGCAGCGTGCGCGCCGGCCGCCGGGTGCAATTGAACGATGTCGGGCTGTTCTCGGACGGCACCGCCGTCAAGCTGGTGGGCGCCGAGACCTTCAAGCTGACGCGCAAGTACGTCGATGATTTCGTGGTGGTGGACACCGACTCGATCTGCGCCGCCATCAAGGATGTGTTCCAGGACACGCGCAGCGTGCTGGAACCGGCCGGCGCCATGGCCGTGGCCGGCGCCAAGCAGTACGCCGCCGAGCACAAGCTCAAGGACAAGACGCTGGTCGCCATCGCCTGTGGCGCCAACATGAACTTCGACCGCCTGCGCTTCGTGGCCGAACGCGCCGAGGTCGGCGAAATGCGCGAGGCCGTCTTCGCCGTCACCATGCCGGAACAGCGCGGCAGCTTCCGCCGCTTCTGCGAACTGGTCGGCGAACGCAGCGTCACCGAGTTCAACTACCGCATTTCCGATTCCGACCGCGCCCACGTGTTCGTCGGCCTGCAGGTCTCGTCGCCGGCCGAACCCGACAAGATCGCCAGCCACTTCCGCCGCCATGGCTTCGATACGCTCGACCTGACGCACGACGAAATGGCCAAGACCCACTTGCGCCACATGGTCGGCGGCCGGTCCGCGCAGGCGCGCGACGAACTGCTGTACCGCTTCGAATTCCCGGAACGCCCGGGCGCGCTGATGCGTTTCCTGAACGCCATGAACCCCGACTGGAACATCAGCCTGTTCCATTACCGCAACCAGGGCGCCGACTACGGCCGCATCCTGATCGGCATCCAGGTGCCGGCGGCGGACAAGAAGCAATTCCGCGGCTTCGTGGCGGAGCTCGGCTACCCCCACTGGAACGAGACCGACAACCCGGCCTACAAGCTGTTCCTGTAAGCCTCGAAAAAGCAGGCGCCCAAAAACGAGAGGGCCTCCACATGGAGGCCCTTCCCTTCTCTGCTCAGGACTCGCCCGGCCGCAACCTGAAGGGGGGGTTCGCTGTCACTCGGCGGCTCACGGAGATGTGCCGCGCATTCAGCAAGGTGCGGTCGGGCCGATACCCTCGCTTAGAAACGGTGACGCAGACCCACCGCGAACGCGGTGTCGCGCGCATCGTGCTGGAACGCGTAGTTGTCGCCGTAGGAGGCGTACGCGTACAGGTTGGTGCGCTTGGTGAAGTCGTACGTGTAGCCCAGGCTGTAGACGTTGAACGTCGCGTCGTCGCCGGTCAGCTTGTTGTTGTTCGGCGTGGCGCGCTGCCAGGAACCGAAGATGGCGTGGCGGCCCAGGGGCACGGTGGCGCCGATCATGTAGGAGTTGGCGCGGAAACCGTCAGCCAGCTTGAACGAGCCCAGCTTCTGCATGCCGTCCGGCGTCGTGCCCATGTTCTGGCCGATGAACCAGCCGTCGCGGGTCTGGCTGAACGCCGCCGCCAGCTTCACCACTTCGAAGTCGTAGGTGCCGCCGATGATGTATTCCTGGACGCGCGAGCTGGACTTGCCGCCGATGCTGTCATTGGACGGAT
The DNA here is from genome assembly GCF_001299375.1 of Achromobacter sp. 2789STDY5608621. Lineage (NCBI taxonomy): Bacteria > Pseudomonadati > Pseudomonadota > Betaproteobacteria > Burkholderiales > Alcaligenaceae > Achromobacter > Achromobacter sp. 2789STDY5608621. Next base: position 143,265 of record NZ_CYTU01000008.1, on the reverse strand, counting down.
TGAAGCGGTCGTAGGCCGCGGCCAGGTTCAGCGGACCGTTCAGGTATTGGGCGCCCACGGTCAGGACACGGTTGTTGTTGCCCGTGGCGAAGCCGGTCTGGTGCTTTTCCTTGACGCCGTCTTCGACGGTGTCATCGGCGCTGAACGAATAGCCCACGCCCAGCTTGAAGCCGTCCATGCTGGGGGTCTGGTACAGGACCATGTTGTCCAGGCGCATGGTGTTGGCGCTGCTGAACGTCGTACCCAGGTTGGCGGTGTTGTAGCTGATGGCGAACGGATCGATCGAACCGAAGTACTTCGAGGCCAGGTTGGTCTGGCGGCCGAATTCCAGGCGGCCCCACGAATCACTGTCCAGGCCCACGGTGGCCTGGCGGCCCCACAGGCGACCGTTCTGCAGCGACTGGCCGTTCATCGGGCCGAAACCGCCTTCCAGGTTGAACACGGCGCGCAGGCCGTCACCCAGGTCTTCCGTGCCGCGCAGGCCGAAGCGCGAGCCGCTGCTCACGCCTTGCACGGCGCCGATGCGGCTTTGCGACTGGCCCTTGAACTTCACTTGCTCGTAGCCGACACCGGCGTCGATCAAACCGTACAGCGTCACGGAATCAGCGGCATGCGCGGCGCCGGCGAAACCGGCCAGCAACGCGACTGCCAATAGCGTCTTCTTCATAAAAGTCCCCAAGATGGCGAGAGATAAAGGCATTCCGCAACCACGCGGCGGCATCGCCGCGGCCTGCGTGCCGCTACGAAAAAAGCGAGCGGCGTCTGCACTGAATCTAGTGTCTGCCCTGGAACAATTTGAAGTAACCCGGATTTCGAAGAACTACTTTCCATGGGCGGGATAATGCCCGCCGCATGCCGCGCACGGTTCCGGAAGATGCGTATTAAGGCCTTGATATCAAATGTGAATTCTTGCTCACAATTCGTGTTTTCAGGACTGCCGCGAGTCGCCGTGCCCGAGGGAAATCGACATCACATGTTGCATGGGTGGCACAGTCGATGCGGCATAAACACGACAACGGCGGCGATGGCGAGCCCCGGACCTAGAGATAAAAAACCCCTTGGCGGGCAAGGGGCTTTCCGATTCGGCGTCGTGGCGGACAGCCTCGGATCAACGACCCTTGGGCGGGTAGTCCAGTTCACCGAAGGTGTATTCGCCGCGGGCCTTGGCCTGGGCCAGTTCTTCGCGCACCTGTTCGCGGGTCTTGCCGACCGTCTGCGTGGCGGCGGCGCGCGGCGGGTAGTCCAGCTCGCCGCTGGTGACCTGGCCGGCGGCCTTGGCGCTTTGCAGTTCCTGTTGGACCTGTTCGCGCGTCATGCCCGTCTGCTGGGCGATGGCGGGCGGATAGTCCAGTTCGCCGAACGTGACCTGGCCGGCGGCCTTGGCGGCCTGCAGTTCCTGCTGGACCTGTTCACGCGTCTTGCCATCGGCGTGGGCGGCGGACATGCCCGCCAGCGTTGCGGTAACCATGAGTGCGGTAGCTAGGGCTTTCATTGTGATGACTCCATCCTAAACCTGGCACACCGTCCGCCACCAGGGCGGCGGCGGCAATGTGACAATTCGATTGCTGGGATGCAGTATCTGGCGATCAGGCCCTAGTAAAAACCCTTATTTTGGTGAACATATTTGCATGCACGGGACAATTGCAAAGCGTATCCCGCCGGAACGGGCTTCGCGCCGCGCAACAACGGGTCGCGTCCTATGGCGCAAGGCCACACGCGCATTCAGCCGCGCGCCAGCCTGGTAACGGAACGTATGTTTCCCATCTGACGGAATAGTCATTCATGTTGGCTAAATAGACATTTCCACTGGCGGGACAATATTTCCACTTATCATATGAACCTGCCAGAAATGGAATTTGGAGTTTGAGGGCACCATGGATATTCAGCTTAACGACATCGCGCTTTTCGTCGAGGTCGCCAAGCGCAAGAACTTCAGCCACGCCGCCGAAGCCTTGAATATTCCAACGTCCACGCTCTCGCGGCGCGTCAGTGAACTTGAGCGCAGCGTCGGCATGCGCCTGCTGAACCGCAGCACGCGCAAGATCGACCTGACCGAAGCCGGCGCCATCTATTTCGAGCGCTGCCGGCATATCGTCGAAGAAGCCCGCATCGCCCACGACCAGCTGCTGGACATGGCGGTGCAGCCCAAGGGCCGCCTGCGCATCTCGCTGCCCACCAGCCTGGCGCAACTGTTCCTTCCCGCCGTGATCCGCGAGTTCCGCGAACAGCACCCCGATATCGAATGTGATTTCGACCTGAGCATGCGGCCGATCGACCCGATCAGCAATCCGTTCGACCTGATCCTGCGCTTCGGGCAACAGCCCGATTCCAGCCTCATCTCGCGCAAGATCGTGCTGATGGCGCACCAGCTGTATGCCTCGCCCGACTATCTGGCGCGCCATGGCGAGCCGCGGGTGCCGGCGGACCTGAGCCACCACGAGTGCCTGCGCCCGACGATGCGCGACGAGTCATCCTTCTGGATGCTGCATTCGGGTGACAAGGTGGAGCGCGTGCAGGTGTCGGGCCGGCTGTCGGCCAACAATGTCGGCATGCTGGGACGCCTGGCCGGACAGGGCCTGGGCATCACGCCGCTGCTGGTGTTCGATGCGATGGAGCGGGCCATCAAGCAGGCCGGCCTGGTGCGCGTGCTGCCCGACTGGAGCCTGACGCCCCTGCCCCTGTTCGCCCTGCTGCCGTCGCGCATGCTGCCGGCCAAGACCAAGGCCTTCCTGGACTTCATCCAGCCGCGACTCTCGGATGCGTAACGCAGACGCCTGAGGCGAAGGCCTGAAGCGTCCGCGCCCGCGCCGGCCTCAGACCGACGCGCTATCGTATTGACAGACGGTATAGAGCGGCGTGCCGGTGGCCGCGATCTTGGTCGACCCGCCGAGTTCGGGCAGGTCGATGATGGCGGCGGCCTCGACCACGTTCGCGCCCAGGCGCTGCAGCAGCTTGATGGCCGCCAGCATCGTGCCGCCCGTGGCGATCAGGTCATCCACCAGCAGGACGCGCTGGCCGGTGCGCACGGAATCAGTGTGCATCTCGACGGCCGCGTTGCCGTATTCGAGCGAGTATTCCTCGGCCACGGTGCGGTACGGCAGCTTGCCCTTCTTGCGCACCGGCACGAAACCCAGGTTGAGTTCATAGGCCAGCACGCTGCCGATGATGAAGCCGCGCGCGTCCACGCCCGCCACCAGATCCAGGCGCTGGCGCATGTAGCGGTAGACGAAAAGGTCGATCAGCACCCGGAACGCACGCGGGTCCTGCAGCACTGGCGTGATGTCGCGAAAAATGACACCAGGTTGGGGCCAGTCAGGCACGCTGCGGATGGTGCGCCGGATGTACTCGGCGTTGTCGGTCTGCATGGAAGCTGGCCCAGGAGAATTGAAGCAAGGCGAACTATAACCGCGCAACCGCGCTTAAGCCAGGACCGCCACCGGTGTTGACATGTCATGCAACTGTCCGCCGCGCAAGGTACAACAGCGGTCGACGGCGCCGGGCGGCAGAACGGCATGCGTGGCCAGCACGACGGTGCGTCCCCGCACCGCGTGTTCCAGGTCGGCAAAGAACGCCGCCTCGGCCGCCGCGTCCAGTCCGGCCGTCGGTTCATCCAGCACGATGACGTCGGCCGGCGACAACAACGCCCGCGCCAGGCACAGGCGCCGCGCCTGCCCGGCGGACAGCAACGAGCCGGTTTCACCGGCCCAGGTATCCAGCCCGTCGGGCAAGCCGCGCACGAACTCCCCCAGGCGGGCGGCGTCCAGCGCGCGCCACAGCTCGGCGTCGCCGGCCTGCGGATCGCCAATCAGCAGATTGGTGCGCAGGGTGCCGAGAAACACCGGCGCGTCCTGCGACAGCAACGCGATGCGCCGATGCCAGTCCGCCTGCGCACAGGCGCGGGCATCGACACCGGCATAGCGCACCTGGCCGGCCAGCGGATCCTCCAGGCGCAGCAGCAGATGCAGCAGCGTGGACTTGCCCGCGCCACTCTCTCCCAGGATGGCGACCCGTTCACCCGGCTCGACCCGCAGTTGCACGTTGCGCAGCAGCGGCGCCGGCGTCTCGCCGGCCCGCGCCGGATAGGCGAACGACACATCGACCAGTTCCAGCGCGCCGCGCGTCGGCAGCGGGCTAGGCGCGGCGGGGTCGCGCATGTCGGGCTCGCGCTGCGCCACGTCGCGGATGCGCGCGGCGGCCGACAGCGCCGACCCCATGCGCGAAGCGCCGCGCATGATCGGGCCGGCCACCTCGAAGATGCCGATCACGGCCAGCAGCAGCCCCACCAGCAACGGCCCCTGCAGCGCGCCCGCTTCGTAACGCGCGAGGCCGAACCACAACAGCGCCAGCACCGACAGCCCGGCCGCCGCCTGCAGGAACCATTGCCCGCGCGCCGCGACCCGGGCCTGGCTGCCGCGCGCCCGCGCGCTGGCTTCGCACAATTGTTCGAAATGCGCCTGGGTCTGCGACTGCGCGTGCAGCGCGACCATATCGGCATGGCCATCGACCGCGTCGAGCACGGCGGCGCGCAGTCCGGCGGCGCTCTCCTGCGCGGCCTCGCCGGGCTTGCGCGCGGCGCGCAGCAGCCACAGTGGCACCACGGCACAAACCACCAGCAGCGCCAGGGCGAACACCAAGGCCGCGGCCGGCACCCAATACCCCAGCACCGCGGTCAACGCCGCGCCGGCCAGGATGGCCGTCGCCAGCGGCGCCAGCACGAACAGGAACACGGTATCGAGCGCGTCGACGTCGCCCGTCATGCGCGCCACCAGGTCGCCGCTGCGGTAACGCGCCAGCTGGCGCGGCGTCAGGCGGATCAGCGCCGTGAAGACCGCCGCGCGCAGGTCGGCCAGCAGGCGCAGCGTGGCGGCATGCCCGACCACCCGGTCGGCATAACGCGACACGATGCGCAGGAACGACAGGCCCCGCACCAGCGCGGACGGCGCGAACAGGTTGAAGGCGCCGCCGGCGCCGGCCAATGCGGCGCCGGTCAGGAACCAGCCCGACACGCCCAGCAGGCCGACGCCCGCAGCCACCGTCGCCAGCGCACAGAACAGCGCAAGCAACAGGCCGGCCTTGCGGCGTACGTACAGGGGCAGAAGCAGCAACAGGTTCTTCATGCGTCTTTCACTTCGGCATCGGCCACGCGCAGCACGCGCGCGAAACGCGCCGCCACCGCGGGCGAGTGGGTGGCGAGCAGCAGCGTGCGGCCCGCGGCGAATGCCAGGATCTCGTCCAGCACCCGCGCCTGCGTGGCCTCGTCCAGATGCGCCGTGGGCTCGTCCAGCAGGATCAGCCCGGGATCGCGCAGGAACAGGCGCGCCAGCGCGACGCGTTGCGCCTGGCCGCCCGACAGGCCATGGCCGCGGCTGCCCAGCGGCGTGTCCAGCCCTTGCGGCAACGCGGCGGCGAATTCGAGCACACAGGCGCGGCGCGCCGCGTCATGCACCATGGCATCGGACGCATCGGGACGTCCCAGGCGGATGTTGTCCGCGATCGACCCCGCCAGCAGCTGCGGCTTCTGCCCGATCAGCGCCACGCGCGCGCGCAGGTCGGCCTCGCCCCACTGGCCCAGCGGCACGCCATCGAGACGGATGTCGCCGTCGCCCGGGCGCAGACGCGCGATGGCCTCGATCAGGGTGGACTTGCCGATGCCGCTCGGGCCCATCAAGGCCGCGTGCTCGCCCGGGGCCAGCGTCAATGCCGCCGCGGACAACACGGGCACGGGCCGGCCAGGCGCCGTCATGGTCAAGCCCGTCACCGTCAACCCGGCGGCGCCCGATACCAGCGCCATCGACGCATCCTGGCGCGGTTCGACGGCGTCCTCTTGCGGCAGGCCATCGAACAACGTGGCGATCTGCGACACCGCCGCCAGCGCCGTGGCGCGGTCGTGGTAGTGCGCGGCGAACTGGCGCAACGGCGCATAGACCTCCGGCGCCATCAGCAGACAGAACAGGCCGGCCTGCAACGTGAACGGCGACCAGCGCAGGTCCAGGAACCCCAGGTAGCTCAGGCCGATGTAGACGGCCACGCCCGCCACGCCCAGCGCGGCGAAGAATTCCAGCACCGCCGACGACAGGAAGGCGATCCGCAGCACGGACATGGTGCGCTGGCGCAGCGCATCGCTGGCGGCGGCGACGGAAGCCGCCTCGGCTTCGGCGCGGCCATACAGCTTCAGGGTGGAGAGGCCGCGCAGGCGGTCGGCGAAGAATCCCGACAACCGCGCGAAGGCCTGCAGGTGACGCCGGCTGGCGCCTTGCGCGCCCCAGCCGACCAGCGCCATGAACAGCGGAATCAGCGGCGCGGTGATCAACAGCACCAGCCCCGCGATCACATCCACCGGCAGCAACAGGACCGCAAACGCCACCGGCAGCAGCGCCGCCGCGGCCATGGCCGGCAGATACTTGGAGAAGAAACCGTCGAGCGCCTCGACCTGGTCCACCAGCGCGCTGGCGATCTCGCCCGAGGCCTGCCGGCGGCTCCAGTCAGGCCCCTTGCGCAGCAGGCGCGCGAACAGCGCCTGGCGCACGTGGCGCTTGATGCGCTCGGCGGCGTCGGCCCCGGCGCGCTCGCCCGCCCAGGTGATGCAGGCGCGCGCCAGCATCAGCACGGCGATGGCCAGGATCTGGCCAAGCAGTTCCAGGCGCGGCGCCTGCCGCACGATGGCGGCGTCCAGCACGCTGGCCAGCAGCCAGGCCTGGACCACCAACAACGCGCCCGACGCCAGCGGCGCCGCGCCCGCCAGGATGAGCGGCAGCCGGGCCGCCCCGGCCAGCGCCATCAGCCAGCGCGATTGCTCGCGCGGCGGCTTGCGCAGGGTGGCCGAGGGGTCATGCTCGAGGCTGCTGGCGCGGCCGCTCACTCGTCGTTACGGCTGGCGCGCGGGTCATGCGAGTGACCTTCGCGCAGCTCGAACCACATTGCGTTGAGGATGGCGAACGCACACGCCAATCCCAGACCGAGTACCCATGAGAAATACCACATGGTGAAGGCTCCTTAGATCAGTACGAGTTGGGCGTGTCGCCCACGGATTCGTGCGTCACCTTGCCGCGCATGACGCGGTACACCCAGGCGGTGTAGAGCGTGACGATCGGCAGGAAGATGACCACGGCGATCACCATGATCCACAGCGTCATGTGGCTGGACGAGGCGTCCCAGACCGTCAGGCCGGCCTTGGGATTGGTCGACGACGGCATCAGGAACGGGAACAGCGAGAAGCCGACCGTCAGGATGACACCGGCGATCGACACCGCCGAGGCCAGGAACGACAGCACGTTGGCGCGCAGCGTCAACAGCAGCAGCACCAGCACGGCGCCCGCCACGCCCAGCGCGGGCGCGATCCACATCAGCGGCCACTTGGCGTAGTTGGCCATCCAGGCGCCGGCCTGCACCGCGACCGTCTTGAGCATGGGATCCGACGGTCCCTGCATGTCGACGGCGCTGGTGATGGCGTGACCGCCAAGCGCCTTCACCCAGAACCCGCCCGCGACGAACAGCACCAGCGTCAGCAGCGCCAACAGACGCCCCCAGTTGCGGGCCCGCGACGAGATCGGATCCTCGGTGCGCCAGGCCAGCAGCACCGCGCCATGCATCGCCAGCATCACCACGCTCAGCACGCCGCACAGCAGCGCGAACGGCGTGAACAGCTGGTAGAAGTGGCCCTGGTACACCATGCGCAGCGCGTTCTCGTCGAACGTGAACGGCACGCCGAGGATGATGTTGCCCACGGCCACGCCGAACACCAGCGAGGCCACCACGCCCGAGAAGCACAGCACGCCGTCCCAGCTGTTGCGCCAGCGCGTGCCTTCCATCTTGCTGCGGTACTTGAAACCGACCGGACGCAGGATCAGCGCGATCAGCGCCAGCATCATCGCCAGGTAGAAGCCCGAGAACGACGCGGCATACAACAGCGGCCAGGCGGCGAAAATGGCGCCACCCGCGGTGATCAGCCACACCTGGTTGCCTTCCCACACGGGGCCGACCACATTGATCACCACGCGGCGTTCGGCGTCGGTCTTGGCGACCACCGGCAGCAGCGCGGCCACGCCCAGATCGAAGCCGTCCATGACGGCAAAGCCGATCAGCAGCGCACCCAGCAGCACCCACCAGACCACCCGCAAGGTGGCGTAGTCAAAAGGAATAAGGGTATCCATGGCTTCTCTCCCTTAAGCGCGCACGGCGGCGTGGACGGGATCGGCGGCGGCGCTGGCCGGGGCCGGCGCGTCGGACTTCGGGCCCTTGCGCACGGCGTGCAGCATGACCTTGACGCCAATGATCAACAGCGCGGTGTACAGCACCAGGAAGATCGTCAGGCTGATGGCCAGGTCGGCGATGGTCAGGCCGGACGCCGCGTAGTACGTCGGCAGCACGCCTTCGATCACCCACGGCTGGCGGCCATACTCGGCCACGAACCAGCCGCTCTCGATGGCGATCCAGGGCATCGGCAGGCTCCACAGCGCCACCTTCAGCAGGCCGCGACGGCTGTCGAGGCGGCCGCGCGAGGCCAGCCAGAACGCCACGCCGAAGAACAGGATCAGGTACATGCCCACGGCCACCATGACGCGGAACGCCCAGAACAGCGGCGCCACGTTCGGCACGGTATCCACCGCGGCCTTCTTGATGTCTTCCTCGGTGACCTTGCTCATGTCGGTCTGGTAGCGCTTGACCAGCAGCGCGTAGCCGAGATCGGGCCAGGTGCGGTCGAACACCATGCGCGCATCGACATCCTTGGGATTGGCGCGGATCTTCTGCAGGGCGTCGTACGCCACCATGCCGTCGCGGATGCGGTTTTCGGCGCGCAGGATCAGGTCGTTGATGCCCAGCAGCGGCGTCGTCAGCGAACGCGTGCCGATGAGGCCCATGACGTAGGGAATCTCGATGGCGAAGTCGTTCTTGCGTTCGGCCTGGTTGGGCAGCGCGATCAGGTTGAAGGACGCGGGCGCCGGCTCGGTGTGCCACATGGATTCCATGGCCGCGATCTTCATCTTCTGGTGTTCGGTGGTGAGATAACCGCTTTCGTCACCCAGCACGACGACCGACAGCGCCGACGCCAGGCCGAAGCTGGCGGCGACCGCCATCGAGCGCTTGGCCAGGTCGGTGTGGCGGCCCTTGAGCAGGTACCAGGCGCTGATCGACATGACGAACATGGCGCCGGCCACATAGCCCGCGCTGACCGTGTGCACGAACTTGGCCTGCGCCACCGGGTTGAAGATCACCGCGGCGAAGTCGGTCATTTCCATGCGCATGGTGTCGGGGTTGAACACCGCGCCCACCGGGTTCTGCATCCAGCCGTTGGCGATCAGGATCCACAGCGCCGAGAAGTTGGTGCCGAACGCCACCAGCCAGGTCACCACCAGGTGGCTGACCTTGGACATGCGGTTCCAGCCGAAGAAGAACAGGCCGACGAAGGTGGCTTCCAGGAAGAAGGCCATCAGCCCTTCGAGCGCCAGCGGCGCGCCGAAGATGTCGCCCACGTAGTGGCTGTAGTACGACCAGTTCATGCCGAACTGGAACTCCATGACCACGCCCGTGGCCACGCCCAGCGCGAAGTTGATGCCGAACAGGGTGCCCCAGAACATCGTCATCCGCTTCCAGATGGGGCGGCCAGTCATGACGTACACGCTTTCCATGATGGCCAGGATGAACGACAGGCCGAGCGTGAGAGGGACGAAGAGGAAGTGGTACAGCGCGGTCGCGGCAAACTGGAATCGCGACAGGTTGACGACGTCGAGATCAATCATTGGGGCGCTCCCATGCAGGTGAGTAGCCACAGCAACCGGCATGGTTCCCAGGCCGTCTCTCGCGCCATGATAAGGGCGTTGTATACAGCTTCATAGAGGTTTCCTGAAAAAATCGGGGCGGATCAGCGATCAGCCTTTGCCCCGCAACTTGCCGGCGAAGCCCAGCACTTTCTGCACTTTCGAACCCAGCTTCATCAGGTTCTGCAGCGTCTCCGGCGGCAGACGTTGAACCTCATCGAACCATCCGGTGGACAGTTCGATGAGCTCCAGCATTTCGGTCATGCGTTGCTGCGCGTAGGCGCCATCGGGCCCCGTGGGAGGCTCGAGCAGGGTGTCTCGCAGCAAGGTCAGGGTGGGATCGATTTCGCGCTTGCGCTTCTCTTCCATCAGGATGCGGAAGATCTCCCAGACATCCTTGGGCGTCTCGAAGTAGTCGCGGCGGTCGCCGACCTGGTGCACCAGCTTCACCAGGCGCCAGGACTGCAGCTCCTTCAGGCCCAGGCTGACGTTCGAACGGGAAAAGCCCAGCGTTTCGGCGATGTCATCGGCATGCAGGGGCTGGGGCGCCAGGAACAGCAAGGCGTAGATCTGGCCGACGGTGCGATTCACGCCCCAACGGCTGCCCATTTCGCCGAAGTGCAGGACGAAACGTTCGTTTTGAGGGGTAAGCACCATGATCCATCCAGGCCAGCAAATGCAACGGCGGCAAACATAAATAGTTACGCCGTTTTCAGAAATTCCTGAAATTATCGAACAAACTGTGCGAAAACACAAACCACACCGATGGCAGGGGTATAGCCGCAAGGGATGACAATTCTGTCGCTCCGCCCCCGAAATCAGTCGCAATCTGTTGTGGGCGCACGACGAAAAAAAGCCACCCGCCTGTCGGCGGGTGGCTGGGAAGCAACGGGAAATCCGGGGCGCCGCGGCTGGCGCGCCCGGGGCTGACCGACGGGTCAGCCGGCCTTGACGGTGACGGCGGCGGAGACGCGCTTGGCCTTGGCGCGCGCGGCGGCCACGTCCTCGGCGACCGCCAGGCCCACGCCCATGCGGCGCTTGACGAAGGATTCGGGCTTGCCGAACAGGCGGATGTCGGTGCCGGGCTCGACCAGCGCCTGGGCGACGTTGTGGAACGACACGGCCTTGGCCTCGACCCCGCCATAGATGACGCTGCTGGCGCCGGGCTGGCGCAGCGAGGTGTCCACCGGCAGGCCCAGCAGGGCGCGAGCGTGCAGCTCGAATTCGTTCTGGGCCTGGGTGATCATGGTGACCATGCCGGTATCGTGCGGGCGCGGGCTGACCTCGGAGAACCAGACCTGGTCGCCGGCCACGAACAGCTCGACGCCGAAAATGCCCAGGCCGCCCAGCTCGGCCGTCACGGCCAGGGCGATCTCGCGGGCGCGCTCCAGGGCGGCGGGCGACATGGGATGGGGCTGCCAGCTCTCGACGTAGTCGCCGTCGACCTGCTTATGGCCGATCGGCTCACAGTAGCGGGTCTCGACCTGGCCGTCGGCGCCGCGGGCGCGCACGGTCAGCAGCGTGATTTCGTAGTCGAAGCGGATGAAACCCTCGACGATGGCGCGGCCGCCGCCCACCCGGCCGCCCTCCTGGGCGTAGCGCCAGGCCGAGGCCAGGTCGTCCGCGCCCTTGATGACGGACTGGCCCTTGCCCGACGAGGACATGACCGGCTTGATGACGCAGGGATAGCCGATGCCGCCGTCGATGGCCTGGCGCAATTCGTCTTCGGTATCGACGAAGGCGTAGGGCGAGGTGGGCAGGCCCAGGGTCTCGGCGGCCAGGCGGCGGATGCCCTCGCGGTTCATGGTCAGCTGGGCCGCCCGGGCGGTCGGGGTGACCCGCGCCACGCCGGCGGCTTCCAGGTCCACCAGCAAATTGGTGGCAATGGCCTCGATTTCGGGGACAATAACGTGCGGCTGCTCCTGCCGGATGATTTTTTCCAGGGCTTCCGGGTCTGTCATCGACACCACGTGGGCGCGATGCGCCACCTGGTGGCCAGGCGCGTCGGCATACCGGTCCACCGCAATGACTTCCACGCCCAGCCGCTGCAGGGCGATGATGACCTCTTTGCCCAATTCGCCCGATCCGAGCAGCATGACTCGGGTGGCCAGGGGGGACAGGGGCGTGCCAAGGACGGGACTGGGAATGCTGGACATGAGCGGGCCTGGAAAGGAAAGATTGATAGCCGGATAAAAGAGTCGCCAGGATGCCATACCCCCCTCCCAGGGGCAAACCCGCAACCTGATATTAAAATCCCCTGATGACCGACCATCCCACCACAACGTCCGAGACCGCGCTGGCATCTGCGCGCCGGACGCTGCAAATCGAAAGCCAGGGCATCCTGGACCTGTCCGCGCGGCTGGACGACAGCTTCGCGCGGGTCGTCGAGATGCTGCTGGCCTGCCGTGGGCGCGTGGTCGTCAGCGGCATCGGCAAGACCGGCCACATCGCCCGCAAGATCGCCGCCACGCTGGCCTCGACCGGCACGCCCGCCTTCTTCGTGCATGCCGCCGAGGCCGTGCACGGCGACCTGGGCATGATCACCCGCGACGACGTCCTGATCGCCATTTCGTACTCCGGCACCGGCCAGGAACTGCTGACCATCCTGCCGGTGGCCCGCCGCATGGGCGCCGGCCTGGTCGCCATCACCGGCAATCCGCAATCCGAACTGGCCCTGCTGGCCGACGTCCACCTGGACGCCAGCGTGTCCCAGGAAGCCTGCCCGCTGAACCTGGCGCCCACCGCCAGCACCACCACGGCCCTGGCCCTGGGCGATGCGCTGGCCGTGGCCTGTCTCGAGGCGCGCGGGTTCGGGCCGCAGGATTTCGCCCGCTCGCACCCGGGCGGCGCGCTTGGCCGCCGCCTGCTGACCCACGTGCGCAACGTCATGCGCCAGGGCGACGCCCTGCCCGTCGTGGCGCAGGGCACGCCGGTCTCGCAGGCGCTCGAGGTCATGTCCGCCAAGGGCATGGGCATGACCGTGGTGAGCGATGCCCAGCACCGCCCGGTGGGCATCTTCACCGACGGCGACCTGCGCCGCCTGATCGCGCGCCACGGCGACATCCGCAGCCTCACGGTCGAGGCCGGCATGACGCGCTCGCCGCGCAGCATCAACCCGGACGCGCTCGCCGTCGAGGCCGCGCGCCAGATGGACGAACTGCGGCTCAATCACATGCTGGTGCTGGACGCCGATGGCGCCCTGCTCGGCGCCTTGCACATGCACGACCTGATGGCCGCCAAAGTGGTATGACTATGACCCTTCCCTCCTCGATCACCCACCCCGCCGAAGCCCTGGTCCTGGCCCGTATCGCGCCGGCCGTGCGCGAACGCGCCGCCGCCGTGCGCCTGATGGTCTTCGACGTGGACGGCGTGCTGACCGACGGCGGCCTGTATTACGGCGAGACCGGCGAAGTCCAGAAGCGCTTCCATGCGCTCGATGGCCACGGCCTGCGCCTGCTGATGGAAGGCGGCCTGAAAGTGGCGCTGATGACCGGCCGCTCCGGCCCGATCGTCGCGCGCCGCGCCGCCGAGCTGGGCATTTCCGAGATCATGCAGGGCGTGCGCGACAAGGGCACCGCGCTGGCCGAACTTGCGCAGCGCAGCGCGGTCCAACTGAACCAGACCGGCTACATGGGCGATGACATCATCGACCTGCCGGCCATGCAACGCGCCGGCTTCGCCGCCAGCGTGCCGAATGCGCCGGGCTACGTCAGCCAGGCGGCCCACTGGATCGCCACGCAACCTGGCGGCAACGGCGCGGTGCGCGAATGCTGCGACCTGCTGCTGGCCTCCCAGGGCCGGCTGGGCGGTTTCCTGGCGGCGCCGGGGCTGCTCGGTCCTGGCGCCATCCAGTAAACGCGCCCCCAATCACGCCCTTCAGACCTGATGAAAGATCGTTTCCCTTCCCTGATCGCGCTGTTCCTGCTGCTGGTGCTCGTCGCCAGCACGTATTGGGCCGCCGACTACGCGCAGCGGGCCATCCAGACGGACCCGCCGCGCCGCGTCACGCACGAAATGGACGCCTGGTCGCGCAATTTCGTGATGCTGCGCACCGACCCCACCGGCCGCCCCATCAACCGGCTGGAGGGCGAATACGCCGAGCATTTCCCGGACGACGATTCGTATCACATCACCCAGCCGCGGGCCGTCGGCCAGCGCGAAGCCAGCCCCATCACCGTGGGCGTGTCCAAGACGGCCGTCATGGAACAGGGCGGCAAGCGCATCGTCATGAACGGCGACGCGCACGTGCACCGCCAGCCGGACGCCAACAACGACGTCCTGGACGTGCGCAGCCAGCAACTGATCCTGCTGCCCGACGACGACGTGGTCTACACCGACCTGCCGGCCGAGGTCATCAAGGGACGCTCGCGCATGAACGGCAAGGGCATGCACTACAACAACAAGACACGCCAACTGCAGGTATCCGCCTCCACCGACGTGGAAATCGCCGGCACGGAAAACAAATCGCGCCGCCCGGCCGAAACGCCTGCCAACACCACTGACCAGAAGAAACCATGACCGACTTCCGGATTCGCATTGCCCCCACCACGCGCCTGCTTGGCGCGGTGCTGCTGATGGCATCGGCGGTAGCGCCGGCGCTCGCGGCCGACCCCAAGCCGGCCGCCGCCGGCTCGAGCAAGACCGCCCCCGCCGAAGAGCCCACCACCACGATCCTGTCGGACACGTTGCACTATGACGACGTGAAGAAGCAGAGCGTATTCACCGGCAACGTCAACATGACGCGCGGCCTGATGACGCTCACCTCCGACAACCTGGAAATGCGCGAGGACGCCGCCGGCAACCAGTACGGCACCGCCACCGCCAACAAGGGCAAGGTCGTCACCATCCGCCAGGAACGCCCCGAGACCTTCGAACTGATCGAGGGCAAGGGCCTGCGCGCCGAATACGACGGCACCAACAGCACCTTCGACCTGATCGGCCAGGCCGTGGTGGTGCGCTACGTCTGTGGCAAACCGTTTGACACGATCCGCGGCGACCGGGTGCGCTACAACGAGAAGAGCGGCACCTACGAAGCCCAGGGTGGCCCGAACTCCTCGGCGGCCGGCGGCCGGGTCCGTTCCGTGGCCGAACCGCGCGCCAAGTCGGATGCCGCGGTGGCCGAGTGCCGCAAGCAGCAGGAATCGAAGAAGGGGCGCTGAAAGCGCCTCCCACGTCACCCACACGCAGCCACGATGAACCAACCTTCAGTGCAGACTCCCGTGACCTCCGCCCCTTCGGGCGTCAAGCAGGGCAGCCTGCGCGCAACCGGCTTGCGCAAGACCTACAACGGCCGCACCGTGGTGCAGGACGTGTCCCTGTCCGTCTCCAGCGGCGAAGTGGTCGGCCTGCTCGGCCCCAACGGCGCCGGCAAGACCACCAGCTTCTACATGATCGTGGGCCTGGTGCCGGCCGACGCCGGCCGCATCGAGATCGACGGCTCGGTCATCACCGCGATGCCGATCCACAAGCGCGCCCGCATGGGGCTGTCGTACCTGCCGCAGGACGCCTCGGTGTTCCGCCGCCTGACGGTCGAGCAGAACATCCGCGCGGTGCTGGAACTGCAGATCGGGCCGGACGGCCGCACGCTGTCCACGCCCAAGATCAACGAGCAGATGGAACTGCTGCTCGAAGAACTGCAGATCGGCCATATCCGCAGCAACGCCGCCATCTCGCTGTCGGGCGGCGAGCGCCGTCGCGTCGAAATCGCGCGCGCGCTGGCCACCAGCCCGCGCTTCATCCTGCTGGACGAACCGTTCGCCGGCGTGGACCCCATCGCCGTGATCGAGATCCAGCGCATCGTGCGCTTCCTGAAGGGCCGCGGCATCGGCGTGCTGATCACCGACCACAACGTGCGCGAAACGCTGGGCATCTGCGACCGCGCCTACATCATCAGCGAAGGCAAGGTGCTGACCGACGGTCATCCCGACGAAATCGTCGGCGATCCGGCCGTGCGCCGCGTCTACCTGGGCGAACACTTCCGCATGTAACACCCCCGGATAGGGGAAAGTCCCAGGGCCCCCGCGCGGGCCCGGGCGCGCCCCTGGGCGGCCGCCATGAAAATGCCATGAACTTGCGTTAGGTCAGCTTGTTTTATCGGCCCGAGTCTATACACTAGTATCAAACGAACCCCTCAAACAAGGAGAACGCCTAACGACCCCAACCGCGCCTTCCGCGCACCATTTTTTCCTCTTTTAGAAGGAGAGCACACTATGAACCTGAGCATCTGCGGTCGTCACCTCGACGTCACCCCGGCCATCCGGGAATATGTCATGAACAAACTGGCGCGAGTGCTGCGGCATTTCGATCACGTCATCGATACCCAGGTCATGCTCTCAGTAGAGCCCCTGCGGCACAGAGCCGAAATCACCATGCGTCTTAGTGGCAAGGACATTCATTGTGAAGCAACCGATGAAAATCTCTACGCCGCGATCGACCTTCTTGCTGACAAAGTCGACCGTCAGGTCATCAAGCACAAGGACAAGGTACGAAGTCACACGGCAGAGTCCGTGAAGCGGCAAGCGGCGAATCTTTCGCCAACCCAGTAACACCGCGCTTCATGACCCGCTCGCCGTGCGAGCCAAGCTAAACAGCGATTCTTGAATCCTGCCTAAGTCCCGGTGTCCCGCTAGACGTATCGTCCAGCCGGGGCATCGGCAAACTCCCTCCCCTCCCCGCACCTCCCGTCCCCCATTCGCCGGCACACGCCCGCGGATCGCCTTTTCCCGCCTGCAAACCCGCGCCGCGCACCAACGCCATACCGTACTGGTATACCCGCCTGCGCGAGAAGAATGCCCACAACCCCGCGCTATCGGTCTATGCTGTCGCTCTCGTCCCGGGACCGGCGGCCTGATCCAGGAGGGTTCAGACCACGACGCGGATGTCCCCGGCCGGCGTTTTTTTGCAGTGCGTCATATAACCCTATAATGACCTGATGAATCATTTGTCGCGCATCCTTCCCGCCGGCAACGTCGTCCTCGATATGCTCGCCACGAGCAAGAAGCGCGCGTTCGAACAGGCTGGCCTCCTCTTTGAAAACAACCACGGCTTGGCACGCGCACTCGTGTTCGACAGCCTGTTTGCGCGGGAGCGCCTGGGCTCAACCGCGCTCGGCCAGGGCGTGGCCGTGCCGCACGGCCGCGTGAAGGGCCTGGAGCAGGCGCTTGCCGCCTTCATCCGCCTGGCGCAGCCCATCACGTTCGACGCGCCTGACGGCCAGCCCGTATCGATGCTGCTCTGTCTGCTGGTGCCCGAAACCGCCACGCAGCAGCACCTGGATATCCTGGCGGAACTGGCGCAGCTCATGTCGAACAAGGCGTTGCGAGAAGCGCTGGCCACCGAGACCGACCCGGCCGTCGTCCACAAGATGCTCACCACCGGCCAACTCTGACCCCTCGCGGAAACGCTGCCATGCTCACGGTGCAGGAACTCGTCGACGACAACGCCGACAAAATCCCTTTCAACTGGATTTCCGGCCAAGGGGCCGCGGACCGCGCGATTCCCGATGACGGCATGGCGGCCGCCGACCTGGTGGGCCACCTCAACCTGATCCACCCGTCGCGCATCCAGGTGTTCGGCCAGGAAGAGCTGGCGTACTACACCCGCTTCGACCTGCGCCGCCGCATGCACCACATGGACGAGCTGCTGATCGGCGGCGTGCCCGCCATCCTGCTGGCCGACGGCCTCACGCCGCCGCAGGACCTGGTGGACCAGTGCGACCAGCACCAGGTGCCGCTGCTGTCCACCCCGGTGGCGGCCGCGCAGCTGATCGACCTGCTGCGCATCTACCTGGGCAAGAAGCTCGCCCCCACCACCACCGTGCACGGCGTGTTCCTCGACGTGCTGGGCCTGGGCGTGCTGATCACCGGCGAATCCGGCCTGGGCAAGAGCGAACTGGCGCTGGAACTGATCTCGCGCGGCCACGGCCTGGTGGCCGACGACGCGGTCGAGTTCTCGCGCACCGCACCCAACATGATAGAAGGCCACTGCCCGCAGCTGCTGCAGAACCTGCTGGAAGTGCGCGGCCTGGGCCTGCTCGACATCCGCACCATCTTCGGCGAGACCTCGGTGCGCCGCAAGATGCGCCTGAAGCTGATCGTGCACCTGGTGCGCGCCACCGCGCAGGACAAGTTCGAACGCCTGCCGCTGCAGGACATCACCCAGGACATGCTGGGCCTGCCGGTGCGCAAGGTCATGCTGCAGGTGGCCGCCGGCCGCAACCTGGCGGTGCTGGTCGAAGCCGCGGTGCGCAACACCATCCTCAAGCTGCGCGGCATCGACACCCTGGGCGAATTCATGGAACGCCAGGCGATGGCGATCCTGCAAAGCAGCAAGTGAACGCGCGTCGCCGCGCGGCACCGTGAGCCTTTACGAGAAACTCGCCAACGAGATCGCCAGGTCCATCCGCGACGGCGTGCTGCGCGTGGGCGACAAGCTGCCGTCGGTGCGCGACGCCTGCGCCAGCCGCGGCGTCAGCCCGTCGACGGTGTTCCAGGCCTACTACCTGCTGGAAGCGCGCGGCCTGATCCGCGCCCGCCCCCGCTCCGGCTACTACGTCAACGCGCGCGGCGACAGCCTGCCGCCGGAACCCGACACCTCCTGTCCCGACGGCGAATCGACCGAACTGGCGATCAGCGAACGCATCTTCGACATCCTCGATTCGGTGCGCAACCGCGACGTCACGCCGCTGGGCTCCGCCTTTCCGTCCCCCCTGCTGTTCCCGCTGCCACGGCTGGCCCAGGCCATGTCGGCGCATCTCAAGCGCCAGGATCCGCTGGACACGATGGAGGACCTGTCGCCCGGCAACCCAGGCCTGCGCCGGCAGATCGCGTTGCGCTACCTGATCGCCGGCATCAACGTGCCGGCCAACGACATCGTGGTCACCAACGGCGCGCTGGAAGCGCTCAACCTGTGCCTGCAGGCGGTGACGCAGCCCGGCGATACGGTCATCGTCGAAGCGCCGACCTTCTACGGCGCGCTGCAGGCGCTGGAGCGCCTGGGGCTGAAGGCGCTGGAAGTGCCGACGCATCCACGCACCGGCATCGACCTGGGCGCGATGGAAGCCGCGATCCAGCGTCACGCGCCCAGGGCCTGCTGGCTGATGACGCAGTTCCAGAATCCGCTGGGCAGCCTGATGCCCGAGGACAAGAAACGGCAACTGGTCGAACTGCTGGCGCGCCACCAGATCCCGTTGATCGAGGACGATGTCTACGGAGAACTGTATTTCGGCGCGACGCGGCCGGTGCCCGCCAAGGCCTTCGACAAGCAGGGCCTGGTGCTGCACTGCTCCTCATTCTCCAAATGCCTGGCGCCGGGCTACCGCATCGGCTGGGCCAGTGCGGGCCGCTATACGCAGCGCGTGCAGCGGCTGAAGCTGTCGTCCACGCTGTCGGCGTCGAGCCCGGCGCAGGGCGCCATCGCCGAATACCTGGAACAAGGCGGCTACGACCGCCACCTGCGCCGCCTGCGCGAAACGCTGCAGGCACAACAGGATCTGATGGCCAATGCGATCGCGCGCGAGTTTCCCGCGGGCACCCGCGTGACGCGGCCGCAGGGCGGCTTTTTCCTGTGGCTGGAGATGCCGGCGGCGGTCGATGCGCTGGCCCTGCATCGGCAGGCGCTGGCGCGCGGCATCAGCGTGGCGCCCGGCCCGATCTTCTCGGCCAGCGGCCGGTTCGGCAACGCGCTGCGGCTGAACTACGGCCACCCCTGGGACGAGGCCCAGGCCGACGCCATCCGCGTCCTGGGCGAGATGGCGCGCGCGGCCGCGCGATCGTCCTGATCAGTTGCGGGTCGAGGCGGCGCGGGCGCGCTTGACCTCCAGCGGCATCACGCCGCCCGCCTCGTTGCCCCAGCTGTTGCGGATGTAGGACACCAGCATCGCGATATCGTTGTCATTGAGCAATTGGCCGAACGGCGGCATGCCGTGCGGCCGCGGGTTGGCCGCGGTGGCGGGCGCGAAGCCGCCGTCCAGCACCATGCGGATGGCGTTGACCGGCGACGGCGCGGTCACCGTCGGATTGCCCGCCAGCGCGGGCCAGGCGCCGGGACTGCCCTCGCCTTGCGGCTGGTGGCATTGCACGCATTGCTGGCGGTAGATCTTGCCGCCCAGCTCCATGGCCGCCGGCGAGACCGGCGTGGCCGGCCGTGCCGCCACGGGGGTCGCCGGCAACGACTTCAGGTACACGCCCATCGCCAGCGCATCGTCCTCGGTCAGGTGCTGGGTGCTGCCCAGCACCACCTCGGCCATCGGACCGCTGGCGCTGGAATGCGCCGCCATGCCGGTGCGCAGCAAGGCGGCGATATCCTCGGCCGACCAGCGTCCCAGGCCCGTCCGCGGATCATTGGTCAGCGGCGGCGCATACCAGTCCAGCATCGGGATGATGCCGCCGGCCAGGCCGTCGGCCGCGCGCGTCGCGCCCAGGCTGTTGCGCGGCGCGTGGCAGGCGGCGCAATGGCCCAGGCCCTCGACCAGATAGCGGCCGCGGTTCCACTGCGTCGACTGGCCCGAATCGGCTTCCTGCACCCCCGGCCGGAAATACAGGGCGCGCCAGGCGGCCAGCAGGAGGCGCTGGTCGTACGGGAAATCGAGATCGGGCGCGCGGCTGGGCTGGTTCACCGGCGTGATCGTGCGCAGGTAGGCGAACAGCGCATCGGCGTCCGCCCGCGTCACGCGGGTGTATTCGGTGTACGGGAAGGCCGGGTACAGCAGCGTGCCGTCGCGCGACTTGCCGTTGTGCAGCGCCTGCCAGAAATCGTCCGCGCTCCAGGCGCCGATGCCGGTCTTCTCGTCGGGCGTGATGTTGGGTCCGTAGATCGTGCCGAACGGCGTCGGGATGGGCGTGCCGCCGGCATAGGCCTGGCCGCCGCGCGCGGTGTGGCAGGCCATGCAATTGCCGGCCAGCGCCAGGTAGCGGCCGCGCTCGATGCGCTGCTGCGGATCGGCCGGCGCCACGGCCGCGCCGGTGCTGGCGTCGTCGCGCGTGCCGAGCCAATACAGCGCGCCCAGCGCGATCACGGCCAGCGCCAGCAAGGCGCCCAGGATTCGCTTCATCAGTTTCATCCGGCGGCCCCTCAACGTTGCGCCTGGCTGCCGCACTCGGCGGGCAGGCGCAAAGCGCCGGCGGGCTCGGGCGCATAGGTGTCGGCCACCGGCTGCGACGACAGCCAGGCCGCCAGGGCGCCGATGTCTTCGGGCGTGAGCTTGTGGGCGATGTCCGCCATGCAGTCCGGCGCGGCGGCGCGGCGCAGGCCGTTCTTCCAGCTGCCGATCTGCGAGCCGACGTAGTCGCGCGGCAGGCCCAGCAAGCCGGGAATGGCCGGCAGCACCCCGCCGAGCGAGGCGCCATGACAGGCGGCACAGGCCGGCAGGCCACGGGCGGCATCGCCCGACAGCGCCAGCTTGCGGCCGGCCTCGAGCGTGGCGGCCGAGACCTCGGCGCGCACCGGCGGCGGATACGGCACGTGCTGCGCCGAGAAATAGGCGGCCATCTCGTGCAGGTAGGCGTCGGGCAGGCCCGTCAACAGGTGCGCCATGGGCCGGTACTGGCGCCGGTCGTCGCGGAAGTTCAGCAGCTGGTGGTAGAGGTATTCCTGCGGCTTGCCCGCCAGGCGCGGGTAGTACCCGTCGGCGCCGGCGCGGCCCTGCTCGCCATGACAGGCCGTACAGGCCGCCACCCGCGCCGCCATGGTGCCGGGCTGCAGCGCCTGGGGCGTGTCCTGGGCCAACGCGGGCGCTGTCGAAAAGGCAACAACGGCGGCGGCCAGGAGGCGGGATTTTGCCCGGAACCGTGGCAGTGAAACACTACGAAAGGAAATGAAGGCTAACATCTAGGATCAGTTGACACTAAGTCGAATTCCAACCCCGAAAGCGCATGGCGGCGGGGCGCGTAGATGAATCGGTCGTGTGTGCGGGTACCCAAGCTTACGCCGGGTCCCGCCAGGCAGTACAGGCGCAGATTCGCAGTTTACGGCCATATCAGATGCCAACCCGCCGGCATCCTCCTGGAAAAGCGTGCCACAATCATGTCCATGTTGAAAGTCGTCCTCGTTACCGGCATCTCAGGCTCAGGCAAGTCCGTTGCCCTGCGCATGCTCGAGGACGCCAGCTACACCTGCGTCGACAACCTGCCCGTGCGGTTCCTGACCGAGTTCGTGGCCAACGCCCGCGACGACGGCCTGGAACGCGTGGCCGTCGCCATCGACGTGCGTTCGCCCGGCGAACTGGCCGAACTTCCCGATGTGGTCACCGCGCTGCGCGCCATGGGCACCAGCCTGCGCGTGGTGTTCCTGGACGCCAGCACCGACACCCTGGTGCAGCGCTATTCCGAATCCCGCCGCCGCCATCCGCTGACCGACCGCCTGCAACGCGGCGGCACCGCGCCGTCGCTGACCGACTGCATCGCGCTCGAACGCGAACTGCTGGCGCCGCTGCGCGAGCAGGAACACGTCATCGACACCTCGGAGCTGACGCCGGGCCAATTGCGCGCCTGGATCCGCGACCTGATCCAGGCCGACCGCGCGCCGCTGGTGCTGACCTTCGAATCGTTCGCGTACAAGCGCGGCGTGCCGCGCGACGCCGACCTGGTGTTCGACGTGCGCTGCCTGCCCAATCCCTACTACGACCGCAACCTGCGTCCGCTGACCGGCCGCGACGAACCCGTCGCCGCCTGGCTGGCGGGTTATGAACAGGTGGGGCTGATGATCGACGACATCACCGGCTTCCTGAACCGCTGGCTGCCGCAGTACACGCAAGACACCCGCAACTACCTCACCGTCGCCATCGGCTGCACCGGCGGCCAGCACCGTTCGGTCTATGTGGTCGAACAACTGGCCAAGCGCTTTGCCGACCACGACCCGCTGCTGGTGCGCCATCGCACCCAACTGCCCGACGAATCCGCATGATCCTGTCCCGTCCGCTCCATATCCTGATGATGCTGTTGCTGGCCATTGCCGTGGCCGGCTGCTCTTCCACCGGGGGACGTAAAAAGGGCGGCGGGTACTACAAGGACGACGGCCCGGACGCCAATCCGCCGTCCAACCTGGACCAGGTGCCGGACGCGGTGCCGCGCATCGAGCCCTACGCCAGCGGCGCCAACCGCCCCTACGTGGTGTTCGGCCAGCGTTACGTGCCGGACACCACCGGCCAGCCCTACAAGCGCCAGGGCATCGCCTCGTGGTACGGCAAGAAATTCCACGGCAACTCGACCTCGATCGGCGAACCGTACGACATGTACGCCATGACGGCGGCCCACACCACGCTGCCGATTCCCAGCTATGCGCGGGTCACCAGCCTGGTCAACGGCAAGACCATCATCGTGCGGGTCAACGACCGCGGGCCGTTCCACAGCGACCGCATCATGGACCTGTCGTACGTGGCCGCCTACAAGCTGGGCATCATCGGGCCGGGCAGCGGCCAGGTGGTGGTGGAAAGCATCCAGCAGGACGAGATCCGCCGATGGGCCTCGCAAGGGCCCGCCCCGGAGCCCGCCTCGGCGACCGGTTCGACGCCGGTGGCCACGCCCGTGGCGGCCGCCCCCGTGGCGCTCGAGCCGCAACCGCTGGCGCAGCAACCGGCGCCCGCGCCGGGCAGCGCGCCGGTGCGCCAACCGGCGGCCGGCGGCATCGGCAATGTCTATCTGCAGGTGGGCGCGTTCAGCCAGCCGGCCAACGCGCAGTCGCTGGTCAGCCGCATCAACACGCAGCTGGGCGCGGCAGGCGCGCCGCCCGCGGCCGTGGAGCAATCGAACAACCTGTACCGGGTCAAGATCGGCCCCTATCCGGATCGCCAGAGCGCCCTGAACGCGGTGCAGCTGGTTTCCGACCGCATCGGCATCACGCCCAGCATCGCCGCGCAATAACGCGGCCCGCCGTCTACGGCCCCGGCGGCCAGTCGAACGACGGCTGCTCGAACGGCAGTTGCGCCTGGCCGTCACAGACGCGCCGCGCGCGCGGATTGCGGCTCAGGTACTCGCTGCCTTCATGTTTGAGCAGCGCCTGCTTGCGCGGCAGGCCGCCGCCGAAGCCGGTCAGCGAGGTATCGGCGCCGATGATGCGATGGCACGGAATGATGATGATGACGGGATTGCGGCCGACGGCGCCGCCGATGGCCTGCGCGCCCTTGGGCCGCCCCACGGTGCGCGCCAGTTCGCCGTAGCTGGCGAGCTGGCCGAAATCCAGCTTGCACAAGGCGCGCCAGACTTCATGCTGGAACGGCGTGCCGACCGGATCCAGCGCCACCTCGAACTCGCGGCGTTGGCCGGCGAACCATTCATCCAGCTCGCGCCGTGCCTGCTCCAGGATGGGATCGGATTCGCTGCGGGTCCAGCCCTCGGTCGAAGGCAGCAGGGTCTGGTCGGTGAACCAGGCGCCGCGCAGGCCCTTGGCGCTGGCGACCAGACGCATTTCGCCCAGCGGCGTGGGGATGTCACGGTAGACGATCGGCTCCGCGGCCTCGCCGGGACGCTTGCGGGTCTCTGCGGTGTAGATCATGGGCTTACGAATTCTTGCGGGCCAGGGCCCGGTTGTACAGGACGTCGCGCGACAGGCCGGTGACCTTGGCGGCGATCTTCGAGGCGTCGCGCACCGACAGGGTTTCGAGCAGCGCGTCCAGCAAGGCGTCGGCGCGCGGATCGGCGTCTTCATCGGCCTCCTGGCCGGCCTGGGCATGCGCGATCAGCACGAACTCGCCCTGCTCGCGGTGCGCGTCGGCCGCCAGCCAGGCGGCGGCCTCGCCCAGCGGAAACGTGGCGATCTCCTCGAAGCGCTTGGTCAGCTCGCGCGCCACGGTCAGCAGGCGGGCGGGGCCGCAGACCTCCAGCAGATCGGCCAGCGTCGCGGCCAGCCGGTGCGGCGATTCGAACATCACCACCGGCGCCGGCAGCGCGCACCAGGTGCGCAGCCAGCGCTGGCGCGCGGTGGCCTTGGACGGCGGAAAGCCGGCGAAAGCGTAGGCGGGATTCTCGTCGGTGGTGACGCCGCTGCCCATCAGCGCGGCGATCACGGCGCTGGGACCGGGCACCGGCACCACCGCGAAACCGGCCTCGCGCACCGCGCGCACCACGCGCGCGCCGGGATCGCTGACCGCGGGCGCGCCGGCGTCCGACACCAGCGCCACGCGCTGGCCCTGGGCCAGACGCTCGCAGATCGCCTGCGCCGCCGCGGCCTCGTTGTGCCGGTGCGCCGCCATCAGCGGCGTGCTGACGCCCCAGGCGTCCAGCAGCGTGCGGCTGGCGCGGGTGTCTTCGGCCGCGATCACGTCGGCGCGTTGCAGCGCATGCCAGGCGCGCAGCCCCAGGTCGCCCAGATTGCCGATCGGTGTGGCCACCACATACAGCGTCGAGGCGGGCCAATGCTGCCCGGCCACGCGTTCAGCGACGCGGGTCCAGGCGTCGCCGGCCACCGGGGATGAGACATTTTGATTCATTGCTGCCTACTTACGCGGAAAACCATGCCAGTGTAGCCGCCATCGTCCCCCGTTTCGGAACTGGCATGCCGGATGACACATTCGCTTTCGAGCTGGCCCTGGCGGCGCGCCGCCGCGCGCAAAAGCGGCGCCGGCGCGCCTCGACGCGCGCCAACGCCGACGATCGCCCGGCGCCGCGGCGCTCGCCGCGCCAGCGTATCGGCGATGGCCACGAAGACGCCGCCCTGCGCCTGCTGCGGGCCGCCGGCCTGGTGCTGCTGGCCCGCAACCTGGGCTGCCGCGCCGGCGAGATCGACCTGGTCATGCGCGACGGCGACGTCCTCGTGTTCGTCGAAGTGCGCTCGCGCCAGGGCGGCGCCTATGGCGGCGCGGCCGCCAGCATCGGCCGCGACAAGCAGGCGCGCCTGGCGCGCGCGGCGGCGCACTGGCTGCCGACCCTGGCCCTGCGCCACTGGCATGGCGCCACGCCCGCCGCACGCTTCGACGCCGTGGTGTTCGACGGCGGCCAGGTCCGGTGGCTGCGCGCGGCGTTCGCGCTGGCTTGATTCCGGCCCGCCCGTGAGATAATCGCGGCCATGGATATGACCTCTCGAATGACGTCGCACTTTCGCGACGCCATGGCCACGTACGAACAAAGCATGAACGTGCTGGCCGAGCCGCTGGCGATCGCGGTGGACGTGCTGTTTGGCGCCCTGGCCAACAACGGCAAGATTCTGGCTTGCGGCAACGGCGGCTCGGCCGCCGACGCGCAACATTTCATCGCCGAACTGGTGGGCCGCTTCGAACGCGAACGCCTGCCCCTGGCCGGCATCGCCCTGAACACCGACACCTCGATCCTGACCGCCGTCGGCAACGACTATGGCTTCGACGAAGTGTTCGAACGCCAGGTGAACGCCTTCGGCCAGGCCGGCGACGTGCTGGTGGCCATCTCCACCAGCGGCAATTCGCCCAATGTGGTGCGCGCCATGGAGGCCGCAGCCAGCCGTGAAATGCACGTGCTGGCCCTGACCGGCAAGGGCGGCGGCGTCATGGGGGAACTCATTACGCCGATGGACGTCCATCTATGTGTTCCCAGCGATCGCACCATGCGGATCCAGGAAGTCCATATACTGCTGTTGCATGCGCTTTGCGACGGCATTGACGCTCTTCTGCTTGGAGACACCGAATGATTTCAGACGTCAGAACCGCCGCCCGCCCCCTGCTGCTCGCCGCGGCCCTGTCCAGCGCGGCCCTGTCGCTGTCCGCCTGCGCCCCCCTGATCGTGGGCGGCGCCGCCGCCACCACCGCGCTGGTGGTGACCGACCGCCGCACCTCGGGCATCCAGCTCGAAGACCAGAACATGGCCTTCAAGGCCCAGAGCCAGATCTCCCAGAAGCTGGGCGAAACGGCGCGCGTCAATGCCATGGCCTATGGCGGCCACCTGCTGCTGACCGGCGACGTGCCCACCGAGGAAGCCAAGTCCCAGGCCACCGCCATCGCCCAGAGCGTCGAGAACGTCAAGCAGGTGATCAACCAGCTCACCGTCGGCCCGATCGCGTCCTTCGGCGTGCGTTCGAACGACACCTGGCTCACCTCCAAGGCCAAGACCGCCTTGCTCAACACCAAGTACGTGCCCTCCGGCACCATCGCCGTCACCACCGACCACAGCGTGGTCTACCTGATGGGCAAGGTGACGCAGGCCGAGGGCGACTACGCCGCCAACGCCGTGGCGGATCTCGGCGGCGTCGCAAAGGTGGTTAAACTGTTCGAGACCATCAGCCGCGAGGAAGCGATTCGCCTGTCGAACAGCGGCAGCAAGTCGACCACCACTGAAACCAAGGCCCCCATCGAGAGCGACCCGAATGCCGCCAGCAGCAGCGGCGGCGGCGCGCCCAGCGGTGGCAGCGCCGTAGAGGCCATGCCCATCAAATGAAAAAAGCCATCGTAGCCCTGGCCGTCCTGGTGGCGGTCGGCATCGGCGCCTGGTTCGTCATGCGCCCGGCGCAGACCGCGCCCAACGTCACCTTCACCACGCTGGAAGGCAAGACCTTCTCGATGCAGGACCTGCGCGGCAAGGTGGTGCTGGTGAAGTTCTGGGCCACCAGCTGTGTCACCTGCGTCAAGCAGATGCCCGAGACCATCTCCGCCTACAACGAGTACGCGGGCAAGGGCTACGAGGCCATCGCGGTCGCCATGGACTACGATCCGCCCAACTTCGTGCTGAACTTCACCGAAAGCCGCAAGCTGCCGTTCCCGGTGGCGCTGGACACCAAGGGCGACATCGCCCGCGCCTTCGGCGACATCCGCCTGACGCCCACCGCGTTCCTGATCGACAAGCAGGGACACATTATCAAGCGCTACCTGGGTGAATACGACGTGGCCGAATTCCACGCCACCGTCGAAAAGGCCCTGGCCGCCGGCTGATCCCGCCCCGCCATTGTTCAGAACCGCCCGCTTGCCGGGCGGTTTTCATTGAGTCTCGCCCCAACGCGCCGGCGCCGCCCCCGGGGCCAGGCCACGCGGCCCCTGCCCGTACCCGACGCCGTGTCCCGGCCCAAAAAGAAACCGCCCGCATGCGCGGGCGGTTTCGGCGGCGGAGTCAGGCCCGCGTCGCGATCAGAACGCCGGCACCACGGCGCCCTTGTACTTGTCGAGGATGAACTTCTTCACCTCGGGCGAGTGCAGCGCGTTGACCAGCTTCTTGATCCCCGGCGCGTCCTTGTTGTCGGCGCGGGTCACCAGGATGTTGGCGTAGGGCGAGTCGGCGCCTTCGATGAACAGCGCGTCCTTGGTCGGCACCAGGCCGGCTTCGAGCGCGTAGTTGGTGTTGATCAGGGCCAGGTCGACGTCATCCAGCGAGCGCGGCAGCATGGCGGCCTCGAGTTCGCGGAACTTCAGTTTCTTGGGGTTCTCGACCACGTCGGCGGCGGTCGCCAGGATGTTGGACGGATCCTTCAGCTTGATGATGCCCTGCTTCTGCAGCAGCACCAGCGCGCGGCCGCCGTTGGACGGGTCGTTCGGGATGGCGACGATGGCGCCGTCCTTCAGCTCGGCCAGGGTCTTGATCTTCTTGGAGTAGCCGCCGAAGGGTTCGACGTGCACCAGGGCGACCGGCACCAGCGTGGCCTTGCGGTCCTTGTTGAAGGTGTCCAGGTACGGCTTGTGCTGGAAGAAGTTGGCGTCGAGCTGCTTGTCGGCCAGTTGCAGATTGGGCTGGACGTAGTCGTTGAAGACCTTGATGTCGAGTTCCACGCCTTCCTTGGCCAGCTGCGGCTTGACCACTTCCAGGATCTCGGCGTGCGGGACCTGGGTGGCGCCCACCACGATCTTTTCGGCGTGAGCGGCGGTGGCCGCCACCAGGAGAGCCGACGCCACCAGGGCGGAACGGACGAAATTCAAACGCATGAGTTGCCTCTTTTATAGGTAGAAATTGGGGGCAAATGCCCAGCCGGTGTGGAGAATCCCCCTCATGAGGGGCGCTCCGTTGCGAAAACGCCCCCAATTTACCCCAATGCCGGTTATTTGTCGGGCATATGAACATGGGTTTAAAGCATAAGGAACCTGCGCGGACTACAATCCGTCGTATGCTTGCGCTACCGCGTTGCCAACGCGTTCCTGTGCAGGCATTTTTTACTGCCGGACCCCACGCCCCCACGGGGGGGCAATGCCATCGCGCCATCATCGGCGCAGGCTTTCAACCTCTAACTTTCATACCCTACTTATTGCCGACTTAGCTGCCATGACCGACACCCCCGACCCTGCTGCCGTCTCGTCTCCTGCTGTCAAAGCCGCGGTGCTCTCCGAAGCGCTGCCTTATATCCGACGATTCCACGGCAAAACCATCGTGGTCAAGTACGGCGGCAACGCCATGACGGAAGAGCGATTGCAACGCAGCTTCGCGCATGACGTGGTGTTGCTCAAGCTGGTGGGGCTGAATCCGGTGGTGGTGCACGGCGGCGGTCCGCAGATCGACGACGCGCTGCGCCGCATCGGCAAGCAGGGCACCTTCATCCAGGGCATGCGCGTCACCGACGCCGAGACCATGGAAGTGGTCGAATGGGTGCTGGGCGGCCAGGTCCAGCAGGACATCGTCATGATGATCAACGAGGTCGGCGGCAAGGCCGTGGGCCTGACCGGCAAGGACGGCGGACTGATCCAGGCCCAGAAAAAGCTGATGGCCAACAAGGAAAATCCCGCCGAACCGATCGACATCGGCTTCGTCGGCGACATCACCCTGGTCGAGCCGGCGGTGGTCAAGGCCCTGCAGGACGACCAGTTCATTCCGGTCATCTCGCCCATCGGCTACGGCGAGGACGGCACTGCCTACAACATCAACGCCGACGTTGTCGCCGGCAAGATGGCCGAAGTGCTGGGCGCCGAAAAGCTGCTGATGCTGACCAACACCCCGGGCGTGCTGGACAAGGCGGGCAAGCTGCTGCGCAGCCTGTCGGCCCAGACCATCGACGAGCTGTTCGCCGACGGCACCATCTCGGGCGGCATGCTGCCCAAGATCTCGTCCGCGCTCGATGCCGCCAAGAACGGCGTCAACTCGGTGCACATCGTCGACGGCCGCGTGCCGCACTGCCTGCTGCTGGAAATCCTGACCGACCAAGGCGTTGGCACGATGATCAGCTCGCACTGATGCGAGCGCTGCGCACCCTGCTGCGGCCGGCGGTGCGCCAGCGCCGCTCGCGCCGCACTGCCACAGGCGCCCCCGGGCGCCTGTGGTTGTTTGATCTGGACAACACGCTCCACGACACCTCCCACGCCATCTTTCCGCGGATCGACCACGGCATGACCATGGCCGTGGCCGAGGCGCTGGATGTCGACATCGACACCGCCAACGCCGTGCGCAAGCAGTACTGGCATCGCTACGGCGCGACGATGATCGGCATGGTGCGCCACCATGGCGTCGACCCGCACGCCTTCCTGCACCGCAGCCACGACTTCGACGTCAACCCGCTGGTGCGCGCCGAGAAGGCACTGGCCTACAAACTGCGCCAACTGCCCGGCCGCAAGGTGCTGCTGACCAATGCGCCGCTGCATTACGCGCGCGCCGTGCTGCGGCGGCTGGGCATCCTGCGCCAGTTCGACAGCCTGTGGGCCATCGAGCACATGCGCCTGCACGGTGAATTCCGTCCCAAGCCCTCGCCCGCGCTGCTGCGCTACGTACTGGCGCGCGAAGGCGTGCCGGCGCGCCAGGCGGTGCTGGTCGAAGACACCCTCGCCAACCTGCGCGGCGCCCGCCGCGCGGGGCTGCGCACGGTGCACGTGTTCCATCCGGGAACGCCGTTTTCACGCGGCCGCGCACAGCGGCCGTCGTATGTCGACTTGCGGGTAAACTGCGTCAGTGATCTGCTACTGCGCCGGCGTCCCTTGCGGGGCTAGCGCCCCTCCCCCACCCCTGCCTGCGTACCACCAGACCCGTCCATGGCGAGCAAACCCGGCGAGCGCAAGACCCAGATTCTGCAGACCCTGGCCGAGATGCTGGAGCAGCCGCACGCCTCGCGCATCACCACGGCGGCGCTGGCCGCCCGCCTGGAGGTCTCGGAAGCCGCGCTCTACCGGCATTTCGCCAGCAAGGCGCAGATGTTCGAGGGGCTGATCGAGTTCATCGAGACCAGCATCTTCACGCTGGTGAACCAGATCGCCATGGCCGAACCCTACGGCCTGTCGCAAGCGCACCAGACGGTGTCGATGCTGCTGACGTTCTCGGAACGC
Organism: Achromobacter sp. 2789STDY5608621; assembly: GCF_001299375.1. Classification (NCBI taxonomy): domain Bacteria; kingdom Pseudomonadati; phylum Pseudomonadota; class Betaproteobacteria; order Burkholderiales; family Alcaligenaceae; genus Achromobacter; species Achromobacter sp. 2789STDY5608621. The sequence continues at coordinate 112,389 of NZ_CYTU01000008.1, read as the reverse complement.
AACAAGGGCATGACGCGGGTGCTGACCGGCGACGCCCTGGTCACCGAGGACAACCGCCTGCAGGAACGCATCAACCACATCAACGACCGCATCGAGGCGTCGATCAAGCAATCGCTGCGCATCGCCGTCACCGATGGCGGCCTGCCGCCCGAGGCCAACGTGGCCGCGCATGCCAGCCTGCTGACGCACCTGGTGCTGGGACGATGGCTGCGCTATGCCCAGAGCGGCTGGCGCGTGGCGCCCACGCTGCACCTGGATGAGCAATTGCGCCTGGCGCTGGGCTGACCTGATTCGCGTCATGACCCGAACGAATTAGCGGTCCCGCACGACCGCGCTCGCGTTATTTGTTTGTTTTTACGCAACATTCACAGGGTTGCGATTTTCGCCGGCCGACGAGCATAATCTCCGGATCGGTTTTCCGACAAGCACGATTGTCCCTCGAATTGATATGCATCAATACGGGTTTTCCTCAATGCCGTCACGATCATTCTGTAGCGTCGGCACTTCGTTTTGATCCAGCCCAGGGCTGTGACGAGGTGCCGTCAGTTTGACCTCAACCGGAGATGGATATGACTGCGGAAACCGCTGTCCCTGCCTCGCAAGCCCCCAAGAAAACAAAAATCCCGATCGGCCTGGTCGCCGGCTTCCTCGTCATGATCGGCGTGCTGATGCTGCCGTTGCCGGCCGACCTGCCCGTCGCCGGCCATCGCATGCTGGCGATCCTGGCGTTCGCGGTGGTGGTGTGGATCACGGAAGCCGTGTCCTACGAAGCCAGCGCGATCATGATCACGACGCTAATGGCCTTCCTGCTGGGCACCGCGCCCACCATCAAGGACCCGCAGGTGCTGTACGGCACCTCCGCCGCCATCAGCATGGCGCTGACCGGCTTCGCCAACTCGGCGCTGGCGCTGGTCACCGGCGCCCTGTTCATCGCCGCGGCCATGACCTTCACCGGACTGGACCGGCGCATCGCGCTGGTGACGCTGTCCAAGGTCGGCACCAGCACGCGCCGCATCCTGATCGGATGTATCGCGGTGACCATCGTGCTGAGCCTGGTGGTGCCCAGCGCCACCGCCCGCAGCGCCGCCGTGGTGCCCATCATGATGGGCGTGATCGCGGCCTTCGGCGTGGACAAGCGCTCGAACATCGCCGCCGGCATCATGATCATCGTGGCGCAGGCCACCAGCATCTGGAACGTCGGCATCCAGACCGCCGCCGCGCAGAACCTGCTGACGGTCGGCTTCATGGAAAAGATGCTGGGCCAGCGCGTGGCCTGGTCGGACTGGCTGATCGCCGGCGCGCCCTGGTCGCTGATCATGTCGGCCGTGCTGATCATCATCGTGCTCAAGCTGCTGCCGCCGGAAAGCGACAGCATCGCGGGGGGCAAGGAAGCCGTCGAGAAATCGCTGCTTGAACTGGGTCCCATGACGGGCGCGCAAAAACGCCTGATGGCCGTGTCGGTCATGCTGCTGCTGTTCTGGTCGACCGAAGGCAAGCTGCACAAGTTCGACACCACCTCGACCACCTACTTCGGCCTGGTCCTGCTGCTGCTGCCGCGCTTTGGCGTGATGACCTGGAAAGACGTGCAGTCGCGCATCCCATGGGGCACCGTGATCGTGTTCGGCGTCGGCATCAGCCTGGGCACCGCGTTGCTGACCACGCAGGCCGGCCAATGGCTGGGCAACCAGGTGGTGGCGCACACCGGCCTGGACCACCTCGGCCCGCTCGCCATCTTCGCGATCCTGTCGGCCTTCCTGATCATCATCCACCTGGGGTTCGCCAGCGCCACCGCGCTGACATCGGCGATGCTGCCGATCCTGATCTCGGTGCTGGCCACGCTGCCGGGCGACTTCAGCCGCCTGGGCATGACCATGCTGCTGGGCTTCGTGGTGAGCTACGGCTTCATCCTGCCGATCAACGCGCCGCAGAACATGGTTTGCCTGGGCACCGAGACCTTCAACGCCAAGCAGTTCGCCAAGGTCGGCATCCTGGTCACCATCATCGGCTACGCGCTGATGATGCTGATGGGCATGACCTACTGGCGCTGGCTGGGCTGGCTGTAAGGAGGTCGCATCATGAAAATCTCCATTGCCCAAGCCAATGAATACGGCCGCCGCGTGCTGATGGCGCAAGGCGTGCCCGAAGATATCGCGCGCGACGTGGCCGAGCACCTGGTGGAGTCCGACCGGGTCGGCTACACCAGCCACGGCCTGTCGATCCTGACCAACTACCGACGCGTGCTGGGCGAAGGCCTGGCGCAGGCCGATGGCCGCCCCGAGCTGCTCAACGACCGCGGCGCGATGCTAGCCTATGACGGCCACAACGGCCTGGGCCAGTACGTCGGCAAGGTCGTGATCGAAAAGGCCATCGAACGCACGCAGGAGCACGGCCAGTGCATCCTGACGCTGCGCCGCAGCCATCACCTGGGCCGCATGGGCCACTACGGCGAGATGGTGGCGGCCAAGGGCCTGATCCTGCTGGCCTTCACCAACGTCATCAACCGCGCGCCCACGGTGGCGCCGTTCGGCGGCGCGCGCGCCTGCCTGACGACCAATCCGCTGTGCTTCGCCGGCCCGCTGCCAGGCGGCCGCCCGCCGTTCATCGTCGACATGGCGACCAGCTCGATCGCGGTGAACAAGGCCCGCGTGCTGGCGGCCAAGGGCGAGCAGGCGCCGCCGGGATCGCTGATCGACGCGCAAGGCAATCCGACCACGGACCCGGGCGCGCTGTTCACCGATCCGCCGGGCGCGCTGCTGCCGTTCGGCGGCCACAAGGGTTACGCGATGGGCCTGGTGGCCGAGCTGCTGGCGGGCGTGCTGTCCGGCGGCGGCACGATCCAGCCGGAGCATCCGCGCAACGGGGTGGCGACGAACAACATGTTCGCGCTGCTGCTGGATCCGCAGGTGGACTTCAATACGGACTGGCGCTCGATGGAAGTGGGCGCGTTCATCGACTACCTGCATGCCTGCCCGCCGCAACCAGGCGTGGACGGCGTCCAGTATCCGGGCGAGTACGAAGCCCGCAACCGCGAACTGAACGCGGAGTCGCTGGAATTCGCGCCCCCAATCTGGGATGGATTGAAGAAGCTGGCCGCGGACCTTGGGGTGCCTGAAGCGTTGCCTTGAGGGTTTGTGTTTACGGGTGTTTTTGCGGGCGGCTCAGGGGTTCTTGAGCCGCCCGTTGCGTTGGCGGTCGGGGGTGGCGGGGCTACGATTGCGGTCCGGAGCCTTCGCTCCGGACTGCCCCGTTGTCAACCTCGTACGCCTTCGGCTCCCTACGGTTTCCCTCGGGCGCATCTACACGCCCCGCCACCCCCGACCGCCAACGCAACGGGCTCACGTCGTCTCGGGTTCAACATCGCAGGGGCGAATTGTGTGCTTGGCGTTTTTGCCAGCGACTGGGGGAGAGGAGGATCTTGCGGGGCCCGCCCAAAGCCGGCCGCGCGGGCGGCCTTTTTGGGCTTACGCGATGTGGGGCGTCGAGGGGGTGGCGGCGGAGCCGCTGGTGAGGGACGTGTGATGTTCATCGGCGTCGTGGGCTGAAGACTGAGACGGCTGCCACTACAACGAAAGGCGGCCACTGCCGCATCGCAATCATGCGCCAATGACACACCGCTCGCACCCAGACTGTTTGTGGTCGGCGCGAAAGGCTCGCCACGCGCAACATGTTTTTCGCCGCGCCGACCACCACCGCCCCTCCCCCAACCATGCGGAATTATCAGCCCCCCTCGTCACCCCCGCGCAGCGCACACCGCCCCAACGCCACACACCATGTATGCCGATGATGGCCGCCCGCGCGGCCATCATCGGCGGGCGACGCAAAACTCTCTCCTTACCCCACGCTGCGGCAGCGCCCCACTTCTCGAAACCGGTAGCCCGGGGCGGCCTACGAAGAAAAAAATCAGCTCTTGACCGACCGATGCCGACTAATGCTCATCATGATCCCAAACGCAATCCCCATGGTGAACAAGGCTGTCCCCCCATAGCTCATGAACGGCAATGGCACCCCGACCACAGGCAGAATCCCCGTCACCATGCCCACGTTCACAAATACATAGATGAACAGCATCATCGTCAACGCCCCGGACAGCAGCCGCCCGAACTGCGATGATGCGCGCGAAGCGATGGTCAGGCCGCGGGCCATCATCAGGCCGTACAGCACCAGGATGGCGATGCCGCCGTACAGGCCGAATTCCTCGGCGTAGACGGCGAAGATGAAGTCCGTGGTGCGCTCGGGGATGAAGTCCAGGTGGGTCTGCGTGCCCTTCATGTAGCCCTTGCCGTAGACGCCGCCCGAGCCCACCGCGATCATCGACTGGATCGTGTGGAAGCCCTTGCCGAGCGGGTCGGAGCTGGGGTTGAGCAGCGTGCAGACGCGGTGCTTCTGGTAATCGTGCAGCACCACCCAGTTGACGTCCGGTTCGCACAGCTGGTCTTCGTAGTAGACCAGCGTGCCGATGCCGATGATGCCGGCCAGCATGACCGGGACCAGCAGCTTGAACGACAGACCGGCGAAGTAGATGACGAAGAAGCCGGCGCCGAACACCAGCAGCGCGGTGCCCAGGTCGGGCTGCAGCACGATCAGGCCGAAGGGGGCCGCCAGCATCGCGGCGGCGGCCAGGAAGTCGCGGATGCGGACCGCGCCCTCGTGGCGCTGGAAGTACCAGGCCAGCATCATGGGCACGGCGATCTTCATCATCTCGGACGGCTGGATGCGGGTCACGCCCAGGTTGAGCCAGCGCGTCGCGCCCTTGCTGGTCTCGCCGAAGAATTCCACGCCCAGCAGCAGCACCACGCCGACCACGTAGAACGGCAGCGCCAGCTTCATCAGCCACTTGGGCGGAATCAGCGCCATGGTCCACATGGCGAAGAAAGCGATGATGAAATTGCGCGACTGCTCGGCAAAACGCCAGTCGGTGCCGCCCACCGCCGAATGCATGACGGTCAGGCCGAGCGCGGCGAACATCATCAGGATCGCCAGCAGCGGCCAGTCGAAGGCCGTGAAGACGCGCAGCAGGATCAGGCCGAGACGCTTCATTGTTGGCGCACCAGGTCGGAGGTGATGTTTTCGACCGAGGCCGTCGATGCGTTGCGCTCAGGGCGCTGGATCTTGTCCTGGCGATCCTTGGCCAGCCAGTAGTCGAACACCTTGCGCGCCACCGGCGCGGCCACGCTGGCGCCCCAGCCGGCGTTCTCGACGATCAGCGCCACGGCGATGCGCGGGTGTTCGAGCGGCGCGAAGCCCATGAACAGCGCGTGGTCGCGCAGGCGTTCGTCGATGGCGCTGGCGCGGTAGTGGCCGCCGCGCAGGCTGAACACCTGGGCCGTGCCGGTCTTGCCGGCGGCCTGGTAGGGCGCGTTGGCGAAGGCGCGGCGCGCGGTGCCGGCGCGCACCACGTCGGCCATGGCGTTCTTGATGACGTCGACGTTGGCCTGCTTGAGCGGAATGCGGTAGTCGGGCGCGGACTCGGTGGGCTTGGCCACGCCCGAGCGCGGGTCCCGCACCGCGTGCACCAGGTGCGGCCGGCGATACAGGCCGTCGTTGGCCAGGGTCGAAGTGCCCTGCGCCAGCTGCAGCAGGGTAAAGGCGTTGTAGCCCTGGCCCACGGCGACGGAGATGGTCTCGCCGGCGTACCAGCGCTGGCGTTCCTTGTCCTTGTAGGCCGAACGCTTCCAGTCGGTGGACGGCAGCACGCCGCGCTTTTCGCCCTCGAGGTCGATGCCGGTGATCTGGCCGAAGCCGAACTGCTTGGTGAAATCGTGCAGCGCGTTCACGCCGATCTCGGGGCCGAGCGAATAGAAATACGTGTCCGACGACACCACGATGGCCTTGTGCATGTCGGTCATGCCGTAGGCGGCGCCGCCGGCGTTGCGGAATTTCTGGCCGCCGAACTCGAAGTAGCCGGGATCGGAAATGCGGTCGGTGGCGCGGCGCTTGCCCAGCTCCAGGGCCGCCAGGCCGACGAAGGGCTTGTAGGTCGAGCCGATCGGATAGGTGCCGTACAGCGGGCGGTTGATCAGCGGGTGGTCCGGCGACTCGTTCAGCATGCGCCAGTTGTCCACGTCGATGCCGTCGACGAACAGGTTCGGGTCGAACGAGGGCTGCGACACGAACGCCAGCACCTCGCCGGTGTCGGGGTCGATCGCCACCAACGCGCCGCGCTGGCCCACGAAGGCTTCCTCGGCCACTTTCTGCAGGCCCAGGTCGATCGACAGCATGATGTCCGAGCCCGGCACCGGGTCGATGCGGCGCAACGTGCGCATGGGACGGCCGCCCGCGGTCACCTCGACCTCTTCCAGGCCGGTGCGGCCATGCAGCGCTTCTTCCCAGGTCTTCTCGATGCCCTTCTTGCCGATGACGTCGGTGCCGCGGTAGTTGCCCAATTGGCCGGCGCGCTCGAGTTCCTCGATGTCGCCCTCGGCGATACGGCCGATGTAGCCGACCACGTGGGCGGCGGACTGGCCTTGCGGATACTCGCGCACCCAGCGCGCGCGCAGCTCGACGCCCGGGAACTGGAAGGCGTGGGCGGCGAACCAGGCGGCTTCGGTCTCGTTGAGGTTGTTGCGCAGCTGCAGGCTGGCGTAGCGGCTGGATTCGGCCGCGCGGCGCTTGAAGCGGCGCTGATCGGCCGGGCTGATGTACACCACCTGCGTCAGCCGCTCGAACAGCGCGTTCATGTTGCCGGCCTGGGCCGGCACCACTTCAAGCGTGTAGGTGCGGTAGTTGCGCGCCAGCACCTCGCCGTTGCGGTCGAGGATCTCGCCGCGGCGCGGCGGGATCGGCACCACGGCGATGCGATTGCGGTCGGCGCGCTCGGACAGGCCCTCGTAGCGGTCGACCTGCAGGTACCAGAACCGGCCCACCAGCACGCCGAAGCAGGCCAGCGCGAACACGCCGCCCACCCAGGCGCGCAGGCGGAAGCGCTGCTTTTGCTGCTGGCCGGTTTTCTTGAATTCGAACATGTGACGCGGCGCCGCCGTCAGGCGGAGGAAGATTCGGCGTCATCGGCACCGCGCTGCGGCAAGTGCAGGACCCAGCCCGCCAGCGGCCACAGGGCGGCGGTGATGGCCACGCTGATGCCCCAGTCCCAACCCGGCCATTTGCCGGCCAGCCAGGCGTGGATGATCTGGGTGAGGAAGCGGGCGATCAGGAACACAGGCAGCATGTGCATGGCCTGGCTCCAGAGGTCGAAACGTTGCAGGCGGCGGTGCAGCACCACGGCGCCGTAGGCGACCAGGGTGTAGGACAACGCATGCTCGCCGAGCAGGCCGGCGTCGTGCACGTCCATCAGCAGGCCGAAGCAGAAGGCGGTGAACAGGCCGACGCGGCGCGGCTCGTGCACGCACCAGAAGGCGATGATCAGGATCAGGACGTCGGGCGCGCCCTGCCACAGGCGCCAAGGCAGCAGCGACACCAGCCAGACCAGCAGGATGGTGCCCCAGACGAAGACCCCGTGTGCGGGGCCCGACAGGCGTTCCGGGTGCACGTTGCTGGGCGTGCCCAGCCGGCGCCGCGGTTGCCCGGATGATTGTTGATTAGTCCGATCCACCGGAATCGACCTCCTGACGGTTGGACTCGGCACGTTCCACGTCCACCTGCAGGACCAGGAAGTGGCGATAACGTTCAGGGTGGGCCAGCGGTTCGCAGACGGCTCGCGCGAAGCCGGAAGCGGTATCGCGCTCGACCGAGGTTACCTTGGCCACCGGCAGGCCGGCGGGAAACAGCCCGCCGACGCCACTGGTGACGATAGTATCGCCTTCCTTGATGTCCGCATTGGCCGCGAGGTAACGGACCTCCATCTTGCCGGGAGAGTTCCCGCCAAAGGCGATCAGCCGCAGACCATTGCGCAGCAGCTGCACCGGGATGGACACCTGCTCGTCGGTGACCAGCGCGGCTTCGGCCGTCATGGGCGTCACGCGCACGATCTGGCCGACCACGCCGCCTTCGTCGATCACGGGCATGCCCGGCGCCAGGCCGGCCTTGCTGCCCTTGTTGAACACCAGCCGCTGGTTGAAGGCGTTGGTGGGCTCGTACAGCACTTCCACCACCACGGCCGACTGCGCCACGGTATCGGTCACGCCGAGCAGGCGGCGCAATTGCGCGTTTTCGGCGGCCAGCTGCGCCGCATGCGTGGCCACCTGGGCCAGCTCGATGCGCTGGCGCTGCAAGGCTTCGTTTTCAGTGCGGATGAGGTTGGCGGCGTTGACCCACTCGTTGACCTGTTGGACCAGATCGCGCGGCGCCATGACGGCGCGCTGGAAGGGATACAGCGCCACAGACATCGCGCGACGCGCCGGTTCCAGCATGCGCCACTGCGAATCCATGATGATCAAAGCCAGTGCCAGGACGACCAGGATGACCAGCCGCACCTCCGCCGGAGGGCCGCGCCTGAATAGGGGGGGAGTCCCTTGTCGTTGCATGAATCTCAGCCCGGGCGCCCGCGCCCGCAGCCCCCGCAGCGGCCGGAGCCGTGAAAAAGCGGGGCTCCGGGCTGGCGGGCAGGATTAGTCGTTGATGAAGATCGCGCCCAGTTTCTCAAGGTGTTCCAGCGCCTCGCCGCAACCGCGCACGACGCAGGTCAGGGGATCATCGGCGACCACCACCGGCAGGCCGGTTTCTTCCTGCAGCAGGCGGTCGAGGTCGCGCAGCAGCGCGCCACCGCCGGTCAGGGCGATGCCCTTGTCGGTGATGTCGGCGCCGAGTTCGGGCGGGGTCTGTTCCAGGGCGATCTTGACGGCCGAGACGATCTGGTTGAGCGGGTCGGTCAGCGATTCCAGGATCTCGTTGGACGAGACCGTGAAGCTGCGCGGCACGCCTTCGGCCAGGTTGCGACCCTTGACCTCGATCTCGCGGACTTCGGAACCCGGGAACGCCGAGCCGATTTCCTTCTTGATGAGTTCGGCGGTGGGTTCGCCGATCAGCATGCCGTAATTGCGGCGGATGTAGTTGACGATGGCCTCGTCGAACTTGTCGCCGCCGACGCGCACCGAACCCTTGTAGACCATGCCGCCCAGCGAGATGACCGCCACTTCGGTGGTGCCGCCGCCGATGTCGACGACCATGGAGCCGCTGGCGTCGGAGACGGCCAGGCCGGCGCCGATGGCCGCGGCCATGGGTTCTTCGATCAGGAACACGTGCGAGGCGCCGGCGCCGAGGGCCGATTCGCGGATGGCGCGGCGTTCAACCTGGGTGGAGCCGCAGGGCACGCACACGATGATGCGCGGGCTGGGCGCCAGCATGTTGCGGGGGTGCACCATGCGGATGAACTGCTTGAGCATCTGCTCGGTGACCGTGAAGTCGGCGATGACGCCGTCCTTCATGGGCCGGATGGCCTCGATGTTGCCGGGCACGCGGCCGAGCATCTGCTTGGCCTCCTGGCCGACGGCCTGGATGATTTTCTTGCCGTGAGGCCCGCCTTCATGACGGATAGCGACCACGGAGGGCTCATCGAGCACGATGCCCTTGCCGCGGACGTAGATCAGCGTATTGGCGGTACCGAGGTCGATCGCCATATCGCTGGAAAAATAACTGCGCAGGAATCCGAACATGGGAGCTCAGCTAAATTCTGGGGGGAATTGGGGTCATGCCGCGGGGCGTACGGCCCAGGAAAGCCTGGGTGCGCCTGTCATCACGGCGATTAAACCGTGAATCATAACTTATAATTTCCCCGGAAATAGCGCATAAATGCAGGCTATTCAAGCTTTGTAACGGGTTTGGCATGTGCATACTGCCCAGTCCCGCCCCTCGGCCTCCGCTTCTCGATATTTGCAATCCCCATGGCGCTCAATGACACAGATGTGGCCCGCATTGCCAAGCTGGCCAGAATCGAACTGACCCCGGACCAGCGCGAACACGCGCAGGCCGAGCTCAATGGCATCCTCCACCTGATCGAACGGCTGCAGGCCGTCGACACCCAGGGCGTCGAACCCCTGGCCCACCCGCTGTCGGCCCACGAAGACATCGTGCTGCGCCTGCGCCAGGACGCCGTGACCGAAACCGCCTCGGAGGCCCGCCGCGCAGAGCTGCTGGCCAATGCCCCCGACGCCCAGGACGGTCTTTTCCTGGTCCCCAAGGTTCTCGACTAAGCCATGACCCAACCCGCCCTGCACACCCAATTCGAGGGGATCGCCGCCCTGCGCGCGGCCCTCGCCCAACGCCAGGTCAGCGCCGTCGAGCTGGCGCAAAGCTCGCTGGCGGCCGCCGACGCGGCCAGCGGCCTGAACGCCTTCTTACATATTGACGCCGAATTGACGCTGGCCCAGGCCCGCGCCGCCGACGCCGCGCTGGCCGCCGGCACTGCCGGCCCGCTGGCGGGCGTGCCCATCGCCCACAAGGACGCCTTCGTCACCCGCGGCTGGCGCACCACCGCCGGCAGCAAGATGCTGGACGGCTACGTCAGCCCGTTCGACGCCACCGTGGTCGAACGCCTGCAGGCCGCCGGCGCCGTGTCGCTGGGCAAGCTCAACTGCGACGAATTCGCCATGGGCTCGGGCAACGAAAACTCGGCCTACGGCGTGGTCCGCAACCCCTGGGATCCGGCCGCCGTGCCTGGCGGTTCCTCGGGCGGTTCGGCCGCCGCCGTCGCCGCCCGCCTGGTGGCCGCCACCACCGGCACCGACACCGGCGGCTCGGTGCGCCAGCCCGCCGCGCTGTGCGGCGTCAGCGGCATCAAGCCGACCTACGGCACCGTCTCGCGCTACGGCATGGTCGCCTTCGGCTCCAGCCTGGACCAGGCCGGCCCGCTGGCCCCCAGCAGCCGCGACCTGCTCGAACTGCTGGACGTCATCAGCGGCTTCGACCCGCGCGACGCCACCAGCCTGGAAAAATGCGACGCCGCCGTCAACGAACCGGGCCGCGTGCGGCGCGATTTCGATGCCGCGCAAGGCAAGTTCGACGCCGCCGGCAGCCAGCCCCTGAAGGGCCTGCGCATCGGCGTGCCCGAGGAATACTTCGGCGCCGGCCTGGCGCCGGACGTGGCCGCCGCGGTGCAGGCCGCCCTGGCCCAGTTCGAGGCCCTGGGCGCGGTGCGCGTGCCGGTGTCGCTGCCGCGCACCGAGCTGGCCATCCCCGCCTACTACGTCATCGCCCCCGCCGAAGCGTCCAGCAACCTGGCGCGCTACGACGGCGTGCGCTACGGCCACCGCGCCGCGCAGTATGGCGACCTGAACGAGATGATCAGCCGCTCGCGCGCCGAAGGCTTCGGCGACGAGGTCAAGCGCCGCATCCTGATCGGCACCTACGTGCTGTCGCACGGCTACTACGACGCCTACTACCTGCAGGCCCAGCGTCTGCGCCGCATGATCGCCCAGGACTTCCAGCGCGCCTTCGCCGGCCAGTGCGACGTCATCATGGGTCCGGTGACCCCGACGGTGGCCAAGAACATCGGCGACAACCGCGACGACCCCACCGCCGACTGGCTGGCCGACGTCTACACGCTGGGCGTCAGCCTGGCGGGCCTGCCCGCGATGTCGGTTCCGTGCGGATTCGGCGCCGGCGCAGGAAAGACGCCCCCACGCTCGCCAGGCTCGCTGCCCCCCGAGGGGGCTGCCAGCGCCTTGGGGCGGCCCGGCGGCGCTGGCCGTCCCGTCGGCCTGCAGATCATCGGCAACTACTTCGACGAAGGCCGCCTCCTGGCCATCGCCGACCGCTACCAACAAGTCACGACGTGGCACAAGGCCACGCCGGCCCAGCAGGACGCCTAAGCATGAACTGGGAAATCGTCATCGGCCTGGAAACGCACACCCAGCTTTCCACCGACTCCAAGATCTTTTCGGGCAGCAGCACCGAGTTCGGCGCCGCGCCCAACACCCACGCCAATGAAGTCGACCTGGCGCTGCCGGGCAGCCTGCCGGTCATGAACCGCGGCGCCGCCGAACGCGCCATCCGCTTCGGCCTGGCGGTCGGCGCCGAGATCGCACCGCGCTCGGTGTTCGCGCGCAAGAACTACTTCTACCCCGACCTGCCCAAGGGCTACCAGATCAGCCAGTACGAGCTGCCGGTGGTGGTGGGCGGCTCGCTGTCGTTCTTCGTCGGCGAGGAAGAGAAGACCGTCAACCTGACGCGCGCCCACCTGGAAGAGGACGCGGGCAAGTCGTCGCACGACAACTTCGCCCTGGCCAACGGCGCGCCGGCCAGCGGCATCGACCTGAACCGCGCCGGCACGCCGCTGCTGGAAATCGTCACCGAACCGGAAATGCGCTCGGCCGCCGAGGCCGTGTCCTATGCCCGCGCCCTGCACAGCCTGGTGGTGTGGCTCGGCATCTGCGACGGCAACATGCAGGAAGGCTCGTTCCGCTGCGACGCCAACGTCTCGGTGCGCCCGGTCGGCCAGAAGGAATTCGGCACCCGCACCGAGATCAAGAACGTCAACTCGTTCCGCTTCCTGGAACGCGCCATCACCTATGAGGCGCGGCGCCAGATCGAGCTGATCGAGGACGGCGGCACCGTGGTCCAGGAAACCCGCCTGTACGACGCCGACCGCGACGAGACCCGCAGCATGCGCAGCAAGGAAGACGCGCACGACTACCGCTACTTCCCCGATCCCGACCTGCCCACGCTGGTGATCTCGCGCGAGTGGGTGGACCAGGTCCGCGCCGCCATGCCCGAGCTGCCGGCCGCCCAGCGCGCCCGCTTCGAATCCGAATACGGCCTGCCGGCCTACGACGCCGCCCAGCTGACCGTCAGCCGCGACCTGGCCGCCTACTTCGAAGCCGTGGCGCACGCGCTGCCGGCCGGCCAGGCCAAGCTGGCCGCCAACTGGATCATGGGCGAAGTGGCCGCCACCCTGAACAAGGAAGAAAAGGCCATCGCCGCGGCGCCGGTGCAGGCGCCGGCCCTGGCCGCGCTGATCAACCGCATCATCGACGGCACCATCTCCAACAAGATCGCGCGTGAAGTGTTCGGCGCCATGTGGGCCGGCGAAAACGGCGGCCAGCCCGACGCCATCATCGACGCCCGCGGCCTCAAGCAGATCAGCGACACCGGCGCCATCGGCGCCATGATCGACGAGGTGCTGGCGGCCAATCCGGCCATCGTCGAGGAATACCGCGCCGGCAAGCAGAAGGCGTTCAACTCGCTGGTCGGCCAGATCATGAAGGCCGCGCGCGGCAAGGCCAATCCGCAGCAGGTCAACGACCTGCTCAAGCAGAAGCTGGACAGCTGATCTCCCTGCGCCGTCCCGACCTCGGGGCGGCGTGCAAGATCAGACCCCTCCTAGGGCCGCGGCATCTTGTCGCGGCCTTTTGTTTGGCCAAGAATGATCCGGTCGATTTCGACTGGAGATTTGGCCATGAACGCCCCCTACCTATCCATCCCACGCGAACAAGTTGCGGACCGGCTCGACGAAATGATCCAGGCCGCAAACGATGGCGTGTTCGTTGTCATCACCCAGGACGGTCTGGCGCAAGCGCAGCTCAGGCGGGTCAATCCCCTGATGACCGAGGCGGGTCACAATGCGATAGAAGAACTGAAACGGTTCCCGGGCATCCCGTACACCGACGAAGCCACCTGGTGGTATGCCGTCAAAGGGATCCGCGAATGAAGCTCGTGCTCGATGCCTCGGTCGCGTTGAGCTGGCTGCGATTGCCCAGCCAAACCTGCAGCGAACAGGCGTTTGCCATCCTGGACGACCTGAACGGCGAAGCCGTCCTGGTCCCGCAGATCTGGCCAATGGAAGTGGCTCAAGGCGCCTTGCGCGTCGAGCGGCAGCAGCAGGCCACGGCAGCCACACTGGCCAAATTCTCTGCCGTGCTGAACAGCGTGCCCGTCGTCAACGAATCGCGCCCTTCTACCGCCTGGCTGCCTCAATGCGAGCAGCTCGCCCGCGAACACGGGCTTACCATCTATGACGCCTCGTACCTGGAACTCGCGCTATGGCGCGGCGCCGCGCTGGCCACGTTCGACAAACGTCTGGCGCAGGCGGCCCAGGCGAGCGGCGTGTTGGTCGTCGGGCATGAACCAGCCCACAGGCTCGAAGAACCTGTCCTGCGATACGGCGGCCGGCACTGCCTTGCCGGACTCGCGCTTACTTCACCCCGTACTTCGTCCGGTAGGCCTGCACCGCATCGCGGTGTTCGGCAAACGCGGCGTCGTCCTGCAGCAGCGCCATGATGTCCGCCAGCGAGGCAATCGCCACCACCGGGATGCCGTAGGTCTTGGCCACGTCCTGCACCGCCGAGTGCGCCGACAGCGCGTCGTCGGCACCCGCGCGTTCCATGCGGTCCATGGCGATCAGCACGGCCGCCGGCTCGGCGCCGGCGTTGCGGATGATCTCCACCGACTCACGCACCGAGGTGCCCGCGGTGATCACGTCGTCGATGATGACGACCTTGCCCTTGAGCGGCGCGCCCACCAGGGTGCCGCCTTCGCCGTGGTCCTTGGCTTCCTTGCGGTTGTAGGCGAACGGCACGTCGCTGCGGCCCTGCATCGCCGGATGGCCGGCCAGCGCGACGGCGGTGGCCGTCGCCAGGGGAATGCCCTTGTAGGCCGGGCCGAACAGCATGTCGAAGGCCACGCCCGAGTCCAGCAGCGCCTGGGCGTAGAAGCCCGCCAGCTTGCCGACCGAACCACCGCTGTTGAACAGGCCCGCGTTAAAGAAATAGGGACTGATACGGCCGGACTTGACCTTGAAGCTGCCGAAGCGCAGCACGCCTTCGTTCAGGGCGAAGCGGACAAAATCAAGCGAGGTGGCGGAGGCGGCGTGGGCGGCAGACATGCGAGGAGGATCCGAGAGGTGGCAAACCCCGGCATTTTATCCGTTGTCGGGGCTATTCCCGGGCAACGTCGTCGAGTCGGTTAAATTCCTGGCATTGTTCCGGCCGTTTCCGGCCGCTCTACAGGAGTCCCGCTTTGCTGCGCATCACGTCGATCAACCTCAATGGCATCCGGTCCGCCTTCCGCAAGGGCCTGCAACCCTGGATGGAGAAGCACGCCGCCGACGTGCTGTGCCTGCAGGAAATCAAGGTGTCGGACGAGGACCTGACTGAAGACCTGCGCCACCCTCCCGGCTACACCGGCCACTTCCACCACGCCGTCAAAAAGGGCTACAGCGGCGTCGGCATCTACCTGCGCGACGCGGCCGAGCGCGTCAACATCGGCCTGGGTTGCGAAGAATTCGACCCCGAAGGCCGCGTCATCCGCGCCGACTGGAAGAACCTGTCCGTCATAAGCGCCTACCTGCCGTCGGGCTCCAGCGGTGACGAACGCCAGCAGGCCAAATACCGCTTCCTGGACCGTTTCGGCCCGTGGATCGACGAGCTGATGCACGAACACAAGAAGACCGGCCGCGAATTCATCATCTGCGGCGACTGGAACATCGCCCACAAGGAAATCGACCTCAAGAACTGGAAGGGCAACCTGAAGAACTCCGGTTTCCTGCCCGAGGAACGCGCCTGGCTGACCGACGTGTTCGACAAACGCGGCTTCGTCGACGTGTTCCGCACCATCGACGACCGTCCCGACCAATACACCTGGTGGAGCAACCGCGGCCAGGCCTGGGCCAAGAACGTCGGGTGGCGCATCGACTACCAGATCGCCACGCCGGGCATCGCCGCCCGCGCGCGCAGCGTCGCCATCTACAAGGACGAACGCTTTTCCGACCACGCGCCGCTGACCATCGACTACGACGCGACGCTCTGAAGACGCGGGCGGCGGAAGACGGATTCCGCCGCCCGAGCATGATCCGGCTCAAAATATAATTAGGGACGTATAAAGCGGATCTGGCCCCGCAAGATGAGGACCATATCCCGCCAAAAGGCTGGATTTCCCTATGAGGCGGCGATTCCGCACCGCCCCCCAGATTCCAACAATATTGGGGACATATTAATTTTCCCTGTGAATTCAATGCCTCATGGCTTCTCCTATGAAGCCTCGGGTTCTCCGCCCACTCGTCAAAGCCAAATGCGTCCCCAATAAAATAAGAAAAAAGTGCTTTGATATCAAGGTGATGGCGCAATTTTCGGCTTTGCGCAGGGCAACAAATTGGCCCTACAATCTCGCACCAAGCCGGTGCGCCTTGCACCAATTCGGAGAGCCGACGCCCCAAAACAGCGCATCTCCGCACTCATTCGAAGCACCCCCAAGGAGATCATGTTGAAAGTGCAGCGTCTGGACGACTTCCTGCGTAGCGTCGCCGCGCGCGATCCGCAGCAACCGGAATTCATGCAAGCCGTCCAGGAGGTGATGCTGAGCCTGTGGCCTTTCATCGAAAAGCACCCCCACTACGCCGAGCACGCCCTGCTCGAGCGCCTGGTGGAGCCGGAACGCGTGATCCAGTTCCGCGTGTGTTGGACCGACGACAAGGGTCAGGCGCAGGTCAACCGCGCTTTCCGCATCCAGCACAGCTCGGCCATCGGCCCGTTCAAGGGCGGCATGCGTTTCCACCCCTCGGTGAACCTGTCGATCCTGAAGTTCCTGGCGTTCGAGCAGACCCTGAAGAACTCGCTGACCACGCTGCCCATGGGCGGCGGCAAGGGCGGTTCCGACTTCGACCCCAAGGGCAAGTCCGACGCCGAAGTCATGCGCTTCTGCCAGGCCCTGATGATCGAGTTGTACCGTCACCTGGGTCCGGACACCGACGTGCCGGCCGGCGACATCGGCGTGGGCGCGCGTGAAGTCGGCTTCATGGCCGGCATGATGAAGAAGCTGTCGAACTCCACCGCCAGCGTCTTCACCGGCAAGGGCCTGACCTTCGGCGGCAGCCTGATCCGCCCCGAAGCCACCGGCTACGGCACCGTCTACTTCGCCGAGGAAATGCTCAAGCGCGTCGGCAAGTCGTTCGACGGCCTGCGCGTGTCGGTCTCGGGCTCGGGCAACGTGGCCCAGTACGCCATCGAGAAGGCCATGGCGCTGGGCGCCAAGGTCGTGACGGTGTCCGACTCGAACGGCACGGTGGTCGACGAAGCCGGCTTCAACCATGAGAAGCTGGTGGCGCTGATGCACGTCAAGAACGACCTGCGCGGCCGCCTGGACACCTACGCCCGCCAATTCGGCCTGGTCTATGAACCCGGCAAGCGCCCCTGGCACGTGCCGGTCGATGTGGCACTGCCCTGCGCCACCCAGAACGAACTGGAACTGGCAGACGCCCAGACGCTGATCAAGAACGGCGTGCAGTGCGTGGCCGAAGGCGCCAACATGCCCGCCACCCTGGACGCCGCCAAGGCCTTCATCGCCGCCCGCGTGCTGTACGCTCCGGGCAAGGCCAGCAACGCCGGCGGCGTGGCCGTGTCGGGCCTGGAAATGGCCCAGAACTCGGCCCGCCTGGCCTGGACCCGCGAGGAAGTGGACGCGCGCCTGCACGCCATCATGCGCGACATCCACGAGAACTGCGTGCGCCACGGCCACAGCGAGCGCGAATACGTGAACTACCTGGACGGCGCCAACATCGCCGGCTTCGTCAAGGTCGCGGACGCGATGCGCCAGCAAGGGCTGTACTGATCGACAAGCCGGCGCCCCGTGCGCCGGCTGGCGGCAAAAGCAAGGCGGCAGGCTCGAACAGCCTGCCGCCTTGCTTTATTCCGGACCGCCTGGCGGGATCAGTGCTTCATCGCGCCGTGATCGTGGCTCATGCCGGGATTGTGCGAAGCCGGCTTGACCTTGAACTGCACCGCCACCTCGCCCGCCTTCTCGAACTTCAGCGTGGCCGGCACCGTGGCGCCCTCGGCGAACGGCGCCTTCAGCTTGATGAACATGACGTGGTAGCCGCCCGGGGACAGCTTGACCTCGCCGTTGGCCGGCAGCGCGATGCCGCCCTCGACCTGGCGCATCTTGGCCACGCCGTTGGTGGTTTCGACCGTATGCAGCTCGACGCGCTCGGCGGCGTCGGAAGAGATCGACAGCAGGCGGTCGGCCGTCTTGGCCTCGTTGTCGATGTCCATGTAGCCGGCGCCGTTGGACTGGCCCGGGGCGGACGCGCGCACCCAGAGATCATCGATCTCGACCTCGCCGACCTTGTAGTCCTTGGCCCAGGCCGAACCGGCCGCGCACAGGCCCAGGACGGCGACAGCGGCGAACTTGCGGATGTTCATGGGGTGTTCTCCTATGGGGTTAACGCCGCCGGACCAGGCTGCGGGCGGCTGACAGGACCGAATCCGTCAAGGCTTCCATCGCTTCGGAGTTTACCCGCCAATGCTGCCAATACAGCGGCACGTCCTCCCAGGCGCGCCCCCGCAGCAGCACCAGATGACCTGCGTCAAGGTGCTCCTGCACCAGCGGCAGCGGATTCATGGTCCAGCCCAGCCCGCCCAACGTCGCCTGCACGAAGGCGCGGGTGGACGGCACCCACCAGACCGGCGGTTGCCACGGCGCGGGGTCGGAGATCTTGTGGGCGAAGCGGGCCTGCAGCGCGTCCTTGCGGTTGAACACCAGCACCGGCGCCTGCGCCAGCGTCTGCGCGTTCACGCCCTGCGCGAAATAGCGCTTGTGGAAGGCCGGCGTGCACGTCGCCACATAGCGCATGCTGCCCAGCGCATGGATGCGGCAGCCCTGCACCGGGTCGGCCAGCGTCGTCACCGCGCCCAGCACCGAGCCGTTGCGCAGCAGCGCGGCGGTGTGGTCCTGGTCTTCGGACTGCATGTCGAGCGTGGCGCGGGTGCGGCTGGAGAACTGCAGCGCCGCGTCGACGAACCAGGTCTCCAGGCTGTCGTGGTTGACCGCGATGGGGATGCTGGCGTGCGGTACGTCGTCGTCCGCCACGCCCAGCCGGTTCAGCGCGTCGTGCTCCAGCAGCGCGGTCTGCTCGGCCAGCTGCACCAGCACCTGGCCATCGCCGGTGGCCGCGGCCGGCACGGTGCGCTGGACCAGCAGCCGGCCCATGCGGTCTTCGAGCGCCTTGATCCGCTGCGACACCGCCGACGGCGTCACGCTCAACGCCAGCGCGGCCCGTTCGAAACTGCCTTCGCGCACCACCGCGGCCAGGGCGCGCAGGTTGCCATGATCGATCTTCATATGATTAGTTTTACTTAAGATAGTGAAGGAAAATTAGCTGTATTTCATATTGGCGGCAAGCGAAAATGTTGCATTGCCGGTATGCGCGACGCTGCCGGCCCGGTATCCCAAGCGCCACCACAAGGCGTTGCAGTCAAAAGGTTCGCGTCATGTTCGCCACGTTGTCATCCCCCCTCTTCCTCACCGCCTGGGCCAGCGGCACGGCCACCGGGCTGGGCCTGTTCGCCGTCGTCGGCGCGCAAAGCGCGTTCATCCTGCGCCAGGGATTGATGCGCGCGCACCTGCTGTCCGTGGTCGCCATCTGCGCGCTGATCGACGCCATCTTCATCTTCGCCAGCGTCTCGGGCCTGCAGGCCCTGACCGCCTGGTTCCCGTGGCTGACCACCGCGGTGCTGTGGTTCGGCGTGGCGTTCCTGTCGTGGTACGCGCTGCAGTCGGCGCGCCGCGCCTGGACCGCCACCGGCGGCCTGGCCGCCGCGCGCGACGTGGTGCCCTCGCGCCGCGCCGCGATGCTGGGCGCGCTGGGCTTTTCGCTGCTGAATCCGCATTTCTGGCTCGACATGGTGGTGGTGGGCTCGCTGGCCCACGGCTTCGACGACGCCCGCATGGCGTTTGCCGCCGGCGCCTTCACCGCCAGCCTGCTGTGGCTGGCCGTGCTGGGCATCGGGTCGCGCCTGTTCGCGCGCTTCTTCGCCAGCGCCTCGGCCTGGCGCGTGCTGGACGGCGTCATCGCCGTGGTCATGGCCGGCCTGGCGATCAGCCTGGCGGTCAAGGGCGTCTGACGGCCATGCCCGACGCCGCCTGTCCGGCCGGCCCCGCCCACGCGGGGCCGGCGCGCTACACCGCCACCTTCATCTTCGCCAAGAAGCAGTTCGACGACGACTTCCACCGTCTCGACCAGGCCATCGCCACGGCGGCGCGGACCACCCCGGGCTACCTGGGCGAGGAAGCCTGGGAAGATCCCGCGCGCGGCCTGTACGCCAATGTCTACTACTGGGAATCGCTTGAAGCCCTGGAAGCCCTGATCCGCCACCCTGCCCACCAGCAGGCCAAGGCCGCGCAGTCGCGCTGGCTGGACGGCTACCGGGTGGTCATCGCCCAGGTGCTAAGGGAATACGGGGACGGACTGCCGAGCCCAGCACTTTTATAATCGCCGGGTTGCCACTCTTTCGTCGGGCGCATGGCCGGCCCGCCAGACGATCATGCGCGGACCCTCTCCCTCCAAAGACGTGCGCCTGCCGCCGCTGGCCGCCATCCAGGCCTTCGAGGCGGCCGCCCGGCTCGGCTCGTTCGAGCGCGCCAGCGAAGAACTGTTCGTCACCGCCAGCGCCATCGGCAAGCGCATCGCCGCGCTGGAGGCACAACTGGATGTCACCCTGTTCATCCGCAGCAGCCGCGGCGCCACCCTGAGCGCCGCCGGGCGCGAATACCTGGAACAGGTGCGCACGGCGCTCGACCTGCTGTCGGACGCCTCGCTGCACAAGCGCGGCGAACCCAAGCTGGAACCCCTGCGGGTCGTGTCCACGCCCACCTTCGCCCGCCAGGTGCTGATCCCCGCCCTGCCCGGCTTCACCGCCGCCCATCCGGACGTCGAGCTGGAGATCATGCTGTCCATTCCCTACCTGGACATCATGCCGCCCAACGCCGATGTCTGGATCCGTTTCGGCAGCGGCAAGTACCCCGGCCTGCATGCCCGCCCCCTGACCAGCGACCCCGTGTTCGCCGTGTGCTCGCCGGCCTATCGCGACGCCCATGGCCCGTTCGAACGCCCCCAGGACCTGGCGCGCGCCGCGCTGCTGCGCTGCCCGATGGAGCCCTGGCGCCCGTGGCTGGGCGCGGCGGGACTGGACTGGCCCGAGCCCGCCCGCGGCGTCTGGCTGGTCGACCTGGGCATGATGCTGGCGGCGGCCCGCGCCGGCCAGGGCATCGCCCTGACCCGCCGCACGCTCGCCGCCGAATGGCTCGACGAGGGCAAATTGCTGCGCGTGCTCGACATCGAGACCCCGGGTGAATCGCAGTACCACCTGTGCACCGAAATCTCGCGCCCGCCCGGCGGCGCGGCCCAAGCGTTTTCCCTATGGCTGGCCGAGGTCTGCGAACGCGCATCCCAATGGCCACGCGGCCTGCCGGCCAAGCCGGAATAAATTTCCAGCCCCGGGCGGAAGGAAATTCCGCGCACCATGGCGCATCGCTGGCTAGGATGCGCCGAACATGGCCGCGCCCGGCACGCAACTCGTGCGCCCGTACTAGGTATTTACGCGGAAAAACCCCGCGCGGTCAGATTCGCGTAAGCGATTAAGCAGACAGTCACAACACGCAACACAGGAGCGCGCCACCAACCTCTTTCCTCGCCGCCTGGCGCCGGCACACGGTTTTCCACGCAGTTCTACTAATTACAACGGAGACATCCATGGATTTTCGTTTGAAGCTGCTTGCAGGAACCCTTGCTTTTGCCGTATCGGCCGCGGGCTACGCCGCCGACCCCATCAAGATCGGCGTGGCCGGTCCCTACACCGGGGGCTCGTCCTCCATGGGCGTCAGCATGCGCGACGGCGTGCGCCTGGCCATCGAGGAAATCAACAAGGGCGGCGGCGTGCTCGGCCGGCAACTGGTCGCGGTGGAGCGTGACGACGAAGCCAAGAACGAGCGCGGCGTGCAGATCGCCCAGGAGCTGATCAACAAGGAACAGGTCACGGCCACGGTCGGCTACATCAACACCGGCGTGGCGCTGGCCTCGCAGCGCTTCTACCAGGACGCCAAGATCCCGGTGTTCAACAACGTCGCCACCGGCAGCGTCATCACGCACCAGTTCAAGGCGCCGGAATACCCGGACAACTACGTGTTCCGCAACGCGGCGCACGACAGCATCCAGGCGCCGATGATCGTCGAAGAGGCCGTGACCCGCCGCGGCTTCAAGAAGGTCGCGATCCTGGCCGACTCCACCAACTACGGCCAGCTCGGCCGCGAGGACCTGGAAAAGGCCCTGGACGCCAAGGGCATCAAGCCGGTGGCCGTCGAGAAATTCAACATCAAGGACGTCGACATGACGGCCCAGCTGCTCAAGGCCAAGGCCGCGGGCGCCGAAGCCGTGCTGACCTACGGCATCGGCCCCGAACTGGCGCAGATCGCCAACGGCATGGCCAAGCTGGGCTGGAAGGTGCCGATCATCGGCAGCTGGACGCTGTCGATGGCCAACTACATCGACAACTCCGGCGCCAACGGCGAAGGCGCGCGCATGCCGCAGACCTTCATCCAGGACCCGGACACGCCCAAGCGCAAGGCCTTCATCGACGCCTACCTTGCCAAGTTCAAGCCCAAGAACAACCGCATCGACTCGCCGGTGTCGGCGGCCCAGGGCTATGACTCGATCTTCCTGCTGGCCGCGGCCATCAAGCAGGCCAACTCCACGGACGGCCCGAAGATCCGTGAAGCGCTCGAGAACCTGCAGACGCCCGTCGAAGGCGTGGTGATGACCTACAACAAGCCCTTCACCCACGACAACCACGACGCCATCAGCGCGAAGGAAGTGGTCATCGGCGAGGTCAAGGGCGGCCGCGTGGTCAAGGCCAACTAAGTTCGTCCGCAGCAATGCGGCGGCGGCTGCCCGGCCGCCGCCGCCGGCGTTCCCGCGCGCGGGGACGCCGGCATGCAGTCGCCTGACAACAGCGTTCTGCCCAAGGGGGTTGGGACGGAACACAGCGCCTCACGACACATACCATGATTCTTCTACAGCTTATCTATAGCGGTATCGCGCTAGGCATGATCTATGCCGTCATCGCGTTCGGGTACCAGCTCACCTTCGCCACATCCGGCACCCTGAACTTCGGCCAGGGCGAAGCCCTGATGCTGGGCGCGCTGGTCGGGCTCACGCTGGTCGGACTGGGCGTGAACTACTGGGTCATGATCCCCATCGTCTGCATCTTCGGCTTCGCCCAAGGCGTGCTGGTCGAGCGGGTCGGCGTGCGGCCGGCCATCAAGACGCGGTCGGAATTCGGCTGGATCATGGCCACCATCGCGCTGGGCATCATCTTCAAGAACGTGGCCGAGAACATCTGGGGCCGCGACGACCTGCGCTTTCCCTCGCCGCTGCCCGAGGCGCCGATCGAGGTGCTGGGCGCCAACGTGCTGCCGATGGAACTGCTGGTGGTGTTCGGCGCGCTGGCCATGATGCTGCTGGTGGAAGTGTTCAACCGCAAGTCGATCTACGGCAAGGCCTTCGTCGCCACGTCCAATGACCGCGACGCCGCCGGCCTGATGGGCATCAACACCGGCATGGTGATCACGTTTTCGTATGCCCTGTCGTCGCTGACCGCCGCCTTCGCGGGCGTGCTGGTGGCGCCGCTGACGCTGACCGGCGCCACCATGGGCGCGGTGCTGGGCCTGAAGGCCTTCGCGGTCGCCATCATCGGCGGCCTGTCCAGCGGCATGGGCGTGGTGGTGGGCGGGCTGATCCTGGGGATCGCCGAAACCACGACCGGCTTCTATCTTTCGACGGGGTACAAAGACGTGCCGGGACTGGTCCTGCTGCTGCTCGTACTGACCTTCAAGCCCGCCGGCCTGTTCGGCAAGACCGCGATCAAGAAGGTGTAAGCGATGAAACCCCTGCACCTTCTGCTATCCATCGTGGCCGTGGCCTGCCTGGCCGCCGTGCCGCTGGGCGTGACCAACACGTATTACCTGCACCTGATCGAAACCATCATGATCTATTCGATCCTGCTGTTCGGGCTCGATATCGTGGTGGGCTATACCGGCCAGGTGTCGCTGGGCCACGCCGGCCTGTTCGGCATCGGCTCCTACGTGGCCGGCGTGCTGTTCTTCCATCTGCAGATGCCGATCTGGGTAACGCTGCCGGCGGCCATCCTGATCGCGGCGGCATTCGGCGCGGTGCTGGCGTTGCCGGCGCTGCGGGTCACCGGGCCGTACCTGGCGATGGTGACGCTGGCGTTCGGCACCATCATCCAGATCCTGATCAACGAGATGACCTTCATGACCGAAGGCCCGCTCGGCATCAAGATTCCCAAGCCGTCGATCGGCGGGCACATCCTGACCAAGAGCGAGTACTTCTGGCTGGTGGCGGCGTTGCTGGTGCTGTCGCTGATCGTGGTGCACCGTATCCTCAAGTCGCACCTGGGCCGCTCGTTCGAGGCCCTGCGCGACAGCCCGATCGCGTCGGACTGCATGGGCGTGTCGGTCTACCGGCACAAGGTATTCGCCTTCGTCATCAGCGCCGGCTTCGCCGGCCTGGCGGGCGCGCTGTACTCGTATTCCGAGCAGTACATCTCGCCCAACACCTACAACTTCGAACTGACCATCCTGTTCCTGCTGGCCATCATCATGGGCGGACGCAAGAGCCGCACCGGCGCGCTGCTGGGCGCGTCGATCATCGTGCTGCTGCCCAAGATGCTGGACGATATCGGCACCTTCCGCCTGATCGCGCTGGGCGTGGCGATCCTGGTGACGGTGGGCAGCGCCATCGCCATCTCCAAGGGCCGCACCGAGGCCCGCCGGGTGGCGGTGCCGGTGGTCGGCACCATCCTGCTGGCGATCTTCTCGTACTGGCTGGACGCGGTGACCGACTGGCGCCTGACGATCTTCGGCGCCATGATCCTGTTCGTCGTGTACTACCTGCCCGACGGCATCGTCGGCTTCGTGCGCAACCTGTTCTTCTCGACCCGCCGCGCGGCGCTGTCGGTCAAGAAGGACCTGGTCAAGGAGCAGGAGGCGGTCGTGCCTGAAAGCGCCCAAGGCCAGGGCGAAACCCTGCTGACGGCCAAACAGGTGCTGATGCAGTTCGGCGGCCTGAAGGCGCTGAACCAGGTCGACCTGACCGTCAAGCGCGGCACCATCCACGGGCTGATCGGGCCGAACGGCTCGGGCAAGAGCACCATGATGAACGTGCTGACCGGCATCTACGTACCGACGGCCGGCTCGGTGGAATTCTCGGGCAAGTCGCTGGTGGGCCTGGCGCCGGCCGACATCGCCGCCTCGGGCATCGCCCGCACGTTCCAGAACGTGCAGCTGTTCGGCGAGATGACGGCGCTGGAGAACGTGCTGGTGGGCCTGCACCACACTTTCACCACCGGCCTGGCGGGCATCGCGCTGCGCACGCCGAAGTGGAAGGGCGAGGAACAAGGCGCCCGCGCCCGCGCGCTGGCGCTGCTGGAGTTCGTCGGCCTGGAAGGCATGGCGAACGAGGAGGCGCGCAACCTGCCCTACGGCAAGCAGCGCCTGCTGGAGATCGCCCGCGCGCTGGCGCTGGATCCGCAGCTGCTGTTGCTGGACGAACCGGCGGCCGGCCTGACGGCGCCCGACATCGTCGAGCTGCTGGCCATCATCCGCAAGGTGCGCGACCACGGCATCACGCTGATCCTGATCGAGCACCACATGGATGTGGTGATGGGAGTGTGCGACACCGTGTCGGTGCTGGACTTCGGCCAGAAGATCGCCGAGGGGCTGCCCAACGAAGTGCAGAGCAACGCCAAGGTTATCGAGGCGTATCTGGGCGGCGCGCCCGCCTGACGCCAAGGACGACAACATGCTATCGATCAAGAATCTGGAAGCGGGCTACGGGAAGGTGAAGGTGCTGCACGGCATCAGCATGGAGGTTCCGAAGGCCAAGGTGGTGACGTTGATCGGCTCGAACGGAGCCGGCAAGACGACGACGATGCGGGCGCTGTCGGGGATGATCCGACCGACGGCGGGCGAGGTCACGCTGGGGGGCAAGCGCATCGACGGATTGGAGTCGCATCGGATCGCGCGGCTGGGGTTGGCGCATTCGCCGGAAGGACGGCGGGTGTTTCCGACGCTGTCGGTGACCGACAACCTGCTGCTGGGCGCGTTTCCGCGCCTGACGGGGAGCCGGCCCAAGGGCGACGTGCAGGCGGATCTGGGGCGGGCGATGGATCTGTTTCCTCGCCTGAAGGAGCGGCGCGATCAGCTGGCCGGGACGCTGTCGGGCGGCGAGCAGCAGATGCTGGCGATGGCGCGGGCGGTGATGCTGAATCCGGAGCTGGTGCTGCTGGATGAGCCGTCGATGGGGTTGGCGCCGATTCTGGTGGAGGAGGTTTTCCGGATCATTGCGCGGCTCAAGGACGAAGGGGTGACGATGTTGCTGGTCGAGCAGTTTGCGGCGGCGGCGTTGAATGTCGCGGATTATGGGTATGTGTTGGAGAACGGGCGGATTTCTGTGCATGGAAGTGCGGAGAAGTTGAAGCATGATCCGGCTGTGGTGGCGGCTTATCTTGGGGGGTCGCACTGAGTTTTTTTGCTGGCGGGGGTGAGTTCTTGAGACGCACGGCGGGGCGGCGGCCGGTGGCGGGCGGGGCTACGATTGCGGTCCGGAGCGTTCGCTCCGGACTTCCCCGTTGTCATCCTCGTACGCCTTCGGCTCCCTACGGATTCCCTCGGGCGCATCTACACGCCCCGCCCGCCACCGGCCGCCGCCCCGCCGTGCTCGCGATTGTTCTGATTCCTGCGTTGCTGGGGTGAGCCGTGTGCTTGGCATGCTTTGGCCGTGGGTGCTCTCGCTGAAGGTCTTGCGGGGCCCGCCCAAAGGCGGCCGCGCGGGCGGCCTGTTTGGGCTTACGCGCTGATTTTGCGTTGGCGGATGACGCTGCGCGCGGGTGACGGGTGGCGGGCGGCTTGGTGGGGCGCCGGCTCTTGGAGTGAGTGGGCGAGCGGCTGAACGAAAAAAGGCAGAATTGCGCGGTGGCGCAATCCTGCCTTTGTTTTTTTGCGCGCGGAACGCGCGCTTTGCTTAGACGGTGATGGTCAGGGTGACGTCGATGTTGCCGCGGGTGGCGTTCGAGTAGGGGCAGACGATGTGGGCGGCGGCGACGAGCTTTTCGGCTTCGGCGCGGTCCATGCCGGGCAGCGAGATCTTCAGTTCGGCTTCGATGCCGAAACCGGTGGGGATGGGGCCGATGCCGACCGAGCCGTCGATGGTGGCGTTGGCGGGCATGGCGATCTTGTCGCGGCCGGCGACGAACTTCATGGCGCCCATGAAGCAGGCGGAGTAGCCGACGGCAAACAGTTGCTCGGGGTTGGTGCCAGCCGCGCCGGCGCCGCCCAGTTCCTTCGGGGTGGTCAGCTTGACGTTCAGGTTGCCGTCGTCGGAGACGCCGGTGCCTTCACGGCCGCCGGTGACGTGGGCGTGGGCGCGGTACAGGACTTTTTCGATGGACATGGTGCGTTCCTTTTGGATGAAGGTGGGACTGCCAGGCTGGCGGGACCCTTCCCGCTACGGCCCTTACTAATCAAATAGCGTGCTATTTCATAGCGCACTATCTTTAACCGGGGATGACAGCAGTTGCCATCATCCGCCTCAAAGACTGCGAATCAAAGACTGTTGACCAACTTTTCCCGCAATTCGTGCAACGACTTCATGGTGCCCTGCGCCCCTTCCAGCGAGCACTGGGCCGCGGCGGCGATGGCGTGAGGCACGGCTTCGGCCTGGTTGCGCAGGTCGCGGCCTTGCCGGGTCAGGGTGACGATGACCTGGCGTTCGTCATCCTGCGCGCGGGTCCGGGTGACCAGGCCCGCCGCCTCCAGCCGCTTGAGCAGGGGCGTCAGGGTGGCCGAGTCCAGGAACAGGCGTTCGCCGATGTCGGTGACCGTGATTTCGTCGCGTTCCCACAGCACCAGCATGACCAGGTATTGCGGGTAGGTCAGATCCAGGCCACGCAGCAGCTTGCGGTACACCTTGTTCATCGCCAGCGAGGTCGAGTACAGGGCGAAACACAATTGGCTGTCTAGCAGCAGCGGGTTGAAGGCGCCTTTCGGCTGGGATCTGGATTTCATTGCGCAATATTAAATAGCGCACTATTTATCGTCAAGCTTTTTTTGGCTTTTGCTGTCCAGGGCTTGGGGCGGGCCGGCTTCAGGCGGACAGCTTGGCGGCTTCGGCGTCGCGGCCGGGGGGCAGGCCAAACATGCGGCGGTATTCGCGGGTGAACTGCTGCACGCTTTCATAGCCCACGGCAAAGGCGGCGCTGCTGGCCGACAGGCCTTCGGCGGTCATCAGGCGGCGGGCTTCGATCAAGCGCAGTTGTTTCTGGAATTGCAGGGGCGACAGCGAGGTGGCCGCGCGAAAGTGCTGATAGAACGAGGACGGGCTCATGCCGGCGGCCTCGGCGAGGCGTTCGATCGGCAGGGGTTGGGCGAAGGCGGTGCGCAGCAAGGTGACGGCGCGGGCGACACGCTGGGCATGGGCCTGCGGGCGGGCCAGATGGCGCAAGGCGGGGCCGTGGCGGCCGGCCAGCAGCCAGTAGTGCATTTCGCGCACAAGCTGGCGGTGCAGTACCGGCAAGGCGGCCGGGCGTTCGAGCAGGCGCATGAGACGCAGCGCGGCGTCGGCCACTTCGGTGTCGGTGGGCTCCACCCGCACGCGCAGCCCCGGGGCGGCGGGCACGGGCGCCATGGCCAATGCCAGTTCGGCGAGCAGCGGCAGGTCCAGGTCCAGCACGAGGGACAGGTAGGGCTGGTCGGGGCTGGCGTGGGTGATCTGGCTGATGGTGGGAACGTCGGCGGTGATCAGCAGGGAGTCGCCCGCGGAAAAGGCGACGGTATCCGTCCCCGTCATGACGTGTTTGCTTCCTTGCAGCACCAGGCACGCCAACGGGCGCGACATGGCGTAGTCCAGGCCGCTGGGGGATGTGGCCCGGATGGTGGTCAGGCCGGGCACGGGCGTCAGCGCCACGCCCAAGGGGCCGGCATGGGCGTGGACGTAGCGGCGCACGCTATCGAGCAAGGCGTCGTTCATGCGATTCGGGCGGAAATCCGTGGCACCCGGCCATCGTAGCGGCAATCGGGTGCGCCGTCGGCGCAGTGGCAGCGGCATTGGGGAAATAGGCAAACAACGCCGCGATTCGGGCAAAGGCTGGCAACGGCCCCGGCGGCAGAATGCCCTCACCCTGTCATTCGCTTCCAAGGAGCCCCGCATGACCACGATTTCCCTCGTTACCGGCGCCAGCCGCGGCCTGGGCCGCAACACGGCCTTGAACATCGCCCGCAAAGGCGGCGACGTCATCATCACCTACCAGCAGCGCGAGGCCGAGGCGCGCGCGGTGGTCGCCGAGATTGTGGCGCTGGGCCGCCGAGCGGTGACCTTGCAGCTGGATGCGGGCGCGACGGCCACCTTCGTGGACTTCGCGGCGCGCCTGCGTGCGGCGCTGCAGCAGACCTGGCAGCGCGAGCAGTTCGACCACCTGGTCAATAACGCCGGGCACGGCGACGTGGCGCCCATCGCCGACATGCGCGAGGACGCGTTCGACAAGCTGGTCGACGTGCACTTCAAGGGCGTGTTCTTCCTGACGCAGGCGTTGCTGCCGCTGCTAGCCGACGGCGGCCGTATCGTGAACCTGTCCAGCGGACTGACCCGCGTGTCGGCCGAGGGCTGGGCGGCCTATGCGGCGGTCAAGGGGGCCGTCGAAGTGTTGACGGTCTACCTGGCCAAGGAACTGGGTAGCCGCAAGATTGCGGTGAATGTGGTGGCGCCGGGCGCCATCGAAACCGACTTCTTTGGCGGCGCCGTGCGCGACACGCCTGCGTTCAACCGCCATTTCGCAGAGATGACTGCGCTGGGCCGGGTTGGCGTGGCGGACGATGTGGGGCCGATGATCGCCAGTCTGCTGTCGGACGATAACCGGTGGGTCAATGCGCAGCGGATCGAGGTGTCGGGCGGCCAGGGAATCTGACCGCCGCGTGGGCGGCAGGCGCCACGGCCCTGCCGCCTAGGCGACGTGCTCGCCTTCCACTGCGCTGCGGTCCGAGCCGTATTGTTTCAGGCCGTCCAGGTCCAGCACCCGCACGGCGCCGTATTCGACGTTCAACAGGCCCGCCTCTTCCAGCTTGCGCAGCGCCTGGTTGGCCCGTTGGCGCGAGACGCGGGCCAGGTAGCCGACTTCTTCCTGGGTGATGGTCAGGCGCATGCCCATACCGGGATACAGCAGCGGGTTGAAGAGTTCGGCCAGGCAGCGCGCCACGCGGGCGTCGGGGTCGAGCAGGCGGTCGTATTCGGCCTTGCCGATGAATTGCGCGACACGCTCGTTCAGCTGGTGCAGCAGGTAGCGGTTGAAGGGGATGCTGGTGTCCAGCAGCCAGTCGAAGGTGGCGGCTGGCAGGCGCGCGACGACGGAATCGCGCAGCGCCACGATGTCGTACTTGCGGACTTCGCGCTTGAGCAGCGAGCCCTCGCCGATCCAGCCGCCGGCGGGCACGCCCGTCAGCGACGCGACCTTGCCCTCGGCATTGCCCACCGACACCTTCACCAGGCCGGCCAGGACGCCGATCCACGCCTGGGCGAGTTCGCCTTTGCGCTCTATGATCGACCCGGCGGCGGCCTGCTGCACGGACAGGTCTCGCTCGACGCGCGCTTGCTGCTCGCCGTCGAGCACGCGAAACCAGGCCGCGGCAAGTTGCAGGGAGTCGGATAGCTGCATCGGGAATACCCTAAAAGTTCCTTGAATGTCGCGATGGTGACAGTTGGTAGCAACCCAACCTTATACCTTAACTCCTGCCGTAAATCTAAAACCAAC
Source organism: Achromobacter sp. 2789STDY5608621 (assembly GCF_001299375.1). Lineage (NCBI taxonomy): Bacteria > Pseudomonadati > Pseudomonadota > Betaproteobacteria > Burkholderiales > Alcaligenaceae > Achromobacter > Achromobacter sp. 2789STDY5608621. The sequence continues at coordinate 81,913 of NZ_CYTU01000008.1, read as the reverse complement.
TGGTCAAGCGCAACCGCTCGTGCGCCACGTCTCGTGGCTGCGGGTCCGCTGTGCCCAAACCGGAGGAGACAACGTGGCACATTCATCGCCCGCATCCGCACAGATGCCGGCGGCGCTGGATACTTTTCCGGCGCTGCTGTTCGCGCATGCCGACGTACGCGGGTCGCGGCCCGCGATACGTGAGAAAGACCTGGGTATCTGGCAGACCCTTACCTGGTCCGATGTGGCGGAGCACGTGCGCCAGGTCGCCCACGGGCTCGCGTCATTGGGCATCCAGCCCGGCATGCACGTGGCCGTGATCGGCGAAAACCGGCCGCGCCTGTACATGGCCATGATGGCCGCGCAATCGCTCGGCGCCATTCCCGTTCCGCTCTACCAGGACGCCGTGGCCCAGGAAATGGTCTACGTGCTGCAGGACGCCGAAATCAGCGTCGCCGTGGTCGAGGACCAGGAACAGGTCGACAAGATGCTGGAAGTGCGCGAGCAATGCCCCGCGCTCAAGCACGTGGTCTACGACGACCCGCGCGGCCTGCGCCACTACACCGATGCGATGCTGCTGTCGTATGACCAGCTCGAGGAAATCGGCCGCGACTACGCCGCGCAGCATCCCGACTTCTTCGCCCGCGCCGTGGCCGCGGTGCAGCCGCACGACGCGGCCGCGATGTTCTATACCTCGGGCACCACCGGCAAGCCCAAGGGCGTGGTGCTGACGCACCATGCGCTGATCGATCGCGCCCGCGCCGTGTCCGAGATGGAGAACCTGACCGACCGCGAGGACGTGCTGGCCTACCTGCCGCCGGCCTGGATCGGGCAGAACATGTTCTCGTACACGCAGCTGCTGGTCACTGGCTTCACCGTGAACCATCCGGAGTCGCCCGATACCGTGTCGATCGACATGCGCGACATCGGCCCCACCTACTACTTCGCGCCGCCGCGCGTGCTGGAAGGGCTGCTCACCCATGTGATGATCCGCATGGAAGACGCCGGCTATATCAAGCGCAAGCTGTTCCATGCCTGCATGAAGCTGGCGCGCCGCGTCGGCACCCGCATCCTGGACGGCGAATCGGTCAACGCCTGGGACCGCCTGCGCTACGCGCTGGGCAATGTGCTGATCTACGGTCCGCTGCGCAATGCGCTGGGCATGAGCCGCGTGCGCGTGGCCTACACCGCCGGCGAGGCCATCGGCCCCGACCTGTTCGTGTTCTACCGCTCCATCGGCATCAACCTCAAGCAGCTCTACGGCTCGACCGAGACCTCGGTGTTCGTCTGCGTGCAGCCGGACGGCCAGGTGCGCGACGACACGGTCGGCCCGCCCGTGCCCGGCGTGGAGATCCGCGTGGCCGACAACGGCGAGATCCTGGTCAAGAGCCCGGGCCTGTTCAAGGAGTATTACCGCAACCCCGACGCCACCCAGGAAGCGCGCAGCGCCGACGGCTGGTTCCACACGGGCGACGCGGGCTACCTGGACACCGACGGCCAGCTCAAGATCATCGACCGCGCCAAGGACGTCGGCAAGCTGGCCGACGGCAGCCTGTTCGCGCCCAAGTACCTTGAGAACAAGCTCAAGTTCTTCCCGCACATCAAGGAAGCGGTGGCGTTCGGCGCCGGCCGCCAGGACGTGTGCGCCTTCATCAACATCGACCTGGAAGCCGTGGGCAACTGGGCCGAGCGCCGCGGCCTGCCCTACGCCGGCTATACCGACCTGGCGGGCAAGGACGAGGTCTACCAGCTCATCGCCGACTGCGTCGAGCAGGTCAATGCCGACCTGGCCACCGATCCCAAGCTGTCGGCCTCGCAGATCGGCCGCTTCCTGATCCTGCACAAGGAACTGGATCCCGATGACGACGAACTGACGCGCACCCGCAAGGTGCGGCGCGCCTTCATCGCGCAGAAGTACGGCGTGCTGATCGACGCCCTGTTCGAAGGCAAGCAGTCCCAGTACATCGAAACCGAAGTGAAGTTCGAGGACGGCCGCACCGGCAAGATCGCCGCCGACCTGAAGATCCGCCCGGTCAAGACGTTCCCCGCCATCACCGCCCGAGCCGCGTAGAGACCATGAGCAACAACGACCGCGACCAGCGCATCGGCGACGTGATGCTGGACATGCAGAACATCTCGCTGTCCTTCGGCGGCGTCAAGGCGCTGACGGACATTTCCTTCAATGTGCGCGAGCACGAGATCCGCGCCATCATCGGCCCCAACGGCGCGGGCAAGAGCTCGATGCTGAACGTCATCAACGGCGTCTACACCCCGCAGCAGGGCGGCATCGCCTTTCGCGGCGAGCGCTTCTCGCGCATGAATCCGCGCCGCGCCGCCGAAATGGGCATCGCCCGCACCTTCCAGAACCTCGCCCTGTTCAAGGGCATGAGCGTGCTGGACAACATCATGACGGGCCGCAACCTGCGCATGAAGTGCGGGCTGCTGGCGCAGGCCTTCCGCCTGGGCGCCGCCGAACGCGAAGAGATCGAGCACCGCCAGTTCGTCGAGAACATCATCGACTTCCTCGAGATCCAGGCGTATCGCAAGACGCCCGTGGGGCGTCTGCCCTACGGCCTGCAAAAGCGCGTCGACCTGGGCCGCGCGCTCGCCATGGAGCCGCGCCTGCTGCTGCTGGACGAGCCGATGGCCGGCATGAACATCGAAGAGAAGCAGGATATGAGCCGCTTCATCCTCGACGTGAACGACGAATTCGGCACCACCATCGTGCTGATCGAGCACGACATGGGCGTGGTCATGGACATCTCCGACCGCGTGGTGGTGCTGGACTACGGCAAGAAGATCGGCGACGGCAAGCCCGATGAGGTGCGCGCCAACGAAGACGTAATCAGAGCCTATCTGGGCGTGTCGCACTAAGGCGGACGAGACATGGGATTTTTTCTGGAAACCTTATTCGGCGGCCTGATGAGCGGCATGCTGTACGCCCTGATCGGCCTGGGCTTCGTGCTGATCTTCAAGGCGTCGGGCGTGTTCAACTTCGCGCAGGGCGCCATGGTGCTGGTGGCGGCGCTGTCGATGGCGCGCTTCTCGGAGTGGATACCGCGCTGGTTCGGCTTCGAAAACATGATCCTGGCCAACGTGCTGGCTTTCATCGTCAGCGCCATCATCATGTTCCTGCTGGCCGTGGCGATCGAGCGCTTCGTGCTGCGCCACCTGGTCAACCAGGAGGCCACCACCCTGCTCATGGCCACGCTGGGCATCAGCTATTTCCTCGATGGCCTGGGCCAGATCTCGTTCGGCAGCTCGGTCTATTCCATCAACGTCGGCATGCCGAAGGATCCGTTGATGATCCTGGACTCGGTGTTCGAAGGCGGCCTGCTCATCAACCTCGAAGACCTGACCGCCGCGGTCATCGCCGCATTGCTGGTGGCCGCGCTGGCGCTGTTCTTCCAGTTCACCTCCACCGGCCGTGCGCTGCGCGCCGTGGCGGATGACCACCAGGCGGCGCAGTCCATCGGCATTCCGCTGAACCGCATCTGGGTCATCGTCTGGAGCGTCGCCGGCCTGGTGGCGCTGGTGGCCGGCATCATCTGGGGCTCCAAGTTCGGCGTGCAGTTCACGCTCTCGACCGCGGCGCTACGGGCGCTGCCGGTGGTGATCCTGGGCGGCCTGACCTCGGTGCCGGGCGCCATTCTCGGCGGCCTGATCATCGGCGTGGGCGAAAAGCTGTCCGAGGTCTACCTGGGGTCGCTGGTGGGCGGCGGCATCGAAATCTGGTTCGCCTATGTGCTGGCGCTGGTGTTCCTGCTGTTCCGTCCGCAAGGGCTGTTCGGCGAGAAGATCATCGACCGCGTCTGACCACGGCCTTCTAGGATAAAAACATGTTCTATCGCGAAAACGGCCAATTCAAGACCAGCTATCGCGCCGACCAGCAGATCTTCCCGATCCGCCAGGACCGCGTCTTCATCTGGCTGCTGCTGGCGGTGGCGTTCATCGCCATCCCGGCGCTGTCCAGCGACTACCTGCTGCGCGCCATCCTGATCCCGTTCCTGATCCTGTCGCTGGCCGCCGTCGGCCTGAACATCCTGGTGGGCTATTGCGGCCAGATCTCGCTGGGCACGGGCGCCTTCATGGCGGTGGGCGCGTATGCCGCCTGGAACTTCGGCGTGCGCTTTCCCGGCATGCCGCTGATCGTCCAGATCCTGCTGGGCGGCTGCTTCGCCACCATCGTCGGCGTTATCTTCGGCATTCCCAGCCTGCGCATCCGCGGCCTGTACCTGGCCGTGGCCACGCTGGCGGCGCAGTTCTTCGTCGACTGGGCGTTCCTGCGCATCCCGTTCTTCACCAATTACTCGTCGTCGGGCAACGTCTCGGTGCCGCCGCTGACCGCCTTCGGCCTGCCGGTGCAGAGCGCGCTGGAAAAGTACCTGTTCGTGCTGATCCTGGTGGTTGTCTTCAGTCTGCTGGCCAAGAACCTGGTGCGCGGCGCCATCGGCCGCCAATGGATGGCGATCCGCGACATGGACGTGGCCGCCTCGGTCATCGGCATCCGCCCGATGTACGCCAAGCTCACCGCGTTCGCGGTCAGCTCGTTCATCGTCGGCGTGGCCGGCGCGCTGTGGGGCTACATCCACCTGGGTTCGTGGGAACCGCTGGCCTTCGACCTGACGCGTTCATTCCAGCTGCTGTTCATGGTCATCATCGGCGGCCTGGGCTCCATCATCGGCAGCTTCTTCGGCGCGGCCTTCATCGTGCTGGTGCCGGTGGCGCTGACCAACGTGCCGCACATGCTGGGCCTGTCGCTGTCGGTGGACACCGCCGCGCACGTCGAGCACATGGTGTTCGGCGCGCTGATCGTGTTCTTCCTGATCGCCGAGCCGCACGGGCTGGCGCGGTTGTGGAGCATCGGCAAGGAGAAGCTCCGCATCTGGCCCTTCCCTCACTGATTTCGCATTGATTTCTGCGGGCCCCGGCGGCACGAGCGCCGTGGCCCACATCCTGAATACCCGGCTCAAGACCGGGCCAACCCCGGTGTCCGAGGGTTTATGACCCAAACACCACGCAGGAGGTAAATGGAGATGAAGCGTCTTAACCTGAAGTTGGCGGCAGCCTTGGTGGCCGCAGCCGGCGCCGTGGGCGCCGTGGCCACGCCGGCAATGGCGGCGGAAGAGCAGTTCGTTCCGTTGCTGGTGTACCGGACCGGGTCGTTCGCGCCGCTGGGCATTCCCTGGGCCGACGGCAAGCTGGATTACCTGAAGCTGGTCAACGAACGCGACGGCGGCGTCAACGGCGTCAAGATCACCTACGAGGAATGCGAAACCGCCTACGCCACCGACCGCGGCGTGGAGTGCTACGAGCGCCTGAAGGGCAAGGGCACCGGCGCCTCGGGCTTCGACACGCAATCGACCGGCATCACCTTCGCGGTCAGCGACAAGGCCATGGTCGACAAGGTGCCGGTCGAGACGATGGGCTACGGCCTGTCGCAATCGGTCGACGGCAGCGTGTTCGAGTGGAACTTCCCGCTGCTGGGCACCTACTGGACCGCCGCCGACGTGATGATCCAGGACATCGCCAAGAAAGAAGGCGGCATGGACAAGCTCAAGGGCAAGAAGATCGCCCTGGTCTACCATGACTCGCCCTACGGCAAGGAACCGATCCCGCTGCTGCAGAAGCGCGCCGCCAAGGAAGGCTTCGAGCTGCTGCTGTATCCGGTGACCGCCCCCGGCGTGGAACAGAAGTCCACCTGGCTGCAGATCCGCCAGGCCCGCCCGGCCTATGTGCTGCTGTGGAGCGCGGGCATCATGACGCCCACCGCCATCCGCGAAGCGCAGGCCAGCGGCTACCCGCGCGACAAGATGTACGCGATCTGGTGGGCCGGCTCGGAAGGCGACGTCAAGGACCTGGGCGATGTCGCCAAGGGCTACAACGCCATCACCATCCACAACAGCGGCGCCGACCACGACAAGGTCTATGACGATCTGAAGAAGTACGTCTACGACAAGGGCCAGGGCTCGGACAAGACGGGCAAGACCACGCTCGGCACCATCGCCCACACCCGCGGCATGATGATCTCGATGCTGCAGGTCGAGGCGATCCGCACCGCGCAGGAAAAGTTCGGCAAGGGCAAGGCGCTCACGCCCGAACAGGTGCGCTGGGGCTTCGAGAACCTGAACCTGACGCAGGAACGCCTGAACCAGCTGGGCTTCGGCCAGATCATGCGTCCGGTCAAGACCTCGTGCAGCAACCACAAGGGTGACGACTGGGCCCGCATCGTGCAGTGGGACGGCGCCAAGTTCAAGGTCGCCTCGGACTGGTACCAGGCCGACAAGACCCTGCTGGACCCGATGGTGAAGGAAGCCGCGGCGAAGTACGCCAAGGAAAAGAACATCACGCCCCGCACTTGCGAGAACTGATGTGAACCGGCGGCCGGCGCCCCCGGGCGTCGGCCGCCACCATGCCGCAGGAACCGCCATGACCGCAGCAACGACTACCGCTACTACCGCCGACACCCCCAAGGTGCTGCTCGATGTGAACGGCATCGAGGTGATCTACAACCACGTCATCCTGGTGCTCAAGGGCGTTTCCCTGCAGGTGCCGGAAGGCCGGATCGTGGCCCTGCTGGGCGCCAACGGCGCCGGCAAGACCACCACGTTGCGCGCCATCTCGAACCTGCTCAAGGGCGAGCGCGGCGACGTCACCAAGGGCCACATCCAGTACCGCGACCAGCGCATCGAGAAGCTGTCGCCGGCCGAGCTGGTCAAGCGCGGCGTGGTGCAGGTGATGGAGGGCCGCCATTGCTTCGCCCACCTCACCATCGAAGAGAACCTGCTGACGGGCGCCTATACCCGCGACCTCGGCCGCGGCGACACCAGCGCGGCGCTGGAGCGCGTCTACCAGTATTTCCCCCGCCTGAAGCAGCGCCGCGCCAGCCAGGCCGGCTACACCTCGGGCGGCGAGCAACAGATGACCGCCATCGGCCGCGCGCTGATGGCCAACCCCAACATGATCCTGCTGGACGAGCCGTCCATGGGCCTGGCGCCGCAGATCGTCGAAGAGATCTTCGAGATCGTGCGCGACCTGAACCAGCGCGAGCGCGTCAGCTTCCTGCTGGCCGAGCAGAACACCAACATCGCGCTGCGCTATGCCGACTACGGCTACATCCTGGAGAACGGCCGCGTGATGATGGACGGCGCCGCGAAGGACCTGGCCCAGAACGAGGACGTGAAAGAGTTCTACCTGGGCATTTCCAGCGGCGAGCGCAAGAGTTTCCGCGACAACAAGTTCTACCGCCGCCGCAAACGCTGGCTGGCCTGATCCCTGGAGCGGCGACGCCGGCGCGGTCCGGTGCGCCGCCGGCAACGACACCGCAGTACGGCACACGAGAGGGTGCGATCCCATGTCCGAGTTTTTCGATGTCCTGGAAACCCGAGCGCCCGAGCAACGCGAGCGCGAGCTGATGGCGGCCCTGCCCGGCGCCATCGCCCGCGCCATCGCCCGAGCGCCGGCCATTGCCGAGCAGCTGCGCGGCATCGACCCCGCCACGGTCACCTCGCGCGCCGCGCTGGCGCGCCTGCCAGTGCTGCGCAAGCACGAGCTGCTGGAGCGCCAGCAGCACAGCCGCGAGCAGGCCGCGCAACCGGCCGGCCCGCAGAAGGCCTTCGGCGGCTTCTCGGCCATCGGCTGGGGCGAAGCCATGCGCGTGTTCGCCTCGCCCGGCCCGATCTATGAACCCGAAAGCGCGCGCGCCGACTACTGGCGCTTTGCCCGCGCGCTGTACGCCGCGGGCTTTCGCGCCGGCGAGCTGGCCTATAACTGCTTTTCCTATCACTTCACGCCGGCCGGCTCGATGATGGAGACCGCCGCGCACGCCGTCGGCTGCACCGTGTTCCCCGGCGGCACCGGCCAGACGGAGCAGCAGGTGCGCGCGATCCAGGACCTGGCGCCCAGCGGCTACACCGGCACGCCCAGCTTCCTGAAAATCATCCTGGAAAAGGCCGACGAGCTCGGCGTGAAACTGGATTCGCTGCGCCGCGCGCTGGTCTCCGGCGAAGCCTTCCCGCCGTCGCTGCGCGACTGGCTGGCGGCGCGCGGCATCGAGGGCTACCAGGCCTACGGCAGCGCCGACCTCGGCATGATCGCGTTCGAGACGCCGGCCCGCCAGGGCCTGGTGCTGGGCGAGGACATCATCGTCGAGATCGTGCGTCCCGGCACCGGCGAACCCGTGCCCGACGGCGAGGTCGGCGAAGTCGTGGTCACCACGCTCAACCCCGACTACCCGCTGGTGCGCTTCGGCACCGGCGACCTGTCGGCGGTCATGCCCGGCATCTCGCCCTGCGGCCGCACCAACACCCGCATCAAGGGCTGGATGGGGCGCGCCGACCAGACCACCAAGGTGCGCGGCATGTTCGTGCATCCCTCGCAGGTGGCCGACGTGGTGCGCCGCCATCCCGAGATCCTGCGGGCGCGGCTGGTCATCAGCGGCACCACGGGGTCGGACAAGATGGTGCTGCGGGTGGAGTCGCGCGTGCGCGGCGAAGACCTGGGCGCGCGCATCGCCGAATCGGTGCGCGACGTGACCAAGCTGCGCAGCGACGTCGAATGGGCCGAGGCCGGCGCCCTGCCGAACGACGGCAAGGTCATCGACGACATCCGCACCTACGAATAACAAGCAAGGCGCGCGCCCGGGACCGGCAAAGCCCGGGCGCGACAGCGCCTTCCCCGCGGCAACGGCGGCTTCAGTTGCCCAGCGGACGGGCCAGCCATTCACGGCCCTTGAGCATGCCGTTCCAGTAGATCCACGGCAGCATCGTCGCCTTCAGGAACCAGGCGCTCTTGCGCGGCACCGTCGGATCCAGCGGGAACGTCGGCAGCAGCTTGCCGCCATAGCCGAACTCGGCCAGCACGATGCGGCCGCGCTCGACCGTCAGCGGGCACGAACCGTAGCCGTCATACGTGACCGGCAGCGCATGCCCTTCGCGCACCGCCAGCAGGTTCTCGGCCACCGTGACGATCTGCTTGCGCGCCGCCGCCGCGGTCTTGGCGTTGGTGGTGCTGATGCCGTCGCCCAGCCCGAAGATGTTGTCGTAGCGCACATGGCGCAGCGTGGCCGGATCGACCTCGCACCAGCCCGCCGCGTCCGCCAGCGCGCTCTGGCGCAGGAAGTCGTGCGGCACCTGCGGCGGCACCGCGTGCAGCATGTCGAACGACTTTTCCACACGGGTGACCGCGCCCTCGGCGTCCTTGACGTCGAACCAGGCCTTGCGCGCCGGGCCGTCCACCGCCACCAGCGCCGAATTGAAGGCCAGCGAAATGCCGTAGCTCTCCACATAGCGCATCAGCGGCGGCACGAAGGTCGGCACCCCGAACAGCACCGCGCCGGCCAGGTCGAATTCGACGTCGATGCGATCCAGCACGCCGCCGCGGCGCCAGTGGTCGCAGGCCAGGTACATGGCCTTCTGCGGCGCGCCGGCGCACTTGATCGGCATCGCCGGCTGCGTGAACAGCGCCTTGCCGCCCTTCAGGCCGCGCACCAGTTCCCAGGTGTACGGCGCCAGGTCGAATCGGTAGTTGGAACTGACGCCGTTGCGGCCCAACGTATCCGACAGCCCCTCCACCTTGTCCCAGGCCAGGCGCAGGCCCGGGCACACGATCAATTGCTGATAGCTGACCGCGCTGCCATCGGCCAGCCGCACCTGGTTGGCCTCGGGTTCGAAACCGGCGGCCGCGGCCTGCAGCCAGGTGGCGCGGCCCGGCATCACCGAGCGGGTCGGCCGCACCGTCTTGGCGATGTCGAACGCGCCCCCGCCCACCAGCGTCCAGGCCGGCTGGTAGTAGTGCTTGTCGCTGGGCTCGATGACCGCGATGCGCAGGTCCGGACGGCGGCGCAGCAGGCTGGCGGTCACGCCGATGCCGGCCGAACCGCCTCCCACCACCACCACGTCGAAATCGCGCTGCGCCTGTGCTGCCGTCTGCATGCTTGTCTCCCGGTTATGAACCGGTCCGCGGGGGCCGGCGATTGAAATGCTGGATGATCGAAAACAGCGCCATGCCCGCCGCCATGGCGGCCACGAAGATCAGGGCCTCGCGCACGCCGGCCGCGGCCGCCACCAGCGCCGGCCCCGGGCAGAACCCCGCCAGGCCCCAGCCCGCGCCGAACGTCAGGCTGCCCAGCGCCAGGCGCGGATCGACGCGCGTCGCGGCGGGCCATTGCAGCGGGCCGCCGGACAGGCTGGCGCGGCGCCGCCGCAACCCGGCGAAACCCACGGCGGTCACCGCCAGCGCGCCGCCCATCACCAGCGCGAGCGACGGGTCCCACGGCCCCGCCAGATCCAGGAAGCCCAGCACCTTGGCGGGGTTGGCCATGCCGGAGACGATCAGGCCCAGGCCGAATACCAGTCCCGCGACGAAAGCGAACGCGATGACCATGTCAGGCTCCGATCACGTGGCGCACGAGATAGACCATGACGAACCCCGCGGCCATGAACAACGCGGTCGCCGCCAGCGAGCGGCGCGAACCGCGCGCCAGGCCGCAGACGCCATGGCCGCTGGTGCAGCCCGAGGCGTAGCGCGTGCCGATCCCCACCAGCAGGCCCGCGGCGATCAGCCGGCCCGTGCCCGCCTCCACCACGATGGGCGGCAGCGTCGCGGCCCACTGATAGAGCCACGGCGCCAGGCCCAGGCCGACCACGAACGCCAGCCGCCAGCCGCTGTGGCGGTCCGGCGGCAGCAGGCCGCCCAGGATGCCGCTGATGCCCGCGATGCGGCCCGCCCCCAGCATCAGCAACACGGCGGCCGCGCCGATCAACGCGCCGCCGGCAACCGCGCTCCCGGGCGTGAAAGCGGGCCAGTCGATCATGATGCGAGCGCCGCCATCGCGCGGCCGCAATACAGGCTGGACAGGGTTTTCATGACCTGGTTGACCTCGAAACTGGCCAGTTGGTAGTACACGTACTTGCCCTGGCGCCGCGTGCTCACCAGGCCCTCGTCGCGCAGCACGCCCAGCTGCTGCGACAGGGTCGGCTGGCGGATGCCGGTCAGGGATTCCAGTTCACCGACGTTGCGCTCGCCCTGCACCAGTTGGCACAGCAGCAGCAGCCGGTCTTCGTTGGCCAGCGCCTTGAGCAGCGCGCAGGCCTGGGAGGCGGATTCGCGCAGCGCGGCGACTTCGCATTCGTTCAGGGCAGTCAGCATTTGATGAGGATCAATCGGCCGGAAAGGACTTGATCATTATATTGACGGATAAACTATCCAACAATATTATTCAAATACATATATTGTTTCGTGCGCGCCGCCGCCGCACGCCCGAGGCCGCCGCCCATGACCCCGCAGATCCAAGCCTTTTTCGACCCGGCCACCGCCACCGTCACCTACGTGGTGCACGAGCCCGCGCCCGGCGGCGCCTGTGCCATCATCGACTCGGTGCTGGACTACGACCCCAAGTCCGGCCGCACCAGCACCGCCAGCGCCGACCGGGTCGCCGCCTACGTCCGCGAACACGGCCTGCGCACCGAATGGCTGCTCGAGACCCACGCGCATGCCGATCACCTGTCGGCCGCCCCCTACCTGCAGCGCGCGCTGGGCGGCGTCATCGCCATCGGCCAGAGCATCCGCACGGTGCAGGGCGTGTTCAAGAAAATCTTCAACCTCGAGCCGCAGTTCCAGCTCGACGGCTCGCAGTTCGGCCGCCTGTTCGCCGACGGCGAAACGTTCTCGATCGGCGCGCTCACGGCCAGCGCCATGCACGTGCCCGGCCACACCCCCGCCGACATGGCCTACCGCATCGGCGACGCGGTCTTCGTCGGCGACACCCTGTTCATGCCCGACGTCGGCACCGCGCGCTGCGACTTTCCCGGCGGCGACGCCCACCAGTTGTTCCGCTCCATCCGGCATCTGCTGAGCCTGCCCGACGACACCCGCCTCTACATGTGCCACGACTATCCGCCGGCCGGCCGCGAGGCCGCGTGGCAGACCAGCGTGGCCGAGCAGCGCCGCGCCAACATCCACGTGCGCGACGGCGTCACCGAAGACGACTTCGTCGCCATGCGCACGCGGCGCGACGCCACCTTGTCCATGCCCACGCTGATCCTGCCGGCCATCCAGGTCAACATCCGCGCCGGCCACTTCCCGCCGCCGGAAGACAACGGCGTGCGCTACCTGAAGATCCCGGTCGACGCCCTCTAGCCGGCGGCCGCAAGGGTTCCGCCGGCCGCGCACTTGCGCGCCGCCGGGATATCCCGCAAGATCGGCCGGTCACAAGATCGCCGATCTCACGGAATCCCTCATGTTCGCCGAAGCCGAAGCCGACCCAGTCCTGTCCAAGGAAGCCTTCAAACCGCTGGAGGCCAAGCTGCGCGTCGCGCTGCTGAACGCCCAATACCAGCGCCTGCAGAAGGCCGAGAAATCCCTGCTGGTGGTGGTGGCCGGCATCGACGGCGCCGGCAAGGGCGCCACCGTCAACCTGCTCAACGAGTGGATGGACCCGCGCCACATCAAGACGCTGGCCTATGGTCCCCCGGAAGGCGACGAACTCGAACGCCCGCCCATGTGGCGCTACTGGAAAGACCTGCCGCCCAAGGGCAGCACCGGCATCGTCTTCGGCTCCTGGTACACGCCGCTGATCCGCGAAGCCGCGCGCAAGCATCCCAACCAGGACAGCATCGAGGCGCAGTCGGTCGCCATCCGCCGCTTCGAGGCCATGCTGGCCGCCGAAGGCGTGCAGATCCTCAAGCTCTGGTTCCACCTGTCATCGGACGCCCAGCGGGCGCGGGCCAAGCGCCTGCTGGCCAGTCCCGAGACCTCCTGGCAGGTCAGCCCGATCGACCTCAAGGTGCACAAGAAATACGACCGCATCCGCAACAGCGGCCAGGTCGTCATCAACCACACCGACAGTGGCCACGCGCCCTGGGTGGTGATCCCCAGCGCCGACGAGAACATGCGCGCCGCGCGCACCGCCGAAGCCGTGCTGGCCGCCATGCGCCAGAACCGCGTGCCGCGCATCCCGGCCTCGTTCGTGGCCCATACCGGCCCCGCCCGCATCCTTGACCGGCTCGGCCAGCTGGACTACGACGCCAAGCTCGACCGCGAAGACTACGAATCCGAACTGGGCCTGCTGCAGGGCCGGCTGGCGCGCGCCGCCCGCTCCAGGAAATTCCAGGAACGCTCGCTGGTGCTGGTGTTCGAAGGCCAGGACGCCGCCGGCAAGGGCGGCGCCATCCGGCGCATCACGCATGCGCTGGACGCGCGCCAGTTCGACATCACCCCGGTGGCCGCGCCCAACAGCTACGAGCTGTCGCGCCCCTACCTGTGGCGCTTCTGGCGCCACGTGCCGCGCCAGGGCCGCATCGCCATCTTCGACCGCTCCTGGTACGGCCGGGTACTGGTCGAGCGCGTCGAGAAAATCACTCCGCCCGCCCACTGGCGCCGCGCCTACACCGAGATCAACGACTTCGAGGCGCAACTGGCCGGCAGCGGCGCGCTGGTGCTGAAGTTCTGGCTGGCGGTCACCGCCGACGTGCAGCTCGAACGCTTCAAGGGCCGCGAGAAGTCGCCCTTCAAGAACTTCAAGATCACGCCCGACGACTGGCGCAACCGCGACAAGTGGAAGGAATACGCCGCGGCCACCAACGAAATGCTGGCGCGCACCGATGTCCAGCATGCGCCGTGGCATCTGGTCTCGGCCAACGACAAGCGCTACGCTCGCCTTCAGGTGCTGCGGCATATCGTCGAAGCCCTGGAAAACCAACTCTGACCCGCAGGAGACCTTCCCCATGAGCTCGGCTGAAATCCGCCCCGTCGTCGCCGCCGATTTTGATGTCTGGCTGCCGCTCTGGAAGGGCTACCAGGACTTCTACCGCGTCGACATCGCCGACGCCGTCACCCGCAACACCTGGGCCCGCTTCCTCGACCCGGCCGAGCCGGTCAACGCCGCGCTGGCCTACGACAGCGGCCGCGCGGTCGGCATGGTCCACTGGATCTTCCACCGCTCCACCTGGACGGCGGGCGACTATTGCTACCTGCAGGACCTGTATGTGGATCCCGAGACGCGCGGCACCGGCGCCGGCCGCAAGCTGATCGAGCACGTCTACGCGCAGGCGGCCGCGGCCAACTGCGCTCGCGTCTACTGGCTGACCCACGAAACCAACGCCACCGCCATGCAGCTGTACGACCGCATCGCCGACCGTTCCGGCTTCATCCAATACCGCAAGGTGCTGCCTTGAGCGCGCGCGACCCCGACTGTCCGCTGTGCCAGACCGACGGCGGCACGCTGCTGTGGCGCGGGCCGCACCTGCGCCTGATCGAGGTCGACGACCCCGACTACCCCGGCTTCACCCGCGTCATCTGGAACGCCCACCTGGCCGAGATGACCAGCCTGTCGACCCACGGCCGCGACCTGCTGATGCGCGCCGTGTACGTGGTCGAGGAAGCGCAGCAGTCGATCCTGGCGCCCGACAAGATCAACCTGGCGTCGCTCGGCAACATGGTGCCGCACCTGCACTGGCACGTGATTCCGCGCTGGCGCGGCGACCGCCATTTCCCCGATCCGATCTGGGCGCCGCCGCGCATCGCCGCCGGCGCCGAACCGGCCGAATGGACCGACCGCCAGGCCCGCGTGCGGGCGCTGCTGCCGCGCTATCGCAACCGGCTGGTCGAGGCCATGAACGCGTTGCTGTGGCATTGATCCCGAAAGGCCAAATCCTATAGAAATCAAGGCCTTCCATCCGGCGGGGCATGCTTAATTCAGGTAAAATTCAGGTTTTACGCTGTACGCAGCACCCAAGGAGTGAATCTTGACCCTGCAGGCCTCGCCCCCGTCCCGGCCCGTCTCTTTCCTGCAGGCGTTCCTGCGTTCCGAAGCCCTCGGCGGCTACGTCCTGATGCTGGCGGCGGTGGTCGCCCTGATCGTCGCCAATAGTCCCCTGGCGGCCGGATACTTCGACATCCTCGGCACCAAACTGGGCTTCCAGGTCGGACCGGTGATGCTCAAGGAATCGGTGCTGCACTGGATCAACGACGGCCTGATGGCCGTGTTCTTCCTGCTGGTCGGCCTGGAGATCAAGCGCGAGGTGCTGGACGGCCAGCTGCGCGGCGTCGCCCGCATCGTGCTGCCGGGCATCGCCGCCGTGGGCGGCATGGCCATGCCGGCGCTGATCTACGTGCTGCTCAACCTGGGCAGCCCCGAGACCCTGCGCGGCTGGGCCATTCCCGCCGCCACCGACATCGCCTTCGCGCTGGGCATCCTGGCCCTGCTGGGCAGCCGCGTGCCGACCTCGCTGAAGGTGTTCCTGACGGCGCTGGCGATCCTGGACGACCTGGGCGCCATCGTCATCATTGCGCTGTTCTATACCTCCGAGCTGAACCTGTTCGCGCTGGCCATGGCCGGCGCGCTGCTGGCCTGCCTGTTCTGCCTGAACCGGGCCGGCGTGCTGCGCCTGACGCCCTACCTGCTGATCGGCGCGGTGCTGTGGTACTTCGTGCTGAAGTCCGGCGTGCACGCCACGCTCGCGGGCGTGGCGCTGGCGCTGACCATTCCGCTGCGCCCCCAGAACCAGGGCCGCGCGGGCGAGCATTCGCCGCTGCATGCGCTGGAACATGCGCTGCACAAGCCCGTGGCGCTGCTGATCGTGCCGCTGTTCGGCTTCGCCAACGCTGGCGTGTCGTTCGCCGGCATGGGCCTGTCGAGCCTGGCGCAGCCCGTGCCGCTGGGCGTGGCGCTGGGCCTGTTCCTGGGCAAGCAGCTGGGCGTGTTCGGCTTCGCCTGGCTCGCCATCCGCACGGGCGTGGCCAGCCTGCCGCGCCATGCCAGCTTCACGCAGCTGTACGGCGTGGCCCTGCTGTGCGGCATCGGCTTCACCATGAGCCTGTTCATCGGCGCGCTGGCCTTCACCGACCCGGCGGCGGTCGACGCCACCAAGATCGGCGTCCTGACCGGCTCGCTGGCCTCGGCGGTGGTGGGTTTCCTGCTGTTGCGCGCCAGCGGCGCGGCCGAGCCGGCCAAGGCCGCCGCCTGACCCGTCGCGCCGGAATGCGTCCCGGAGTCGCCGGTCGGCGGCGGCCGGATGCGGGGCGGGAGTAGACTGGGGCGGTCCGTCACAGGAGCCGCTCTCCCATGAAACCGTCCGCCATCTCCGTGCAGCGTGTCTATGAAGGCCTCGGCCCCGACGGCAGTTATCGGGCGCTGGTGGACCGCATGTGGCCGCGCGGCCTGCGCCGCGCCGACCTGGGGCTGGATGAATGGGCCAAGGACATCGCCCCCAGCGCCGAACTATGCAAATGGTTCAGTCACCAGGACGAACGCTGGGATGCGTTCCGGGAAAAATACCTGGCCGAGCTGGCCGACCCGGCGCAACAGGCCCGCATGGCCGCGTTGCTGGAAGCCGCCGGCGCGCGCCCGTTGACGTTGCTGTATGGCGCGCGCAATACCGCGCACAACCAGGCGGTGGTGCTGCGCGACGCGTTGCAGGACTACGCCAGGCGCCACCGCAAGCGCCTGGCCCGGGCCGCCGCCGACGACCCGGCCTGATACGGCTCGGCGCGCCCCGACTAGCGCCCGGCGCCCTTCGGGTCGGACAGCGGGAAAGACGGATCGGTCAGGCAGGCCTTGAGCCAGTCGTTGTCATCCTCGTCGTGGACTTCGCCATCCACCTTGGGCAACGGCGTGGATGAATAGTCCACCTTGTGCACCTCGGGGCCGGTGTTCCAGTGGGCGTCATCCGAAATCCCGCCCGGGCAGTTGGCGTCGACGCCATTGAATGAGCACGAGGCCACCGGCACCGGCTTGTTATCCACCACCTTGGCCACATAGCGCTGCACATAGACCGAACCCGTGGCCCAGTATTCCTCCGCGCTGCAGAGGCGATCGTTGTTCTGGTAGTGGCGGATCGCGAAGCAGCCGTAGTACTTGTAGTCGCGCGGCAGCAGGTCGCAGGACACATCAAAGCCGGCGTAGGGGCCGCCGGTGAACTGCTTGTTGAACTCCCGCTGGCGCAGCGCCGTGGCGATCATGGCGGGCAGCTTGTCGCCCTTCCGGATCTCCTTGAGCTGGGCGATGCGGTTCAGGATCAGGTCGGCCGCCAGCTGCCCCGGCGTCTTGTCGTCCTGCAACGCGTCGGAATCGTCGGTCAGCCCGTCCAGCACCTGGTCGCGGGCCTTGAGCCAGCGCCGCTGGCTGTCCACCAGCATCTTGTGGATCTCCTCGTCGGGCGCCTGCTTCAGCACCGCCGCATAGGCGCGGTTCAGCTCGCCATCGGCGGCCACCGCCTTGCGATCCGAACAGATCAGCTTCTCGGGGACCGTGCTGGCCTTCTGGCAGTTGATCGCCAACGCCGGCGCCGCCAGCACGCTCAACCCCACCAGGCACAGCAGCCGCGCCGCGCGATTCCTCAAACTCATTGCAATTCTCCCTGGCATCGGCCCGCTACATCAGCGGCTGATGACCTCGCTGTCTTCCATGACGATGCGGTAGCGGTTGCGCAGGTCAAGGACGTAAGTGAAATTCGACGTGCCGGTCGCGGTCTTGCCGCGCTCCGGGCTGGATACCTTGTAGTCGTAGAGGCCCTTGACCATGCACATCTGGTCCTGGCACTTGGCCCGCAGCGAATTCTGGTCGACCACGAAACGACGCACCGGCCAGCGCGCGAAGTACGCCTCCTTGTCCGCCAGAATTTCGGATTTCGGCCGCTGCTTCTTGAAGTAGTCGACCGTATCGGCGTAGAACTCGCGCGTGAACTTCAGCGCCTCTTCATTGGTGCCGCTGCCCGCCTGGATCATCAGGGCCGCGGCGTTGATCGCCTTCTGCTCATCCGTGATCGCCGCCGGCGCGGTCTCCTTCGGCATGTACGGATTGGCCACGGGACCGGCCGGCGCCGGCGCGGCATCGGGCGACGCCGGCTTGCGCGGCGGCAGCTTGGCATCCCCCGGCGACTGCGCCTGCGGCGCCGGCGCCGCGGCGGGCGCGGGGGCCGCACGCTGGCCGGTGCCCGGCTGCACGTCATTGCTGGCCGTCCTGACGTTGCCGGTGCGGTTGATGCCGTACCTGATGATCTCCTGCGGCGAGAAGAAATACATCTCCTTGGACGGCGTGCTGAACATGATCCCCAGCACGTCCGCCGACACGCCGTACTTCGGCAGGGTCGCGACGATGTCCGACACGCCGAACTGCGCCTGCTCGCCCGTCATCTCGGGCGCGGAGATCTGATGCACGCCCAGGCGGCCTTCCGCCAGGCGCTGGCGCCCGGCGAAGAACACGAACGAACACGCCGACGCGCAATAGCTGTCCTTCGGGATATAGGTGTTCAGCCCGCGCTCGTAGACCTCTTCGGCCACCACCAGCCCGATGTGGACCAGGCCGCCGCCGTTGTTCTGCAGGATCAGGGTGGAGATGGTCGGGTGCTCGCGCAGCGCCTTCTTCAGGTTGAGCATGTCGTTGGCGCCCACCGCGCCCACGTAGACCAGCAGGTTGGGCTGGCTGGGCAGGAAGAAGAACGGGCCGTAGCGTTCGGGCTCCTCCTGCTGCTGCGCCGGCGCCTGCGTCTGCGCCACCGCGACGGACAGCCCGGTCATCGACAGCGCCAGGGACGCGGCCAACATCGTCAGTTTTCTTTTCAGCATCATCAGTCCTTGTTCTCGGAACGCTCGCCACGGCCGGGATCGCCCCCGCCCTGCGCAACCGCGTCGTCCGGGCGCGGCGGCCCACTATACGAATGCCGGATTTTATCCATCCCTTGCGATTTCATCCCGCATCCGCCCGCTGGCCCCCAACGCCGCGCTAGCGCCGCTGGCAGGCGTGCGTGCCGTCCGCGATCGCCCGCGCCAGGCGCTGAATGGTCTCTGGCCGCGCCAGGCGCGCCTCTTCGTCGGGATTCACGATCACGCCGGCCTCCACCAGCACCGCCGGCATGGCCGCGGTCTTGAGCACCGCCAGCCCATCGTAGCGATGCACGCCCAGGCGGCGATCGAGCAATGGCCGGTTCTCGCCCGCGATGGGCTCGGCGTGGTACAGCGACGGCTTTTCGCCCGCCGCCACCAGCGCCTCGCCGATGGCCTTGGCGCACCGCAGGCTGTCCTCGTAGCGGGGATTGAGCTGCGAGACAAAGATGGCGAAGCCCGCGAACTCCCGCTGGCGGCCGGCATCGATGTACTTCTGCTGCATCGAATCGTGGTGGATCGAGATGAAGAAGTCCGCGTCCGGCGCCGTCCGCGCGCGCCGGCCCAGCGCAATCTCGGCGCCATCGGCCGACACGCGCGTCACCCGGTCTCCCAGCGCCAGCAGATCCGTGGCCACCGCGCCGCTCAGGTCCAGGTTGTACTGGTACTCCACCCGGCCGCTGGCGCCCATGGCGCCCGGCTGCTTGGGCGTATGACCGGTGTCCACCACCACATAGGCCGCCTGCGCCGACAGCGCCGCCACCCCCAGCACGGCCGCCGCGACGCCACGCGCCCAACCTGCCGCCACCCGCTTGCCCGCCCGACCGTCCATGACTGATGACACGCTAGTCTTCGCTCTGTAGGAAACAAGGATCCCGCCACAATCAGGGCGGGACCGAATCCGGCGGATTCTCGCGCAGCCCGGCGCAACCGGCAATGGCCGAATGCGGCGCGCGGCCGGGCTTGGTAACAAAGCCTGCCGGGCCCCGTCCCTGGCGCGGCCTGCCGCCCATGGCGCCCGCCCCGGGAACCGCGAGCGCGCGCCCCAGCGCCGCCCTGACATGCGGCGGAAGCAAATGACATAGAAAGTTACCCTGGCTGTGGCGTTCAGGCTGCGCTCATCCTGGAGCGCTACCATCAAGCCATGCCCCTCGCATCCGCGGGCGCACCCCGGCCCGCGGCATCCTTACCCGGAGGTTCCCCAGCATGAGCAATCTGAACGGAAAAGTGGCCGTCGTCACCGGCGCGGCCAGCGGCATCGGCAAGGAGATCGCGCTGACCCTGTCGCGCGCAGGCGCCGCGGTCGCTATCGCCGACCTGAACCAGGCCGGCGCCGACGCCGTCGCCCGCGAAATCGAACAGGCCGGCGGCAAGGCCATGGGCGTGGCCATGGACGTCACCAACGAAGACGCCGTCAACCAGGGCATCGACCGCGTCGCCGCCGCCTACGGCAGCATCGACATCCTGATCTCGAACGCCGGCATCCAGATCGTCAACCCCATCGAGAACTTCGCCTTCGCCGACTGGAAGAAAATGCAGGCCATCCACGTCGATGGCGCCTTCCTCACCACCAAGGCCGCGCTCAAGCACATGTACAAGGATGATCGCGGCGGCGTCGTGATCTACATGGGCTCGGTGCACTCTCACGAAGCCTCGCCGCTCAAGTCCGCTTACGTCGCCGCCAAGCACGCACTGCTGGGCCTGGCGCGCGTGCTGGCCAAGGAAGGCGCCAAGCACAACGTGCGTTCGCACGTCATCTGCCCCGGCTTCGTGCGCACCCCGCTGGTCGAGAAGCAGATTCCCGAACAGGCCAAGGAACTGGGCATCAGCGAAGAAGACGTGGTCAAGAAGGTGATGCTGGGCGATACCGTCGACGGCGTTTTCACCACGGTCGACGACGTGGCGCAGACGGCGCTGTTCCTGTCGACCTTCCCCAGCGCGGCGTTCACGGGGCAGTCGTTCGTGGTCAGCCATGGGTGGTACATGCAATAGGCCTTGCGCCGCCGGGAATGCGGCGCGCGCGGCTGGCCGTGCGCCGCTTCGAATCTCGACAATCGACAGGGAGCCTTCCGGACTGGCCGCCGGCCCGGAGGTTTTTTTCCGAGCACGCCTCCGCCTGCCCGACCCGTGGCTTAAGATAGGCGCGCTTTGGCTGCTGATGCCATAACCGGATGCAAGGAAGTGCATGGCCTTCGACTATAAAAACGCGCCGCCCGAGGAATTGAAGGCGCGCTACAACGCCATCGCCAAGGAGATGGGCGATGACCAGTTCTTCACCAAGAAGGAACTGAACCACCTGCCCCACGTGCTGCACGACGGCGAAGAGGTGCTGGCCTTCACCAGCGGCATGATGAACAACAACACCTGGCTCATCACGCTGACCGACCGGCGCATCATCTTCCTCGACAAAGGCCTGGTCTACGGCCTGCGCCAGACCGCGATCGACCTGGACAAGGTCAATGCCGTTTCCGGTGAAACCGGCATCATGTTCGGCAATATCTCCATCCAGGACAGCGCCGGTAGCTACCAGATACGCAACGTCTGGAAGAAAACCGTCATGCGATTCACCAACCGCGTGCAGGAGGCCATCGAAGCGCGCAAATCCCGCTTCATGCGGCAACCCGCCGCCGGCAAGGCCGCCGGTCCGGATGACGACGTCATCGCCAAACTGGAGCGACTGGCCAGCCTGCGCGACCGCGGCGTGCTGACAGACGCCGAATTCGCCGAGCAGAAAGCCCGCATCCTGGCGGCATAGCTGTCATGGAATTCCTGATCGTCATTGCCATCATCGTGGCGCTGATCGTCGGTTATTTCTGCCTGGGCATGCTGCTGAAGTTGCTGCTGCAATGGTGGCTGCCACTGGTCTGCGCGGGGCCGCTGCTGATACTGGCGTTCGGCTTCGGCTGGATGGGCGCCATCGGCGCGGTCGTCGGCGCGCTGCTGCTGATCGGCTTCACCCAGAACTGGCAGGAATCGCCCACCTATCTCGCGCTTGAAGCGAAGATCGACAAGGCGTTCTATTTCGACGACGTCTAGCCCTCGCCCGAACGCCGTCGGACGAACTCCCCCCGACGATGAGGCCGCCACGGCTGACTGCGCCATCGCCATCGCGATGCGCAGCCAGCCATGCCGCTAGAACTGATAGCGTGTCGTCAGCAGGAAACTACGCGGCGTACCGTAGTAGTTGCCGCCATTGTTACCCTGCATCGACTCGAAATAGCGCTTGTCGAACAGGTTGTTGACGTTGAACTGGATATCCAGCTGCCGGTTCACCTTGTAGCCGGCCACCAGATCCACCACCGTGAACGGCGACTGCTTGACCACGTAGCCCTCCGCGCTCGTCAACGATTGCGTCGAGGTCTTGCTCTGTGCCCGCACCGCGCCGCCGATACGCCATTTCTCGTACGCCCCCGGCAGGTGATACATGGCGGCGACTTTCAACTGGTGCTGCGGGACATAGCTGGCATAGGGCTGGCCTGCGGCGCCGTCGATGCCGCCCGAAGACACCTTGGCGCGCGTGTAGGAATAACCGATGCCCACGTTCAGGCGTGGCAGCAGCTCGCCATTGATGTCGATCTCCACGCCTTCGCTCTTGACCTCGCCCACCGCCCGATAGCAATTGGTGGCGACGAAGCACGACGAGATGTCGGTCACCGCCTGCGGCAGGTTGGACTGCGTCGTCGAGAACACCGCGATGGCGGCGTTGATACGCTCGTCCAGATAGCTGCCCTTCAGGCCGATTTCGTAGTTGGTGCCCTCCACCGGCTTGAGCACCGTACCCGACGTGTCCAGGTAGTACTGCGGTTTGAAGATGCTGGAATAGCTGGCGTAGACCGAGTGGTTGTCGTTCAGATCATAGGTCAGCGCGGCATACGGCGTGAAGTGCTTGTCTTCGCTGAACTTGCGATGACTGCTCCATGCGCCTTGATACTGCTTGTTGTCGAAGTCGAACCAATCCAGCCGCGCGCCCAGAATCATGCTGAGCGGGTCCGCCAGGCGGAAACGGCCGGTGGCGTAGGCCGACGTCAGTGCCGAGCGCTGGTCGCGGCTCCAGAGCGTGTCCTTCACGAAGTCGGAACGGCGAATCGAATCCGGGTCCCACGTGTACGGATTGACGCCGCCCAGCATGTAATAGCCGGTCGGCGAATCCAGGTAGCTGTAGCCATCGTCGCGCCACGTATCCTTGCGGTAGCTCGCCCCGAACGCAATGTCGTGGAAACGGCCGAACAGCTTGACCGGCCCTTGCGCCGACACGTCGAAGCTCTGCTGCTTCTTATCGTAGTCATAGCGGCCGCCCATCACGTCGTAAAGCATATTGCCCTGCGCATCATAGCTGCCACTGACGAAATAGGCGCCGTCCAGCGCCGACGACGCATTGACGGAGCGGGCGGCGGCCTTGGCCACCCAGCCGCTGTCGAACTTGTGCTTGAGCTCGGCGAACAGGCTCGATTCCTTCTTGTCCCAATAGCTCCATGATGGCGAAAACCGCCGTGACCGCCGGATATCCAGCGGCGAACCGTCGGGGGCCGTGGGAACCCCCATCCATTCGGACCCCGGATTGTCCTCGGTGTTGGAATGGCCGCCCAGGCTCAGCGTGGTGCGCGAGGTCAGATCGATATCGACGACGCCGTAGTACAGGTGCTTGCGGCTGCTGTAGCCATCCGTGAAATACTGCCGCGACTGCTGCGACGTGACGAAGCGCCCCCGGATCGAGCCGCTGTCATTCAACGGGCCGCTCGCATCGAATTCGCCCGAGAAATTATCCCAGTTGCCCGCGCGCGCGGTGGCGATGAACTGCGCCACGTCGGTCGGCTGCTTGCGCACGAAGTTGATGGCGCCCGATGGATCGCCCATGCCCGTCATCAGGCCGGTCGGTCCTCGCACCACCTCCACGTGGTCGTACATCGCCGTGGTGCTGTAGGTGGACGTGTCCGTCTCGTAGGTCACCGGCATCCCGTCCAGCAGGAATGTATTGATCGTGAAGCCCCGGGAAAAATAACGCGAGCGATCATTGCTCCAGTGGTTCACCGTCACGCCGGTGGTGCTGTTGGCGACGTCATCGATGGTCTGCATCGCGAAGTCATCCAGCTTCTGGCGTGTCACCACGCTGACGGACTGCGGCGTTTCCTGGATGGTCAGCGGCAGCTTGGTCGCCGTGTTCATCGCGCCGGTAGTGTACGAGCCGGTGCCTTCCGTGAACTCATTACCCTTGCCCACGACCGTGATGCTCTGCATCACCACACTGGCATCGCCGGCACCGCGCGACAGGGCAACCCGGTTGCCCGTTCTTTCAAACACCAGGCCAGAGCCCGCCAGCAAGGCGCGCAACGCCTCGTCCGGCGTCAGCCGGCCCGACACGGCCGGCGCACGCAGATTACGCACGGCATCCGGCGAATACGCCAGATCCCACGAGGCCCGCGTGGCCAGGTCGACCAGCGCGCTTTCCAGCGATTGCGCCGGCATGTTGAGCTGCAGCGCCGCTTCCTGCGCCTGCGCGACGGTCGGCGACAACGCCACCCCCAGCAGCAACGACAAAGCCAGCGCACCCAGGCCTTGGGCAGACGCCAGCCTGCGCGGCGATGAATAGAATCCAATGGTTGAACGGTTCACGGAACGAGCTTTCCTGATGATTTTCCCGGGATCGGCAGCAGCGGGCCTGAGCAGCCCGCGAACGTGGCGATATGAAGCGGCGCTGATCGGCACGCCTATCCCCAGGACGCCGTGGCGCGCCCAATTCCTGATGAAAAATCATCGATTATTTGAAACTAAATGCAACGCGCCGCGGACGGCATTTTCCGGACCGACCAGCGGCGCAAGCTGTCGTGCCAGCCAGATCAACGTGCCTGGATCGTCGCGACGCCATCGGCCGCGGTCTGCACCCGCACCGGTGCGATCGCGGGCAGGAGATCGAGAAACGCTTGCGGGTTGTCCACGCTGAACACCCCGGAAATATGGATGCGCCCGACGGCCACGTCCGCGACGCGCATGTCCATGCGGCCATAGCGGTTCATCTCGGCCACGGCATCCGCCAACGCCTGGTCGCGGAACACCACCCGTCCCGCATGCCAGGCCAGCAAGTCCGACACCGCCACCTTTTCCGACGGCGACAACCCGCCCTGCGCCAGCGTGCGCGTGCCCTGGCCGCCAGTCAGCAACACCTGGCTGCGATTCCACCAGTGGCCGGATTGCACGGCCACGGTGCCCGAATCCACCGCCACCCGCACCTGTTCGCCATCGCGGCGCACATTGAAGCGCGTGCCCGTGACGCGGACGGTGGTCGCGCCCGTCTCCACGTAGAAAGGCCGCTGCGGATCCGGCGTCACCGTGAAAGTGGCCTCGCCCGCCTGGAGTTCGACAACGCGGCGATCCTCGAACAGGCGCACCGACAATCGCGTCGCGGTGTTCAGGTCCACCACGGAGGCGTCCGGCAGCGATGCCTGCATACGCTGACCCGGTTGCGTTGCGTACTGCTGGCTGAACGCCGGCGTCCCCATGAACCACTGCGGCAGCGCCACGCCGGCAACGACCACGGCACACGCCAGTCCCAGGCCAACCCCCAAAGGCTTGCGCGAGCGGGAACCCCGCCCGGAGCGCGGCGCCGGTTCGGCCGCCAGCGCCCGCAACCTGGCCGGATTCACCAACGCAAACCCATTCCAGAGGCCGCAGGCCCGTTGGTATTCCCGCTCATGCGCCGGGTCCGCCTGCCGCCAGGCGTCGAAGCGCTGTTGCTGCGCGGCATCCATCCGCCCCGAACGGACGCGCGCGAACCAGTACGCGGCGGCATCGCGCGGGTCACGCAGGGTGTCGGGGTCGGGGGAGTCAGTCATCGCGCGGCGGGTCAATCCGGGCAGAAACGTTCGAGCTGTTCGCGCATTTCACGGGTGGCGTCCATGATATAGCGTTCAACCGTATTGAGCGCCAGGCCCATGCGCTGCGCGATTTCCGGCTGCGAATAGCCTTCCAGCCTGTGCCACACATAGGCCTGCCGCTTCTTCAGCGGCAGGCTCGCCAATGCCTGTTCCAGCGCCTCGGCCAACTGCCGCGCGCGCACGCCCGCTTCGGGATCGTGCAGCAGCGGATGGTCTTCGGCCGCCAGCATCTCCAGCGAAGTCTGCGGGTGGCGTTCCTGCCGCCGGATCTCGCTGATCAGCCGATTCTGCGTCGCCCGGTACAGATAGGACTTGGGTGCAGCCGCCGCCACGTTGCCATCGCTCAACAGATGCGCCATCACATCCTGCGCCGCATCCTCCGCGTCGCAAGGACGCGAATTGCGCTTGGCCCACGAACCCACCAGCTCGCCGTAATAGGCGAGCCAACCTTTCAGGGGGTTAATGGGGCGGGGCATTGGGCCGAACGTCGCGTCAAGGCAAAAAGGACGGCCATATTAACAATGATTCTCAATTAATGAATACACTGGGCGCTGCCAGTCCGCGCCATGCTTGCCTGCGCGCCCGTCTTGATACCCTTGGGTCCACCACCACGGCGCGCCCTGGCGCACCGTTCGACCCTGCCTTGAGGATTGCCATGTCTTTCAGCACCGACGCCTGGGCGCGCAACGCCGCGCTGTACGAAAAAACGCGCACCATGCCGTTCAATCAGGAACTGGCCAGCGGCCAGCTCAGCGAACAGGCGTTCCGCCACTACATGATCCAGGACGCCCACTACCTGCTGGCCTTCGGCCGCGCCCTGGCGGTCGCCGCCGCCAAGGCCGACCATGCCGACGGCGTGGTGCAGTTCGCCGACGCCGCCAAGAACGCCGTGGTGGTCGAACGCAGCCTGCACGAAGGCTTCATGAAGCAATTCGGCATCGATGGCGACACGTTCGCCAGCACCCCGCTGTCGCCGGCCAGCCATCACTACACCAGCTTCCTCATCGCCACCGCGTGGAGCGCGCCGTATCCCGTGGCCCTGGCGGCGTTGCTGCCGTGCTTCTGGATCTATGCCGAGATCGGGCGCGACATCCACTCGCGCGCGACGCGTCCCAATCCCTATGGCGCGTGGATCGATACCTACGCCGGAGAAGAATTCCACACCCTGGTGCGCGAAGTGATCGCATCGGTGGACCAGGCGGCGGACAAGGCGTCGGCACAGACGCGGGATGAGATGCACCGCGCCTATACACATGCGGCGCAGTTGGAATGGATGTTCTGGGATTCGGCGTATCGGTTGGGGGAATGG
This sequence comes from Achromobacter sp. 2789STDY5608621, assembly GCF_001299375.1. Taxonomy (NCBI): domain Bacteria; kingdom Pseudomonadati; phylum Pseudomonadota; class Betaproteobacteria; order Burkholderiales; family Alcaligenaceae; genus Achromobacter; species Achromobacter sp. 2789STDY5608621. Next base: position 55,156 of record NZ_CYTU01000008.1, on the reverse strand, counting down.
CCGGTGTGAAGCAAGACGCGGCGCCGGCCGTGCGGCAGGCGCCGCGTCGCACCCCCTACAGGTGCCGCTTGAACGCGATGATGGCCGCGCCCACCGCGCTGGAAGCCTGGGAATACGGCGTGCCCGTGCCCATCTCCTTTTCCGCCAACGCGTACTGATTGCTGTTGATCAGCCGGGCGATCTTGCCCGCCTCGGCATGAAACACCTTGTGCTTCTGGATGATTGCGCCAAACTCGGGTTTGGCGCTGTATTTCAGCTTCCCTTCACCATATAGCCAGACCCCAAGCTGGCAACAATTGTCCTTGCCGATGGTTTCCGCATCCATCTGTTCCTTTCTGCTGATGGCGGAACGGACCTTCAACTTCCATTCGGCGTGCTTTTGAATTGACTCAAGTAGCAGCTTCTCGGAAGCCGAAGGCTTGCCGGTTGAGAAACAGGACATATCCTGCTATTAAACGACGGACGGGCAAAACGGGGGCCGAGCCGACAAGGCTCCCTTTTTACGTGCACCGGGCGAGAGTCAACCGCAAGGCAGCGCCCACTCGCTCCGAGGAGCTATCCGCTGGCAGGAGCACATAATCATTTTCAGTCAACCCCTCTCCGCTCCAAGCTTCCAGCTTTTCATGATGGCTAGGCTGCATTACATATGCCCCCCCCACCAATTCCACCGAACAACTCTTCATATCCTTGAACATGGACCGCTTGGTTTTATACCCAAACCTCTCCATCATTTCGGATACCCAATCTTTGTATTTTGGAACGACCCGCCCAGCAATATCAAAAAAGTTCGGATCATTTTTTGGATCAATTTGGCGACTCGCAGAAATTGCTGCAATCGCAGCTGAACCTAGATCAGCATCGGAAGAAGAATGCGACAACAAGTACCGCTCCCCTTCTGAATCCGGTAGAAAATTCCAATACCCGGAGTACGTTTCCAAGAAAATGAATTCATTATTTGACTTAACGTAGATACAAGGTTTTTTGGCAGGTCCGCTCATTCTCAATCACTTTATCAACGTTATGATTAATTTCACACCCTGGGAATGACCATAGTCGATCGCCCTATTTATTTGATCCCATTGCGCGGATGTCGTCTTCGCAGGAATGGCAACATGAAGCTCTCGTGAATTGATCATGCCGCTATTCAAGGGAACGTCTGCAAGCTTATATGATTCAAATTTGGCAGCAGCGTTGATGTTTCCTTTCAACGAGGAATATATCTGAGCAGGATTCGTCAATCTCGCAACTGTTGTCGTATCCAGCGTTTTGGCACTAATTGCAGTACCCGTCGAGGCCTCATAAAAGTCGAAAGTCTTGAATTTGGCTGGCAGCCGGGACCCCGAGGGCAATTGGGTCGCCAAGTAATTTTCCCACGGTAGCCCCTGCCCCTGAATGCCTTTACCCCATTCAATGCCTGTCGTAGCTCGATTCAGGACCTTCGTTCCTTTTGCCCCGGCGGCTATTTCCGCCACGCCAGGTCTAAATAAGCCTCGGATTGCTGAGCCAACGCCCATCAGCGCCCCGCCACCACTATCAATCGCCAGTCCCTCAGCAACACTGGCGGCGATCGTGTAATGCCAACTTCCATCGCGAGGATCGGGCGTCGCTTGAATCATAGGAGAATCAGCCGGCACGGCAAAAGGCACACCGTGCTGATCGAAGAACACAACGTTACCGCTCGTTGTTGCCAGTTGGATTGCCACGCCGCACAGGGGAGATGTCCGATCCGCGCAGGCGCTTGCCAGGTCTTTGTCGCGTTGCGCCGATATGCCTCCCAGTTCTCGCGCCCGATTGCAGGCATCTGGATTCCCGGGACCGCAAGAAGCGATTGCCGCGTCGAATTGGCGCTGTTCGGCAGCCCAGAACCCCTCGGGTTTCTGCCCGAGATAGTTGTTCTCGGTCTCGATCTGGGCGGCCAACGTCGCGACAGCGCTATCTCCACCCAATGCAACAGTAAGGCCAGCGACAAGGCTAGCGACAAGGTTGACGCGTGCTTCTTTCTGCTCGGCCGTCAACTCTTTCGCGTCTTGAGCAGAGAGCCCCTGGATGAGGTTGTTGAGGACCACGCTCGCAGCCGCCCCTGCCGCGGCAGCACTACAACTACTTCCTTGACCTGCAGCTCCAGCACAACCCACCAAGCCTTGTAACGCTGTCCGAGCCGCCTCGCTATCCAACGCATCAGCAATCTGCTTCACCTTGCCTGCGCCTAACGCCTGCAGATAGTTCGCCGCGGCGGACTGCAGGAATTGACCCGCGCTTCCAGTGACGTTTCCTCCCGCAGCGGCCGAAATTGCGGTCAACCCAATCCGATACGAGCCGTCCGGCCCCCATTTGGCTGCTTCTTCATACCGAGCCTTGAGATCTTTCTTTAGCGCAGGGTCGGTCTCGTCATCCATTGCCTTCTTGAGCGCATCAGCCTCTTTAGCCCGATTCGTCAAGAACTGTCCCGTCTGCCGACTGGCTTCCGACACGATTTCAAACCCCGCCTCGATCTTCTCCTTGTCAAAGATCGGCTTTAGCGTGTTCAACGTATCCGACGTATCCCGATTCAGCGCCGCAATCATCTCCGCCGCAGTCTTGCCTGTCAGCGCCCGCTGTCCTTCTTCATCGCGGATGATGATGGTGCCGCCACTGATGGCGCTTTGGGTCGTGGAACTGCTATTGCCGCTGGCCGCAACCACGGTCGGTAGATTGGCGGAAAAGCCCCCACTCGACGCCAAGGAAGTGCCTGCGTCCTTGGTCGCGCCGCCCGCCACCTGGTTGCCCTTGGTGGTGCCCAGCCCCGCCGACCCCTCTTTCGAGGCCCCGCCGCCAAACCCGAAGCCACCGCCTACCGCAATCTGATTGGCGCTGTAGCTGGCGGAGTTCTTGATGTCCTGCGTGACCAGGGTGCCCGTGCTGAGCTTGTTCAGGCCCTCCGCTACAGCCTTGTCACTGCTGGCGATGACGCTGCCGATCAAGGTCGTGTTGTTCTTGACGTCGATCAGGAACCCGCCGTCGCCCGCCCACAAACCCGTCTGTTCAGTGACAGACTTGAAGTTGCTGTTCATCTTGCCGGTGCCGAAGTTAGCGGCAGCCGTACTCTGGCCATAGCAATATGGCGGAATGCACAACGTGATATTCACGCCAGCGCTGGTCTGTTTTGAGGTGTACGTGCTTGTATCTTGCAGGCTCTCCAGCAACAGGTTGCCTCCGACCGAGGCCAGAATCTGCTCCGCCTTTCCGGATGCGCCTCTTAGCGTCGTGTCTCCGCCTGATTGCAATGCGAGCACGTTGCCCGCGGTGATGGAACTGTTGGTCCAGCTGTCGTCCCGGCCGTTCTCCTTGCCCCGTGCAATGGAGGCTCCCAACTCCACCGTCAAGCCGTTGGATGTGCCGGTGCTGTAGCCGATACCTATACTGAATCCGCTGCTCTTGCTATCCGTCTTCTGCTCGTAGAAATTCTTGGCCGCCTGCAGCAGGATATCGCCATCGGCCTTCAGAACGGCATTGTTACCCGCCGACAGGTTGGAACCTGAAACCGTGATGTCCGATGCGCTCCCCGCACCCTTTGCGACAATCGTCAGATCCCTGCCCGCGGCAATGTTCGAGCCGACCGAGGTGGACGAGCTTCTATCCGTAGTGCTGCTGCTCTTGCTGCTGCCGAAGCTAATCTTGATGCTGCCGCCGCCCATCTTGTCGATGGCACCGGCGTCCTTTACCGCGCCGGCGGCCTTGACTGCGTCATAGGCGTTACTGGCCGCAAGCGCTGTGGTTCCACCCGCCAGCGCGGTCATGACAGGATTGCCGGACTTTCCGGATGCTTCCGCCATACGTCCGGCCGTTTGCATGGCGCTGACCACAGGTGTGCTGGCCGTGACACTGAAGCCAGACTGCTTCATCTCGTGCACTTCACGCTGGCGCATCGTGTCGAAACTGCCAACGATACTGACGTCCCGGCCGATCATGGTGATGTCGCCTTGCCGTGCCAGGACATCGCTGCCAAGCACGTTCAACGAACCGCCCGCGTTGATCAGTACGTCTCCCGTCACACTGCCGATGGTGCTACCAGTATTCAGGCCACGCTTGGTGTCCATCCAATCCGTCGTCTGACGGGATCCGTAGCTGAGGCCTCCCAGTCCACCAAAGCCGGACTTCTTGATCTTCTCGTACTGGTATTCGTTGGCGGAGTTCTTTTCGGCAACGATATTGACATTGCGATCCGCCGACATAACCAAGTCGTTCTGTGCCGCCACATTGGAACCCAGCACATTCAGATCACGCCCAGCCACCATCACGGCGCTATCGCCGGTGAAGGTGGAAGACACCGCCTGGGTCCAAGACGCTTCCTTGACGCGGTGCGTCGTCTTACTGGAAAGGAACCCCTTCGTCTTGTAGTAAATCTCGTTATACGTATACCCGCTGGAATCCCCCGCCAGCACATTGATGTCGCGCCCCGCTCCCACCGCCAACTGCTTGTCGGAAGACACTTGCGCGGCAATGGCATTGATATCCTGCGCGGCCATCAACGTCAGATTTCCGGCAGCGGCAATGCGGGTTCCCACGTCTTCCGTCGTACGCATCTCCGACCGGTTCTTCTTGCCGAAGTTGAAGGATTCCCCATAGCTCGTCCCCGCGGCAATCAGATTGATATCGTTGCCGGCGCGAATGCTCGCGTCACCGCTGGCGACGATGGCGGCGGCCTGGGCGTTGACGTCGCGGCCCGCCTGCGCATTCAGCGTTCCGGCGTCGATACGGGCAACCCCGTCAACGATGGTGTTGCTGATTCCGCCACGCACGTTCGATTGGGTGCTGGCCGTGAGGTTGATGTCGCGGCCCGCGGTCAGCGTGACGCCGTCACCCTTGAGCAGCCCGGCCAGGTTGTCGATGTCGTTGCGCGCATTCAGGTTAACGGTCTTGCCCTGGATCGTGCCCACGGTGTTGCGCACGTTCTGCGCATCCACCACCAACGCGTTGCGCGCGCCGAGGGTGCCGCTGTTGTCCACGTCGCCCGTCGCGCTGATCTGCGTGTCGCGACCGGCGATCAGCGTGCCATCACCGCGCAGGTCGCCCGGCTTGACGGCCAGGTAGACCTGCGGCGCCAGCACCTTCTGCTGCGTGCCGTCGGGCAGCGTGACGGTCTGCTCCACCATCCAGACGATGTCGCTGGTCAGATGGCGCATCTGCTCTTCGGTGAGCGCGGTGCCCACGGCCAGGCCGAACTGGTTGGCGAAGTCGGCGCCGGCGGTAAGCAGCGCCTTGTACTGGGTTTCGTTGTCGGTGTAGTCGCCGACAAAACGCTGGCCGGTGGCCAGCATGACCTGCTCGGCCACCAGCTTCTGCTCGTAGAAGCCGTCGCCCAGGCGCTTGAGGATGTGGCCCGGGTCCTGCTTCAGTTTCTCCAGCAGGAAGTCGCTGGACACCACGGCGCGCGAACCGACGAACTGGCTGTCGGTGGCGATCAGGTAAGGCGCGTTGGGCGCCGTGATGACCTGGTACAGCTTGCTGGTCGGGATGGTCGGCGGCAGCACGACGACGGCAATGGTCTGGTTGCCGGGCAGCGTGATGCGCGTCAGCGTTGCCGGCGGCAGCGCCTGGACGACGGTGCTGGCCCCGGGCGCCGGGACGGAGGGCGTGACCGCGACGCCGCCCTTCGCGTCGCCCAGGCCGGTCTCGATGCGTTCGGCCAGGACGGTGGCGTTGTAGTCGGAACGGTTGTACTTGCGGGAGTCGTTCTTCTCGTAGGTGTAGGCCATGGTGCCGACACGATCGACCGTGCGCAGCCCCTCGGCGCCGACGTTGCTCAGCGTGCCGCCCTCGGTTTTCAGGGTGCCGCCGGCGAGAATGCGGCTCTTGTCGTTGACGATGTTGCCGGAAAAGCGCGCGTTGCCGCCGACGATGATCTTGCCTGGATCGCTCTCCGTGATGCGGGTCTCGCGCGTGATCTCGGTCACCTGGTAGAAGGTGAAGTCCTTGATCATGCGGCTGCCGCGGAAGTCGGCGTTGAAGGCCTTGATCTTCTCGTTCAGCGTGTCGTACAGCACCAGGTCGTGGTCGTACTGGGCCTGTTGCTGGGCCAGATCCGCGGGGCAACGCCAGCCGCAGTCATCGGGCGACGGCGGCCGCCGGATTCCGCTGGGGCGCTCCACTTCGAATACGGACCAGATCTTGGCGTCCGGCTTGTAGAGAAACTGGGCAGGATTCGTGTAGCAGTTGCCCGCGTCACCGCCACTGCAGTCATAGATCTCCGGAATGTACGCCAGGCCGATCGGCGCGCTGACACCCGCGCGCCCCTGCTGGTCCTCCTGGATGTTGCTGTAATCGAACGGCGGCCCATACTGGCTTTCCGGATAACGCGCGGACGGCATCAGCAGGCGCCGCTCGTCGTACTGCCCCATCCAGCTGGGGTCGCGGCCGCAGATGGACTTGACGGTGTTGCAGAACCACATGCCTTCGCCGTCGACGATGTCGGTGGTGCCGTCCAGGCGATAGAACCATTTGGCTTCGCGGCCGACCTCGACGCTTTCGCTGGCGAAGTGCAGGTTGCGGTTCTGGATGCTGGCCGCGGCGATGTCGGCGTTGCGCTCGACCTCGATGGTGGCGGACTCGTTGGACAACAGCGCGGCCTGGCCGGTGGCCTTGCCGGTGGCGTCCAGCGTGCCGCCCAGCCGCAGGTCGCCCGCGGCGTAGATCAGCGCGTGCTCGCGATTGGTCAGCGTGCCCACGCCCAGGTCCATGTCGCCGCGCGAGGCGATGACGGCGTTGGGCTCGTTCTGCAGCAGCGGCGTCTTGATGCCGATGCGATCGCCATAGATGCGGCCGGTGTTGAGGAGATTGCCGGCGGTGATGAAGGTGTAACCGCCGTCGATCAGGCCGGCGTTGCTCAACAGGCCGGCGATGTTCAGTTCGTTGTTGCGCGCCGCGATCAGCTCGCCGCCGGCCCGGTTGGTCAGGGTCGTCGCGGTGATCTTCAGGTCCTGGCCGGCGTGGATCTTGCCGTCGTTGTCGAGGTTGCCGGTGACCAGCTCCAGCGAGGTGCCGGCGGTCAACGCGCCGCCGGTGTTGGTCATGCTGCTGAAGGCGAGCTTGGCCTTGGCGTCCGACGACACGTTGCCGCGCGCGTTGTCGAGCGCGCCGGTGGTCAGGGCCAGGTCCTGGCCGGCGCCGATGCGGCCGGCCTGGTTGTCGATGGCGGTTGTGTCCAGCGTGACCTGCTTGCCCATCAGGCCCAGGGCGCCCGCGGTCGTGCCGCCCGCGCCGGCGATGCCGTTGGCAAGGGTGTCACGGTTCTTCAGGCTGCCGGCGGTCAATGCCAGTGCGTCGTCGGCCTGGATCAGGCCGGCGCTGTTGTCCAGCACGCCTTGCGTCTTGAGCGTCAGGCCGCCGGCCGCGATGATGCCGCGCGTGTTGGACAGGCTTTGCGCATTCAGCGTGGCCAGGCCCTGGGCGGCGACGGTGCCGCCGGTGTTGTCGATCGCGCCGACCGTCTTCAGGTCCAATGCGCCGCCACTGGCGACCTTGCCGCCGCTGTTGGCCAGGCTCGCGGCGTCGATGCCAAGCGTGCCGCCATACAGGCCGCCCGCCTGGTTCTGCAGCGCGCCGCCGGTGGTGACGGCGAGCTTGCCGTCGGCCTGGGCGATGCCATTGCGATTGTCGACGGCGGCCGCCTGGATGTCGGCGCTGCCGCCAAGCAGCTTGCCGCCCCGGTTGTCGAGCGCCCCCGCCGTCTCGACGCGCAAGGCGTCGTTGGCCTGCACCGAACCACCCTGATTGTCGATGCCGTCGGCGCCGCGCAGCGCCACGCTCTGGCCCGAAACCACGCCGCCGGCCGCGTTGACCACGGAGCGGCCGCGCAGGTCCACCGCGCCGGCGCCGGCCAGCGTGCCGCCGGTGTTGTCGATGGCGCCCGCCACCTGGCCGTCGAGCGCCGCGCCGCTGGTGAGCTTGCCGCCCGTGTTGTCCAGGCCGGCCGCGCGCAATGCCACGGAGCCGCCATAGACCGAGCCGCCGCGATTGGTGACCGCGCCCGTGGCGTCCACGCGCAATGCGCCGCCGGCGACAAGCTTGCCGCCCGACAGTCCCAGGACATTCGCGGTGATGGCGGCATCGCCGCCCGCCACCAGCGTGCCGGGGTTGAGCAACTGGTCCACCTGCGCGCTCAGCGCGCCGAGCGGGCTGATGGAGCCATCGGCCTGCAGGCCGGCCGTGAGTCCGCCACGGTTTTCCAGCTGGCGCGCCACGATGCTGGCGTTGCCCGCCGAGGACATGGCCTGGTTGTTGATGACCTTGGCGGCGGCGCTCAAGCCCAGCGCGCCGCCCGCGGCGACCGTGCCGTCGTTGACGATGTCGCGACCGCTTTGCACCGACAGGTTGGTGGCGGCCTGCAGCCGGCCCGACGGCTGGATCCGGACGTCGCCGTTGGCGCTGACCGTCAGCGTGCCGGTCAACGCCGCCAGGTTGCCGCCGATGTTCACGCCCACCCCGGCTTCCGTGCCGATCAGGCGGATGCTGTTGGCGTACATGCCGCCCAGCGCGGCGACGTCCAATGCCACGCCGGTGCCGACGCCGGCGCCGGTCAGGGCGGAGACGTCGATGCCGCCATAGCCCACGCGAGCCGCGCCCGCGACCACGTTCAGGTCGTTGGCCCAGATCTGCGCGTTCAGTTCCAGCGTGCGCGCCATCAGGTCGAGCTGGCTGAGGTTGGCGCCGTACAGGCCCGCGCCTTCGATGCCCAGGCGGCCGCCCGTGATGTCGAAGCCCAGCGTGCCATCCGGACCGATGACCGGCTTGCCGGTGGTCAGCGTGGCGCGGTTGGCGTTCAGGAAGCCGCAGCCGTTGCAGGTGATGCCGGCCGGGTTGGCGACGATGACGTTGGCGCGGTTGCCCGCCACTTCCAGCATGCCCATCAGTTGCGACGGGTTGGGCGCCGTCACCTGGTTCAGGATGGTGGCGGCGCGCTGGTTGCCCAGCATCGGGTTGCCCGCGACCTGCCCGGCCAGTTGTGTCTGGCTGGCCGCGCCGCTGTTGTTCAGCACCACGCCCGAGGGGCCGACGTTGAACTGGGTGTAGCGGTTGTTCGAGACGCCGCCGGCCGAAGGCGGCGCGATGTTGACCACCGGCACGCCATTGGTCACGCCCACCACGGGCTTCTGGCCCGGCACGCTCTTGTCGACGGAGATGGGCAGCGTCTGCGCCAGGACGGGCGTCCAGATCTGCGTGTACAGGACCAACCAGACAACTGCGGAGCGAAGCTTGGACATGGCGAGGCAACTCCCGGTAAGCGTGAAGCAACTTGTCGGACGGCGGGCGGGGCGCACGGGCCCCGCCCGGTCTAGAACTCGAACATCAGCGTGGCGGCGAAGACCGTGCTTTGGGTCTTCAGGTTGTCGGGCTTTTTCAGCGGCCAGCCGGCCGACAGGTCGTAGCTGGCGTTGACCGCATTGGCAACCCCGGGCACGGCGATGCGGCCGCGCAACCCCGCGACCGCGCCAACCAGGGTGCGGCTGGCCAGGTACTGCGCCGCCGGGCCGCCAACGCGGCCGGCGTCCAGGCCGGCGTACAGTTGCTGGCCCAGGTTGCCCAGGTTCAACGACAGGTCATTGCGCAGGGTCCAGCCGTCTTCCGCGGCCAGCGTCATCTGGCCATCGAAGCCGCGCACCGCGTAGCGGTTGCCGATGGTGAAGTAGTCGGCGGGCACGATGGGCGTCTTGGCGCGCTGGATCTGCCAATTGGCTTGATAGGCGAGCTGCTGGCCGGCCACCTTGAAGGGCAGGTACAGGCCGGCATTGGCCGTCAGGATGGTGCTGCGGCCGTTCCAGTCGGGATCGCCGTAGACGTAGCCGGGCTGGTCGGAGAACTGGGGCAGCGTGCCGCGCACGCCGCCGCCGAGGTCCAGCACCATCTGGTCGATATAGTGACGATGGCCATAGCTGAACTCGTAGCCGACCACGTCGCGCCGCTGCACCTCGATGTCGATGTCGTTGAGGGTGCTGTTGGCGCGCTTGCGCAGGAACTTCAGCATGGCGGTGCCCTTGTAGCTGGCGCCGCGGTAGGGCACCACCGACACGCCCGCCTCCACCTGCTTGCTGGTGCCGCCGTAGACGATGGGTTCATCGAAGCCGGCCACGGTCTGGCGGTAGCGCGACTTGCTGGCGCCGGCGAATAACGTCCAGTAGCCGAACGGGATGCTGTAGTTGATGGAAGCGGCGCGCGAGCCGGCGTCGCTGTTGCGCAGGTCGGCGTTGCTGTTCCAGGAGACCGACAACTGGTCGTACAGGAACAGCGGCGAATCGAGCGTGAGACCGGCGTTGACCTGGTTCTTGCCGGTGGACTCCATGCCGGCGTTGTCCCCGCCCACATAGGCGTGCCAGCGCTTGCCGGTGCCTGGCTTGATGATGATGTCCGAGTCGCCCAGTTCGGGACCCGGCGCCACGTCGATGGAAGCGTCGGCCTGGCCGGCCAGCCGGCGGATGTTTTCCAGCGCCTGGTCGAGGTCGCGCTGGTTGACCTCGCCGCCCGGCCAGGTGGGCAGCGCGGTGCGCCACCAGCCGGGCGCGCCCTCGCTCTTGACGCCCGAAATGCGGCCGGGCACGTAGCGCAGCGTCAACGTGCCCGTGGCCAGCGATTGCTCCGGCACCAGCACGCGGGCGGTGATCTGGCCGCGGTCGATCAGGCGCGCCATCAGGTGTTCCTGCAGCACGCGCAGCCCCTGCCCGCCGATGCACTGCCCCAGCGTGGTCTCGGCGTCGCGGCGCAACGCGGTCGGCGGGCCGGCGCCATCCCAGACCACCTGGCCGATCGTGAAGCAGGGCGATTCCTCGGGGAAGACGAGCGGTCCCTCGCCGGCGACGGCGGGCGGCGCCGACAGCACGTCCGGCCGTTCGGCGGCGCGGGCGCGCTGGGCGTCGAGCTCCTGCTCCTGACGGCGTTGGATCTCGCTGGCGCGCGTGGCGGCCTCCACGGGCAGGGATTGCGCGGCCAGGGGGGGCAGGAAGGCGATGGACGAAACGGACAGCGCCAGGCAGGGAAGCAGCCTCTGCCGGAGGCGGCTTCGCGATACGATGGTATGCACGTGTTTCTTATTGAAATTACCGGTTTCTTCCCATAACGGAGAGAAATCGGATTAATTAAGCGCATATTTCAATTTATGCCAGCTTTTTCACGGATTTTCTGGCGACAATCGAGAATATGCAGCGCCGAGGCAATGGCCACACAGTTACATGCCATTACGTCGACAAGTTAGCGGCCCGGTGGTTGGCTGGCGATGAGAACCGTCTGAAATCACCGGAGAACCCCGCATTGCCGGCCACGCTGACGCAGCCCGCGCTGTGCCAAAATCGCGCCCATGCCAATCGACAACCGCCTGATTCCCTCCGCCCTCGCCGCCCAGACGGCGCAATTGCCCGCCGCCTGGCAGGCCGCCCTGCAGGCCCCGCGCGTCGCCGCGGCGCTGGAGGCCGTGACCGCCCATGTGGAAAAGCGCCTGGCCGAAGGCGCGGTGGTGTATCCGGCCGAACCGTTTCGCGCCTTGCACGGGCTGGCGCCCTCGGATGTGCGGGTGGTGATCCTGGGACAGGATCCGTATCACGGCCCCGGCCAGGCGCAGGGGCTGGCGTTTTCCGTGCCGGACGATTGCAAGCGTCCGCCCAGCCTGCGCAACATCTTCAATGAGATCGCCCAGGAATATCCGGGCACGCCGCTGCCGGCCGGCAACGACCTCAGTCCGTGGACCGCACAGGGCGTGCTGCTGCTAAATACCGCGCTGACAGTGGAAGACGGCCAGCCCGCGTCGCACGCCAAGCGTGGCTGGGAAACGGTGACGGACGCCCTGATCGCCCGGGTCGCGCAGGATCCGTCGCCCAAGGTCTTCATGCTGTGGGGCGCGCACGCCCAGGCCAAGCAGGCGTTGCTTCCGGACAACAGTGGCCACCTGGTCCTGATGTCCAATCATCCCTCGCCGTTGTCCGCCCGGCGCCCGCCCGTGCCGTTCCTGGGCTGCGGCCACTTCCTGGCGACCAACCGGTGGCTGGCCGACCAAGGGAAAAACCCTATTGATTGGGGGCTGGACAAAAAAACAATTCCCCTGCAAGGCGAATTCGGGTTATGATCGCCGCACTGCACCAAACGAGTTCGGCATTTACCGCCTTGATTTAGCGGAAATTTCAGCAGTCTGCCGGGCAACCAAGCCCAGGCCCATGCCGAACATCATCGATTCCTGACCTCCTTTCCTTTCGCCCTGCGTTCCAAGCAGCATTACGGGAACGCGCCACGCGCACGGTTGATTCGGTCGGCACGATGCTCCATCAACCGTCGCCTGGATCCGGCCGCCTAATCCCCTGGCCCGACCAAGCACTGCGTCGCATTTGATCGCGGCAAGGGAAAGTTATGTCTTTCGAAAACCTGGGCCTCGCGCCCGCTCTGTTGTCGGCCCTGCAAGAAGCTGGCTTCAGCACCCCCACCGCCGTGCAAGCCTCGGCCATTCCGCAAGCGCTGGCCGGCCACGACCTGATGGTGTCCTCGCAGACGGGTAGCGGCAAGACCGCGGCCTTCATGCTGCCGGCCCTGCACCGCATCGCCCAGATGCCCGCCAACAAGGGCGTCGGCGTGCAAGTGCTGGTGCTGACCCCGACCCGCGAGCTGGCCCTGCAGGTCACCGACGCCACCGCCACCTACGGCCGCAAGCTGGCCGACCTGCGCACCGCCACCGTTGTCGGCGGCATGCCCTACGGCGCGCAACTGAAGGCGCTGTCGCGCCGCGTCGACGTGCTGGTCGCTACCCCCGGCCGCCTGATCGATCACCTGAACTCGGGCCGCGTCAAACTCAACACCGTTCACACGGTGGTGCTGGACGAAGCTGACCGCATGCTGGACATGGGTTTCATCGAGGATATCGAAACCATCATCGGCCGCCTGCCGGCCGAACGCCAGACGCTGCTGTTCTCGGCCACGCTGGACGGCACCGTTGCCAAGCTGGCCGCGCGCATGATGCGCGATCCGCAGCGCATCGAGATCGCCGGCGCCAAGGAAAAGCACACCAACATCACGCAGAGCCTGCTGTACGCGGACGACGCCAGCCACAAGATGCAGCTGCTGGACCACGTCCTGCGCGACGCCTCGCTGGACCAGGCCATCGTCTTCACGTCGACCAAGCGCGGCGCCGATGATCTGGCCGACCGTCTGGCCGACCAGGGCTTTGCCGCCGCCGCCCTGCACGGCGACATGAACCAGCGCCAACGCACCCGCACGCTGTCGCAACTGCAACGCGGCCAGCTGCGCATCCTGGTGGCCACCGATGTGGCCGCCCGCGGCATCGACGTGCAGGGCATCAGCCACGCCGTCAACTTCGACCTGCCGATGCAGGCCGAAGACTACGTGCACCGTATCGGCCGTACCGGCCGCGCCGGTCGCAATGGCCTGGCGTTCACGCTGGCCACGCACTCCGAGCGCCACAAGGTGCGCCGCATCGAACACTACATCGGCCAGTCCATCACGCCCGAAGTGATCGCCGGCCTGGAACCCAAGCGCACCCCGCGCCCCTCGACCGGCGGCGCGCCGCGTGGCGGCAAGCCTTTCGGCAAGCGTCCGGGCGGCTTCGGCGGCGGCTACCAGGGTCACCGTGAAGGCGGTTCGCGTGAAGGCCGTTCGTTCGGCGGCCCGCGTGGCGAATTCAAGCCGCGTGAAGGCGGTTACCAGGGCGCCCGCGAAGGCGGCGCTGGTGGCTACCAAGGCAATCGCCCGTTCGGCGACCGCCCGGCCCGTTCGTTCAGCGATCGTCCCAGCTTCGGCGATCGTCCCCAGCGCGAAGGCGGCTACCAGGGCAATCGTCCCTTCGGCGACCGTCCGCAGCGTGAAGGCGGCTTCCGCGGCGGCGACCGTGATTCGCGTCCGAGCTACAACAACGACCGCGCCAGCTTCGGCGACCGTCCCAGCTTCGGTGATCGCCCGCAGCGCGACCCGCGCCCGTTCAACGAGCGCGGCCCGCGTGAAGGCGGCTTCCGTGGCGGCGACCGCGATTCGCGCCCGAGCTTCAGCGATCGCCCCAGCTTCGGCGACCGTCCGCAGCGTGAAGGCGGCTTCCGCGGCGGCGACCGCCCGGAAGGCGGCTTCCGTGACCGTCCCAGCTTCGACAAGCGCCCCGGCGGCCCCGCCAAGCGCTTCAACAAGCCGGCCGGCGCCCGCCGCGGCTAAGCCCTGAGGCTACCCAGCAAACCCCGCGCCTGTCGCGGGGTTTGTTTTTTGGGAAAATGCCTTATTCACGACGCCCTTCTTTCGCCATGCAACGCCCCGCTCCCGCCAACCTGCCCCCCCTCTCTCCCGCCGACCAGGCCCACAGCGACGCCACCGCCGCGCACCTGCGCGCCGCGATCGCGGCCGCTTCAGGCTGGCTGCCGTTCGATCACTGGATGGCCGAGGCGCTGTATGCGCCGGGGTTGGGCTACTACGCGGCCGGCAACGTCAAGCTGGCGCAAGCCGATGCACGCGCACCCGCAGGCGATTTCGTCACGGCGCCGCAATTGACGCCGCTGTTCGCGCGCACCCTGGCGCGCCAGGCAGCCCAGGTGCTGCGCCAGACCGATACCCAGACGGTGCTGGAGTTCGGCGCCGGCACCGGCGCGCTGGCCGAAGGCGTGCTGCGCGAGCTGGACGCGCAGGGCTTGCCGGACACGCAGTACCTGATTCTCGAAGTGTCGGCCGACCTGCGCGCGCGCCAGGTCGAGCGGCTGGCGCCGTTCGGCGACCGGGTGCGCTGGCTGGACGCGCTGCCCACGGGCTTTCGTGGCTGCGTGCTGGCCAACGAGGTGCTGGACGCCATGCCGGTATCGCTGTTCCGTTGGAGCGACGACGGCGTGGTGCTGGAGCGCGGCGTGGCGCTGGACGCCGCACAGGATTTTGTCTGGGAAGACCGGCCGGCCCCGCCGCGCCTGGCCGACGCGGTGACGGCGCGCATGCCGGCGCTGCCGGGCTATGTGTCCGAGATCAACCTGCAGGCCGAGGCCTGGATCGACGGCTTGAACGGCTGGCTGGAACAGGGCGCGGCGTTGTTGATCGACTACGGTTTTCCACGCAACGAGTACTACCACCCGCAGCGCGCCGGCGGCACGCTGATGTGCCATCTGCGCCACCACGCGCATGGCGACCCGTTCACCGCCCCCGGCCTGCAGGACATCACGGCGCACGTCGACTTCACCGCCATGGCGGACGCGGCGCAGGCGGCCGGCCTGCAGGTGCTGGGCTATACGTCGCAGGCGCGCTTCCTGATGAACGCCGGGCTGATGGAATTGCTGGCGCAGCTGGATCCGACCGATGCGCAGGCCTACGCGCAGGCGGTGGCGCCCGTGCAGAAGCTGCTGTCGGAAGCCGAGATGGGCGAACTGTTCAAGGTGCTGGCGGTGGGCCGCGGCATCACGCAGCCGCTGATCGGCTTTGCCCGCGGCGACCGTCTCGGCAAGCTGTAGAAGAAGCGGCTTCAGGCGGCGCGCAGACGCTCCAGCCGCGCCTCGCGCACGCTCTGCTTGATGCGCGCCGGATCGCCGGCGCAGGCCCGGGCGATGGCGCCGGCATCCACGCCGCGCACCGCCTCGGCGCGTTCGCGCCAGGCGTCGATATCCACCGGCCGCAACACCGCCACCGTCTCGAGCAGATCGAAAAAGCGTTCGGGCTTGCGCAGCGCATCGACGCGCTCCATCAGCGCGAGCTGCGCGTCGGCCTGATCGACGCCGGCGGCTTGCGCGGCCGCCAACCCCGTCAACATCTCGGGTAGAAGACGCGCGTAGTCGTTGCATTCGGTCGGCACGCGCAGGCGCCGGCCCAGGGCTTCCCGTTCGGGCGACAGGCGGCACAGCAGCGCATAGCGGCCGGGCAAGGACAGCTTGCGGGAGGCCGCGCGATCGACATCGCCGCCGGTTTCCTCGGACCCCTGCAATTCAGGCATCACACGTTGCAGCGCGCCGGACTGCCGCAGCACGTCCAGCATGCGCGACGGCGCGGCGGCCATCAGGCCGCGCGACACTTCTTTCCAGACGCGCTCGGCCACCAGGGCATCGGCCTCGCCGGCCTCGACCATGCGGCGGCACAGCGCCAGGGTCTCGGGCGCGACGCTGAAATCGGCGAAGCGCGCGGCGAAGCGGGCCAGGCGCAGGATGCGCACGGGGTCTTCCTCGAAGGCCTCGCCGACGTGGCGGAACACATGCGCCCGCACATCGGCGGCGCCGCCGAGCGGGTCGACCAGCTCGCCGTTCTGCTTCTGCGCGATGGCGTTGACGGTCAGGTCGCGGCGGCGCAGGTCTTCTTCAAGCGTGACGTCGGCGCCGGTGTAGAAGGTGAAGCCCTTGTAGCCGCGGCCCGATTTGCGCTCGGTGCGCGCCAGCGCGTATTCCTCTTTGGTCACCGGGTGCAGGAACACCGGGAAATCGCCGCCCACCGGCATGAAGCCGCGCCGCGCCATGTCCTCGGGCGTGGCGCCGACCACCACCCAGTCGTGATCGCCGGGCGTCAGGCCGAGCAGCGCATCGCGCACCGCCCCGCCCACGATGTAGACCTGCAGGCCCGCTGTTGCCGCATCCCCCGTCATGGCAGGGTGGTGCTTTCCGCGCCCAGCGGCACCACGTTGCCCAGCCGCTCTTTCAGCGACTGCGACTGGCCGCTGAACATGGCGGCGTAGTAGACCGAGTTGGACATCACGTTCTTGACGTAGGTGCGCGTCTCGTTGAACGGGATGGTCTCGGCGAAGATCGCGCCTTCGACCGGATGGTTGAAGGTGGAGCGCCAGTTGTGCGGACGGCGCGGTCCGGCGTTGTAGCCGGCGCTGGCCAGCATCTGCGAGCCGTTCAGGTCGCGCAGCACCATGTTCAGGTAGTTGGTGCCCAGCTCGGTGTTGGTATCGAAGTCGTTGACGCTGTCGGGCGTGAAGTTGCTCATGCCGATCTTGCCCGCGACCCACTTGGCCGTGGCCGGCATCAGCTGCATCAGACCGGAGGCGCCGACGTGCGAGCGCGCGTCCATGATGAAGCGCGATTCCTGGCGGATCAGGCCGTAGACCCAGGCCGGGTCCAGCGCGATGGCGTTGGCCTTGGCGGCGACGCGGCCTTCGAACGGCGCGATGAAGCGCTGGCTGAAGTCGAATTCCTTCTCGGTGCGATCGGACGTGTTGACCACGCGGTCGTAGATGTTCTCGGCGCGCGCCAATTCGGCGGCGGCGAGCAGTTGGCGGTCGCTCATGCCGCGCAGCGCGTAGTTCCATTCGGGCACGGCTTCCTGGCGCCAGCCCAGGCGGAACAGCTGCACCGCGCGGCGCAGGCCCGGATTGGCGCGCGCCTCGGCGATCTCGCTATCGCTGATGGGCGCCGGACGCGGCGGCACGGTGATGCGGCGGCCCAATTCCTCGGCGGACAGCTGGCCGTAGAAGTCGAAGCGGTCGGCGATGGACGCGTAGGCCGCGTTGGCCTGGTCGCGGCGGCCGGTGGCGGCCATGCCGCGCGCCTTCCAGTAGACCCAGGACGGATCCTGGCGTTGCGCCTCCGGCATCTGGTCGATGGAGTCGATGACCCACTTCCAGTCGATCTTGGGCTGGCGCAGCGCGGCCCGCACCTTCCAGCCGGCGTTGTATTCCGTCATGCGGATGTGGCCGGCCTCGTGGTACCAGTCGTCGGCGCGGCTGTCCAGGTTGAGCGCGGCCACCAGCGCGTACTGGCCGCGGATCCAGGCCAGGTTCGACTTGGCCATGGACTTGGCCCATTCGCGCCGCAGGTAGGAATCGGCGACATTGATGTCGGAGCGGGCCAGGCGCGCCAGCGCGATGGTGACCAGCTCTTTTTCGTTGCGGCCCACCGGCAGGCGGTCCTGCCGCGTCAGCCAGCGCATCGGGTCCTTGATGAGGACGTCGTAGGTCTTCTGGTCGCGCGGCTCGAACATGTACTGCACGAACTTGCGCGCGTCGGTGGTCTTGTTGGCCTCGATGGCGTCGCGCAACTGCGGTTCGAGCTGATCCCAGCCCAGGACGTTGTCGGCGACCAGCTGGTCGTACAGCGTCCAGCAGGCGCCGCCCGGCGCGAACACGGCCATGGCCTGCGCGGCCGTGGCGCGCTGGCCGGTCATGTGCTTGGCGTTGAGGATGGCGCACTCGACCTGGGCGTTGCTGTTCTTGACCGGCGCGAGCTTGCGCACCAGGTCGAAATCGCCGCTGCGCGCGGCGGCCAGCAGCCAGTCGGCGCGCAAGCGGTCGGCCAGGTAGGCATCGCCGTTGCCGCTGATGAATTTCTGCAGGTCGGTGTTGGGCCGGCCGCCCGCGGGCGGGCTCCACAGCTGGTAGCGCAACAGCCAGTATTCCGGGTACATGCCGAGCGGGTCGGACTTGGCCTGGGGCACCAGCGCCCCCAGCACCGACCACTGCTTGCGGTTCATCGCTTCGCGCGCGGCCACCACGGCGGCCAGCGCCGGCGTATCGGCGGTGGGCGGCAGGCCCGCCAGCACGGCCGGCGGCACGGCGATGGCCGGCTGCGGCGCCTGCGCGGCGGGTTGCGGCTGGGGACTGACGGCCGCGGTGCGCTGCTGGGCGTCGACCGGCGCGCACGCGGCGGTGAACAGCGCCAGCAGGGGCAGCCAGCGGCGCAGGCCGGCGCGGGCGTCGGCGCCGCGCGGGGATTTCCCGCCGGTTTTCTGATACCGTCCGGATTGCGGGGCCCGGACTGCCGTCATGGGGTTGCGCGCGGCCTTCATGCGCGGACCTTGGCGGCGGCTTGCGGGTCGGCGCAGTGATAGGCGCATAGACAGGCGTGGTGATACGCGCGGTCATTGGCGCGGTTGCCGACGCGGTGGTTCGCGCGCAGGTTCGCGCCGTTATACGTGTTATCGCTGACCCGCATTGTCGCCTTCATTTTTCACCCCTGTTACAGCTACCGCATGACTACGCAAAATACTCCAGAGGATACCGCAAGCCAGCTACGCACGCGATTGCGGAAACTGCGTGCCGAATTGCCCGAAGACCAGCGCAGCCGCGGCGGCCTGCTGATGCGCGCGCGCCTGTTCACCTGGCTCAACGTGGCCCGAGACGAAGCCGTCCGCGCCGGCCGGCCCGCCCCCCGCACCGTGGCCGCCTTCTGGCCCATGGAAGACGAGCCCGACCTGCGTCCGTTGCTGGAGCAGTGGACGGAAAACGGTGTCACGGTGGCGCTGCCGGTGGTGCGTGAACGCAACGCGCCCCTGGCCTTCCTGCCCTGGACGCCCGACGCCGAACTGCGCGCCGGCCCCTACGGCATCCAGGAACCGGTGCACGGCGCCGAAGTGCTGCCCGACGTGCTGCTGGTGCCCACGCTGGGTTACACCGAATCCGCCGACCGCCTGGGCTATGGCGGCGGCTACTACGACCGCACCCTGGCGGCGCTGCGCGACCGCGGCCATGCCTTCACCGCCATCGGCGTGGCCTGGAGCTGCGGCGAGCTGGATGCCGACTACGCGCCGGCCGCGCACGACTTCCGCCTGGATGCCGTCATCACTCCGGACGGCTGGGTGCCGCATGTGCCCAACGAGCAACCGGGCCCGGGCGGCACCACGCTGCACCACTACACCCTGCGCTGACGCACCAGTCTCGCCCAAGGGCTTGCACCAAAACGGTGCAAGCCCTATGATCTGCCCCTGATATTGCCGATTGCCGCCTCGCGCGGCGTCCCCCGCGGGCGACCCCCGCGTCGCCCGCGCGGCCCGTCCGCCCTGCCGTCGTCACCCCTCGCCGCCAGGATTCCGACCCGTTTCACCCCGGCATTGCCGCCATTCACCCCCAAGCGGGGCCTGCCGTCCCGCTTGCGCCATCGAACCCGCCGTTCATCCGGAGGGTAGCCATCCGCCGCCGACGAGAGGATATTTACCTCCAGGGCGGCCCCCGCGCGCGCCTGCCCAAGCTGGCATGCGGGTTGCTTATTCAGTCAGACCGGTCCTGCACGGACCGGACAACGGCCGCGCCCAAGCCGGCCGTCAGCATCTGCAACGGAGGAGCCATGAAGGACAGACCATCCCGTCCCGCCGCCTATGACGAAATGCGCGACAGCGCCGGCGGCATACGCTCCCATTACCAGGCCTTCGAGCGCTGGCACCAGGAGCAATCGGCGGAAGCCATGGCGGCGCGCCGCCTGGAGGCCGACCTGAGTTTCCGGCGGGTCGGCATCACCTTTTCGGTGGCCGGCGACGCCGCCGGCACCGAACGCCTGATCCCGTTCGACATGATCCCGCGCATCATCCCCGCCGACGAGTGGCGCGGCCTGGAAGCCGGCCTGAAGCAGCGGGTGCGGGCGCTGAACATGTTCATCCACGACATCTACCACGGCCATGACATCGTCCGCGCCGGCGTGGTGCCGGCCGAGCAGGTGTTCCTGAACGCCCAATACCGCCCCGAGATGCAGGACGTGGATGTGGCCGAGGACATCTACTGCCACATCGCCGGCGTCGACATCGTGCGCGCCGGCGCCGGCGAGTTCTACGTGCTGGAGGACAACCTGCGGGTGCCGTCCGGCGTGTCGTACATGCTGGAGAACCGCAAGATGTCGATGCGCCTGATGCCCGCCGCGTTCAGCCGCATCAAGGTCGAGCCGGTGGCGCACTACCCCGACCTGCTGCTGGACAACCTGCGCGAAGTGGCGCCGCATGGCGGCGACGATCCCACCGTGGTGGTGCTGACGCCCGGCATGTACAACTCGGCCTACTTCGAGCATGCCTTCCTGGCGCAGCAGATGGGCGTGGAGCTGGTGGAGGGCCAGGACCTGTTCGTCGAACAGAACACGGTGTACATGCGCACCACGCAGGGACCGCGCAAGGTCGACGTGATCTACCGCCGGCTGGATGACGACTTCCTCGATCCGCTGTCGTTCCGCGCCGATTCGGCGCTGGGCGTGCCGGGCCTGCTGTCGGTGTACCGCGCCGGCCGCGTGACGCTGGCCAACGCCATCGGCACCGGCATTGCCGACGACAAGTCCACCTACCTCTACGTGCCGGACATGATCCGCTTCTACCTGGGCGAGGAGCCGATCCTGTCGAACGTGCCCACATGGCGCTGCGGGCGGCCGGACGAGCTGTCGCACGTGCTGGCCAACATGCATGACCTGGTGGTCAAGGAAGTGCACGGCGCCGGCGGCTACGGCATGCTGGTCGGCCCGTCGGCCACCCGCGCCGAGGTCGAGGCGTTCAAGGACCGCGTGCGCGCCAACCCCGCCAACTACATCGCGCAACCCACGCTGGCGCTGTCCACGGTGCCGACCTACGTCGAGTCGGGCGTGGCGCCGCGCCACGTCGACCTGCGCCCCTATGTGCTGTGCGGCAAGGACATCCGCACCGTGCCGGGCGGCCTGTGCCGCGTGGCGCTGACCGAGGGCTCGCTGGTGGTCAACAGCAGCCAGGGCGGCGGCACCAAGGACACCTGGGTTCTGGAGGAATAACGATGCTGAGCCGAACCGCCGACAACCTGTTCTGGATGTGCCGCTACACCGAGCGCGCCGAGAACACCGCCCGCATGCTGGACGTGAACCTGCAGATGTCGCTGCTGCCACAGGACGCACAGACGCGCGAAGGCTCGTGGAACGCCGTGCTGCGCATCTCCGAGCTGCAGCGGCTGTACCACGCCAAGCACGCCGTGGTGTCGCCGCAGGATGTGCTGCAGTACATGGTGCGCGATGCCGAGAACCCCTCGTCCATCTACAGCTGCATGCGCGCCGCCCGCGAGAACGCCCGCGCCGTGCGCGGCAGCCTCACCACCGAAGTCTGGGAGACCTACAACACCACCTGGCTGGAGCTGCTCAAGCACCTGCACACCGGGCTGCTGGAACGCAACCCGGGCGAGTTCTTCGAGTGGGTCAAGTTCCGCTCGCACCTGGCGCGCGGCGTCACCATCGGCACCATGCTGGAAGACGAAGCGCTGTACTTCCTGCGCATCGGCATGCACCTGGAGCGCGCCGACAACACCGCGCGCATGCTGGATGTGAAGTTTCACGAACGCGATGGCGACGGCACGCCGCAACAGCAGCAGGAAGGCCGCGGCGAGCAAGGCGCGTCCGGCTCGCTGCAAAGCGAGTTCTACCGCTGGTCGGCGCTGCTCAGTTCGATGTCCGGGCTGGAGATCTACCGCAAGGTCTATCGCGACGTGATCACGCCCGACCGCGTGGCCGAGCTGCTGATCCTGCATCCGGACATGCCGCGTTCGCTACTGGCGGCGATGCGCGCGGTGGCCGACGACCTGGCGCGCGTCTCGAACCAGCGCTCGACCGAGACCGAGCGGCGCGCCGGCATGCTGTGCGCCGAGCTGCAGTTCGGCCGAGTCGAGGACATCCTGCACAACGGCCTGCACCAGTACCTGGAACACTTCCTGGACCGCATCAACGACCTGGGCAACCGCATCAGCCAGGACTTCCTGGTGCCGCTGTCGGCATGACAAAGGAGACAGGCATGAAACAGATCATCACGCACGTCACGCACTACCGCTACACCGCGCCCGTCACCTACAGCATCCAGACCCTGCGGCTGACGCCGCGCGACGACGAGCACCAGCGCGTGCTGCGCTGGCACATCGAGGCGCCCGGCGCGCTGGAGCAGCAGGTGGACGCCTACGGCAACATCACCCACACGCTGACACTGAACCGTCCGCACACCGAGATCGAACTGCGCGTGGTCGGGCAGGTGCTGGTCGGCTCGCTCGCGCAGGGCGCGCTGGGCGGCGAGGACAGCCGCCTGCCGGTGCACGCCTATTGCGTACAGACGCCGCTGACGCAGGCCGACGACACCATCCTGTCCTTCGCCCGCGACGTGCTGCCGGACGGCCTGAACGCGCCGGCGGACGTACTGACGCTGGCCAGCGCCATCTACGACCGGGTGGCTTACGAGCCGGGCACCACCGACGTCACCACCGCCGCCGGCCAGGTGCTGGCGCTGGGCCATGGCGTCTGCCAGGACCATGCTCACCTGTTCCTGGCCTGCGTGCGCGGCCTGGGCGTGCCGGCCCGCTACGTCAGCGGCTACCTGTACACCACCGCCGAACACGCCGCCAGCCACGCCTGGGCCGACGTCTGGCTGCCGGGCGTCGGATGGACCAGCGTGGACGTCACCAATCGCCAATTCGCGTCCGATTGCCACTGCCGCCTGGCGGTGGGACGCGATTACGACTCGGCCTCGCCCGTGCGCGGCGTGCGCAGCGGCGGCGGCGACGAATCCATGGAGATCAGCGTGCAGGTCCAGACCGCCTCCCAGCAATAAAACCCCGGCCGGCCGCGCCGCAATACAATTGCGGCGTGGTTTTCCTATTTTTCCGATCATGACCTACTGCGTAGCAGCCCGCCTCGATTCCGGCCTGGTGTTCCTGTCCGACTCCCGCACCAACGCCGGGGTCGACCAGATCAGCGTATTCCGCAAGATGACCGTCTTCGAGCGTCCGGGCGAGCGCATGATGGTGCTGATGACGTCCGGCAACCTGGCCGTCAGCCAGGCCGTGCTGAACGCGCTGGCGCGCCAGCACGACGAAGGCGGCGAAACCGTCTGGAACGCGCCCGACATGTTCGAGGCCACCCGCCGAGTCGGCGCCGCGGTGCGCGCGGTCTACCAGCGCGAGGCCGCGGCCCTGCACGAGCAGGGCGTGGACTTCAACGTCAGCCTGATCTTCGGCGGCCAGATCGGCGCCGAGCGCTGCCGCCTGTTCCAGGTGTATTCGGCCGGCAACTTCATCGAGGCCGGCTCCGAATGCCCGTACTTCCAGATCGGCGAGGCCAAGTACGGCAAGCCCATCCTGGATCGCGTGCTGCGCCCGGACACCACGCTGGACGAGGCCGCCAAGTGCGCGCTGATCTCGATGGACTCGACGCTGCGCTCGAACATCTCGGTCGGCCTGCCGCTGGACCTGCTGGTGTACGACACCAACGCGCTGCGCGTCACGCACTTCGCCAGCATCGACGAGCACAACGAGTATTTCCGCATGATCCGCGGCACCTGGGGCGAACGCCTGCGCCAGGTCTTCGCCGAGATCCCCGACCCGCTCTGGGCCAGCCCCGAGGACCCCGCCTCGCTGGTCCCCGCCAGCCGCGTCCACCAGCCCCTGCGCGCCGAACCCGTGGACGTGCCGCAGGCGGTCTATCCCGCGCCGCAGGTGCTGGCGGAGGATCCGGGGAAGGATCAGCCGAACTAGGGAATAGGGGCGCAGGACCCGTCCCACCGTACAAACCCGGCTTTCCCCTTCCCTAAGCCCGGCTTGTAAAACCGCAAATTCTCATCTTCCGGCTGGCGCGCCACACTGGCGCCAGCCCGCCATGCCTTGCCTTGCGGGTTGCGATAACACCGATAAGGACGAGACATGACCCCTATTTTCCCGCGCGCCTGGCGGCGCCTGGCCGGGCCGTTGCTGGCCCTGGGCTGCCTGGCCGGCGGCACCGCCGCGGCCCAGAGCGGCTATCCCAACCACCCCATTTCGCTGGTCGTGCCGTTCGCGGCGGGCGGTCCCACCGACGTGGTGGCGCGCAGCCTGGGCGCCGCCATGTCGAAGACGCTGGGCCAGAGCATCGTGGTCGAGAACCGTCCCGGCGCGGGCGGCACGCTGGCGGCCACCCACGTGGCGCGCGCCGCGCCCGACGGCTATACCTTTCTGATCCACCACAATGGCATGGCGACGGCGCCGGCGCTGTACCGCAAGCTGCCGTTCAATCCGTTGACCGATTTCACCTATGTCGGCCAGGTGGCGGACGTGCCCATGACGCTGTTGGGCCGCAAGGACCTGCCGCCGGGCGACATGGTCGAATTCATCAAGTACGCGCGCGCCAACGGCAACAAGATCAACCTGGCCAACGCCGGGCTGGGCGCGGTGTCGCAGCTGTGCGGCATGCTGCTGCAGGAGGCGCTGGGCACGCAATTCACGACCATTCCGTATGCCGGCACCGCGCCCGCGCTGACTGCGCTGCTGGGCGGCCAGGTGGATGTGCTGTGCGACCAGACCACCCAGACCATTCCGCATATCAAGGCGCAGCGCGTGAAGCTCTATGGCGTCACCACGCTGGACCGCATCAAGACCTTACCGGATGCGCCGACCCTGCAGGAGAACGGCCTGAAAGGCTTCGAGGTCAAGGTCTGGCACGGCGTATACGGCCCCAAGGGCACGCCGCCCGAGGTGATCGCCAAGTTCAACGAGGCCTTGCGCGCGGCGCTGAAAGACCCGGCATTCACGCAGAAAATGGCCGAACTGGGCGCCGAGATCGTGCCTGAATCCAAGCAGACGCCCGCGGGGCTGCAGAGCTGGCTGCAGTCCGAAGTGGACAAGTGGGGCCCGGTCATCCGCAAGGCCGGGGTGTACGCGGACTGACCCGCCGGGCTCGCGCCATCGACGGGCGATGGCGCGATCTCGCCGACGGGCCGGGGCGGCAGGACGCGCCTGATGGCAGCCCCGTAAGACAACCGTGGACGACATCAAAAAAAAGGCCGGCATGCATGCCGGCCTTGCCGTTGCCGCGCGGTGCGCGGCGTGAGCATCACACGCCCAGTTCCTTCCACACCGCCAACGGCGCTTCCGCGTGGTTGAGCGTGTAGAAATGCAGGCCCGGCGCGCCGTTGTCCAGCAGGTTCTGGCACAGCTCGGTGATCACGTCCACGCCGAAAGCGCGGATCGAGGCCTTGTCGTCGCCCAGTTCCGCCAGGCGCAGGCGGATCCAGCGCGGCACTTCGGCGCCGCACATTTCCGAGAAGCGCAGCAGCTGGGAGTGGTTCGTGATCGGCATGATGCCCGGCACGATCGGCACCCGCACGCCCTTGGCCTGGGCCCGGTCGACGAAGTCGAAGTAGGCATCGGCGTTGAAGAAGTACTGGGTGATGGCGGCATCGGCGCCGGCTTTGACCTTGGCCACGAAGTGATCCATGTCGGCCGATACGCTGGCCGCCTGGGGATGCATTTCGGGATAGGCCGCCACTTCGATGTGGAACCAGTCGCCCGTTTCCTCGCGGATGAAGGAGACCAGTTCGTTGGCGTAGCGCAGCTCGCCGGCGTCGCCGCCCATGCCCGAGGGCAGGTCGCCGCGCAGGGCGACCACGCGCCGCACGCCTTCGTTCTTGTACGTCTGCAGGATCTCGCGCAGGTCCTGGCGCGAGGCGCCGACGCACGACAGGTGCGGCGCGGCATCGCAGCCCAGGTTGCGCAGCGTGCGCACGGCATCGGCCGTGCCGGCGCGGGTGGAGCCGCCCGCGCCGAAGGTCACGCTGACGTACTTGGGCTGGATCGCCAGCATCTGCTTGGCCGCGCGGACCAGCCGTTCCTGGCCGGCGAGATCGCGCGGCGGGAAGAATTCCAGGCTGAATGCTGGGGAAGTCGAGTCGGACATATCGGATCAGTTATCCATAGCGCTACGCGCATCGCATGAAACAGGCGCGCCCCCTCGGGGTGCCGCGGAGCCGGCTTTGCCGGTCCGCTGGCACGCCCCCTTGAGGGGGAGCGCGTAGCGCTCGGGGGTGGGAATTCAGGGGATCAGTTTGGTCAGCAGGCCCGAAATGATGCTGTACAGGATCGCACCGCCCACGGCCCACCAGAACCCGTTGACCTGGAAGCCCTTCAGCACGGAGCCGACGAACCAGAACAACAAGGCGTTGATGACGATGAGGAAGAGACCCAGCGTGACGATCGTGATGGGCAACGTCAGCAACACCAGCACCGGCTTGACCAGCATGTTGACCAGACCCAGCACCAGCGCGGCGATGAGCGCCGACCCGAAGCTGGCCACGGTGATGCCGGGCAGCAGGTAGGCCACCACCAGCAGGGCCACCGCGTTCAGGATCCAGACGAGTATCAATGCCATGTTCGACCTCCAGTATTGACGCTCCGCGGCCCCGTCATCGCCAGGCGAAACGGGGAACCCCCGCGGACCGGAAAGCCCGCGCCGACATGGCGCGGTACTTCCCTATTTTGCTACAAGCATCAGTAGCGGTAGTGATTCGGCTTGTAAGGACCTTCGACCGGCACGCTGATGTAGTCGGCCTGATCCTTGCGCAGCGTGGTCAGGTTCACGCCCAGCTTCTTCAGGTGCAGGCGCGCGACCTTCTCGTCCAGGTGCTTGGGCAGCACGTAGACTTCGCCCGACTTGTAGGCTTCGTTGCGCGTGAACAGTTCGATCTGGGCGATGGTCTGGTTGGCGAACGACGACGACATCACGAACGACGGGTGGCCGGTGGCGCAACCCAGGTTCACCAGGCGGCCCTGGGCCAGCAGGATGATGCGCTTGCCGTCCGGGAAGATGACGTGGTCGACTTGCGGCTTGATCTCTTCCCACTTGCAGTCGGCCAGGCCGGCGACGTCGATTTCGTTGTCGAAGTGGCCGATGTTGCAGACGATCGCCTGGTCCTTCATGGCGTTCATGTGGTCACGCGTGATGACGTGGAAGTTGCCGGTGGCGGTGACGAAGATGTCGCCGTGGGCGGCGGCTTCTTCCATGGTCACGACCTTGAAGCCTTCCATGGCGGCCTGCAGGGCGCAGATCGGGTCGATTTCGGTGACCCACACCTGGGCGCGCAGGGCGACCAGCGCCTGGGCGCAACCCTTGCCCACGTCGCCGTAGCCGGCGACCACGGCGATCTTGCCGGCGACCATCACGTCAGTGGCGCGCTTGATGCCGTCGACCAGCGATTCGCGGCAGCCGTACAGGTTGTCGAACTTGGACTTGGTGACCGAGTCGTTGACGTTGATGGCGGCGAAGGCCAGCTCGCCCTTCTGCGACATCTGGTACAGACGGTGCACGCCGGTGGTGGTTTCCTCGGTCACGCCTTTGATCAGGGCGAGGCGGGTCGAGTACCACTTCGGATCACGCTCCAGCGTTTTCTTGATGGCGGCGTACAGCACGCGCTCTTCTTCGCTGCCGGGGTTGGCAAGCACCGAGATGTCCTTCTCGGCCTTGGTGCCCAGGTGCAGCATCAACGTGGCGTCGCCGCCATCGTCGAGGATCATGTTGGCGTTCTGGCCATTGGGCCATTCGAAGATCTTGTGGGTGTACTGCCAGTACTCTTCCAGCGTTTCGCCCTTGACGGCGAAGACCGGCGTGCCCGACGCGGCGATGGCGGCGGCGGCGTGGTCCTGGGTGGAGAAGATGTTGCACGAGGCCCAGCGCACTTCGGCGCCCAGGGCCACCAGCGTCTCGATCAGGACGCCGGTCTGGATGGTCATGTGCAGGCTGCCGGCGATGCGGGCGCCCTTGAGCGGCTGCTTGGCGGCGAACTCTTCGCGGATGGCCATCAGGCCGGGCATTTCGGTTTCGGCGATGGCCAGCTCGCGGCGGCCCCAGCCGGCCAGCGACATGTCGGCGACGAGGTAGTCGGAGAAGGATTTATCGGTTACAGCGTTCATGGTGTTGTAGGCTCCACGTGAAAAACGAACGGCGCACGATACGGCCGGACAACGCGAAACCACCACGACAATCGAGTGCTCGCCTTTTCCGCCATACGCGACAAAGGTGAGCGCCGTTGCTGTAACGCCGCGCATGGCGCGACGTTTGAACAAGGATTCCTGAGCCTGGCGAACCGGGTTCCGCGGGTCATGGGCCAGGGCATGGTCCATGACGGGAACCGCAGGGTCGTCGCAGCGCTCCTCAGGATTGCCGAGCATTGTACCGGTTTGGCCTGCCTGGGGGAATGCCCGGCGGGCGGGAGCGACGGCAGGCCGCCCCGTCCCTGAACGCGGCTCAGCCCGCCTGGATCAGCGGTTTGGCCAGTTCCGCGCCCGGCGTCAGCGGCACCAGCGACGCCAGCAGGTCCGAGGCCACCGAATCCCAGCTGCGCGTCAGCGCATGCTCGCGCACCGCGTGCCGGTCCAGCGTCAGCGCGGCGCGACAGGCATGCGCCAGGTCCTCGTCGAGGAAACCGGTGACACCTTGCGCCACCACCGCCAGCGGCGCCTCGCTGCGGAACGCGGCCACCGGCGTGCCGCAGGCCATGGCCTCCAGCATTACCAGACCAAAAGTATCCGTCAGGCTGGGAAAGACGAACACATCGGCCGCGCTGTAAAAGGCCGGCAAGGCGTCATCGTTCTGCATGCCGAGGAACACGGCCTCGGGAAAGCGCTTCTTCAGCCGCGCCTCGTCGGGACCGGCGCCGACCACCACCTTGCTGCCGGGCAGGTCCAGCGACAGGAACGCGTCCAGATTCTTCTCGCGCGCCACGCGGCCGACCGACAGGAAGACCGGCCGCGGCAGGTCCTGGAACGCCTGGCCGGGGGTCGGCTGGAACTTGCGCGGATCGACCCCGCGCGACCAGACGCGCAGGTTGGCGAACTCGCGCCGCACCAGGATGTCGCGCACCGTCGGCGTCGGCACCAGCACGCATTGCGACGGCCGGTGGAACCAGCGCAGGAAGCGCCACGGCAGCGCGGCGGGAATGCCCATGCGCGCCTGCAGGTAGTCGGGGAACATGGTGTGGAACGAAGTGGTGAAGCGCCAGCCGCGCGACAGCGCCATGCGCCGCGCCGCCAGGCCCAGCGGGCCTTCGGTGGCGATGTGCAGGGCGTCGGGGACGATGTCGCCGAGGATGCGGCGCAGTTGCCGCCCGGGCTGCAGGCACAGGCGCAGGTCCGGCTCGGACGGGGCCGGCACGGTGCGGCTGCCCTGGGGATTCACCACGATCAGTTCGTGGCCCCATTCGGTGAGGATCTGCTGCATGGTCGTCCAGGTGCGGACGACGCCGTTGACTTGCGGATGCCAGGCATCCGTAACCAGGACGATGCGCATGATGGGGCCGGAAGTGGGCAATAGCGCGATTTAGCCCGCGGCATGTGACATGCTCAAGACCGCGCCCCCCGCGGCCGCCCGCCGCCGCTAGTTGTTGCGGCGCGGATACCCCTGGGCCTTGATGCGGACCCAGACCTCGCGCTTTTCCTCTTCGGTCATGAAGACCCAGTTGGCCACTTCCATGGCGGTGCGGCCGCAGCCCCTGCAGATGTCGTCGAACAGCGTGGAACAAACGGCAACGCAGGGGGAATCCGAGGTCCGGAACGCGCGTTGCGCGTCCTCGGGCTCAGGCAATTCGGTCAGATCGGCAAAGGAAGCATTCATGGCCGAAGGTTACCACCAGGGTTGCGTCCCTTTTTGGATGTCCCTACCCCCTGCCGTGGCTTGATTGACAGCCGGCTAGCCGCGGTCCCAGCCAAAAAAATCGGACACCTCGCGCAACAAGGCGTCTGGCGTCTCCTCGGCCAGGTAGTGGGCGCCAGGCAGCGATCCGCCGGAGACGTCGTCCGCCACCGCGCGCCACAGGCCCAGCACGTCGAAATTGCGCCCCACCGCGCCGCGTTCGCCCCACAGGACGCGCAACGGCAGGCGCAGGCGCTCGCCCGCCGCGCGTCCCTGGCGGTCGTGCTCCAGGTCGAGCGTGGCCGAGGCGCGGTAGTCCTCGCAGATGCCGGTGGCCCAGCCAGGCAGGCGCGCGGTGCGCTCGTACTCGGCCATCGCTTCGTCGGAAAAATGCGCCAGGCCGCCGGGGCGGCCGCCCATGACCGACCGCAGGTAGAACACCGGGTCGCGCTCGATCATGGTCTCGGGCATGGGCGCCGGCTGGATCAGCCAGAACCAGTGGTAATAGGCCTGGGCGAAGGCGCGGGTGGTGTTCTCGTACATGTCCAGCGTCGGCGCGATATCCAGCAGCATCATGCGTCCGACGGCGTCGGCATGGTCCAGCGCCAGGCGGTGCGCGACGCGGGCGCCGCGGTCGTGGGCCAGCACGTCGAAGCGTTCATGCCCCAGGGCGCGCATCAGCGCCACCATGTCGGCGGCCATGGCGCGCTTGGAATGGGCCGCGTGGTCGGGCGACGCGGCGGGCTTGTCGCTGTCGCCGTAGCCGCGCAGGTCGGCCGCGACACAGGTGTGGCGGCGCGTCAGTTCGGGCCACACCCGGTGCCAGATGGCGTGGGTCTGCGGATGGCCATGCAGCAGCAGCAGCGGTGGTCCCTGGCCGTCGATGCGGGCGGCGATGTGGATGCCATTGACCTCGTGGCGGCGCACGGGAAGATCGAAGAAAGCGGTCATTGCGGTCTGTGCCTCTCAGTCTGTGGCGTTCATTGGCCGAGCCGGTCGCGCACGCGGCGCGCCACGTCTTTCATCCAGGGATGCCGGGCCCAGTGGCCAGCCTCGAAGTGTTCCACATCCGGCAACTGCTGTAACGAGGCGCCCACCATGTCCTGCCCCTGCGAGAACATGCGGCGGTGCCGCGCCGGCAGGTCGAAATGCCCGATCCAGCCGTCCGCGGCCCGCACCGTGCCCGCCAGCGCGTCGATCTCGACGCGGTTGCCGGCGGGATCGGACACCCGCGCCAGCAACGCATCGACCTCGGCCGGCGGCAGGCTCACCAGCAGCAGGCCGTTGTTGAGGGCGTTGAAATAGAAAATCTCGCCGAAGCTGGCCGCCACGACCGCGCGGATACCGTACTGCATCAGGCCCCAGACCGCGTGTTCGCGGCTGGAGCCGCAGCCGAAATTGGGCCCCGCCACCAGCACGGAGGCGCCGGCGTAGGCGGGCTGGTTCAGCACGCAGTCCGGCCGCGGCGCGCCGTCGGCGTCGAAGCGCAGGTCATAGAGCAGGCCGCGGTCCAGCCCGGCCTTGTCGATGATGCGCAGGAACTGCTTGGGCATGATCTGGTCGGTGTCCAGATTGGAGTACGGCAGGGGCGCGGCGACGCCGCTGATGATCTGGTTCATTGCAGGTTCTCCAGGTCGCGCACGTCGACGATGCGGCCGGCCAGCGCGGCGGCGGCGGCCATGGCCGGACTCATCAGATGGGTGCGTCCGGCGCGGCCCTGGCGGCCCTCGAAGTTGCGGTTGGTGGTGGATGCGCAGCGCTCGCCCGGCCGCAGCACATCGTCGTTCATGGCCAGGCACATCGAACAGCCCGGCTGGCGCCATTCGAAGCCGGCGTCGACCAGCGTGGCGGCGATGCCCTCGGCCTCGGCCTGGGCGCGCACCGCGCCCGAGCCCGGCACCACCATGGCGCGCACGCCATCCGCCACCCTGCGGCCGCGCACGATATCGGCCACCACGCGCAGGTCCTCGATGCGGCCGTTTGTGCACGAGCCGATGAAGACCCGCTCGATCGGCACGCCGGCGATCGGCGCGCCGGGTCGCAGGCCGATGTAGTCCACGGCCTTTTCCAGCGCCAGGCGCGCCAGCGCGTCCGGCTCGGCCTGGGGATCGGGGACCGTGCCGGTGATCGGCATGGCCTGGTCGGGGCTGGTGCCCCAGGTCACGAAGGGCGCGATCCGCGCCGCGTCGAAGACATGCTCGGCGTCGAACACGGCGTCGGCATCCGTGCGCAGCGTGGCCCAGTAGGCCCGCGCCTGCGCCAGCTCGGCGGCATCCAGGTGCCGCGCGCGGGCCGCGACATAGGCGTCGGTGGTGGCGTCCGGCGCGATCAGCGCGGCGCGCGCGCCGGCCTCCACGGTCATGTTGCACAGGGTCATGCGCGCCTCCGCCGAGAGGCCGTCGATGGCGCTGCCGCAGAACTCCACGGCGTGGCCGCGCGCGCCCTGCGCGCCGATGCGGTGCACCACGTAGATCACCAGATCCTTGGCCGAGACGCCCACGCCCAGGCGGCCATCGACGCGGATGCGCATGTTGCGCGCGACCCGGTAGACCAGCGTCTGCGTCGCCAGGATGTGCTCGACTTCCGAGGTGCCGATGCCGAAGCCCAGCGCCCCCAGCGCGCCGTAGGTGGTGGTGTGGCTGTCGCCGCACAGCACCACCATGCCCGGCAGGATCATGCCGTGCTCGGGCGCGATCACGTGCTCGATGCCCTGCAGCGGGTCGGTGGTGTCGAACAGCGCGATGCGCTGTTCGTCGCAATTGCGCTTGAGGTTGCGGGCCTGGCGCGACGAGGCGTCGTCCGGAATCACGCGCAACGCGGCCGGCACAGGGTGGGTGGGGATGATGTGGTCCACCACCGCCATCTGCTGCCCGGGCCGCAGGACGTCGCGGCCGCGGGCGGCCAGGCCGCTGAAGGCCTGCGGACTGGTGTACTCGTTCATGATGTGCAGATCGACGTACAGCAGGATGTGCTCGTCGTCGATGCGGGCCACCTCATGGCTGGCCACCAGTTTGTCGTATAGCGTCATGCCGGGCATGTCGGTGCTTCCTTGCAAAAAGACGCGCCCGCGCGGGGACGCGATGAAACCTGCGGCGCCGCTCAGTTGGCCTCGATGCCGGCGTCCTTGACGATGCCGGCCCAGCGCGTCATCTCGCCCTTGACCATGGCATCGGTCTCGGCGGGCGTGGAAACCAGCGGATCGAAGCCCTCGCGGCGCATGCGTTCGGACAGCTCGGGCGATTGCAGCGCCTGCGCCAGCCTGGCGTTGAGCGTGTCCACCACCGCCTGCGGCGTGCCGGCGGGCGCGCTGATCACGAACCAGGTGGTGAAGGCGTAGCCGGGCAGGCCGGACTCGGCGATGGTGGGCACGTCCGGCAGCAGCGGCGACCGCGCGGTGCCGGTCACGCCCAACGCCTTGAGCTTCTTGCCATCGACCTGCGGCTTGGCCGCCGACAACACCGGAAAGCTCATCTGCACCTGGCCGCTGATGGTGTCCACCATGGCCGGGCCGCCGCCCTTGTAGGGCACGTGCAGCATCTGCGTGCCGGACACCGACTTGAACAGCTCGGCGGCCATGTGGAAGGTGCTGCCGGTGCCGGCCGAGCCGAAGCTCAGCTCATTGGCGGGGCGCGCGCGGATGTAGTCGAGCAGTTCCTTGACGTTGTTCACCGGCAGCGACGGCGCCACGGTCAGCACGTGCTGCGACGTGCCGACGGTGCCGACCGAGCGCAGGTCGCGCACGGTGTCGAACGGCATGGTGCGGAACAAAGCCGGATTGATCGCCAGCGACATGGTGTTGATGGCCAGCGTGTAGCCGTTCGGCTCGGCGCGGGCCACCGCGGCCATGCCGATGTTGCCGGAGGCGCCGGCGCGGTTCTCGACGATCACGCTCTGGCCCAGGGCCTTGCCCCAGGCGTCGGAGATCAGGCGGGCGGCGATGTCGACGCTGCCGCCGGGCGCGAACGGCACCATCAGGGTGACGGGCCGCTGGGGAAAGGCGTCGGCCGCGGCGGCCGGCGCCATCCAACAGGAAGCGGCGGCAAGCACGCCCAGGCTGCGCAACAGGTGGGGAATCTTCATGGGTCGGGTCTCCTCGTGGACGGCCGCGTCGGGCGGCTCTAGATGTCGGTCAACCCAGTGTATAAGCCCACTTCATTCTTATAATTAGCTAAATACCTAAATCTTTATTAAATCTGATTTATAAATAACGCCATGGATGCGCTCTCCGACCTGGCCTTCTTCTCGCTGCTGGTCAAGCACGGCAACCTGTCCGCGGCCGCGCGCGAGCTGGGGCTGACGCCGCCGGCGGTCAGCACGCGGCTGGCCAAGCTGGAACAGCGCCTGGGCGTGCGCCTGCTCAATCGCAGCACGCGCCGCGTCAGCGTCACGCAGGAAGGCGAGCTGTATCTGGCGGAAGGCGGCCGCATCCTGGCGGACCTGCAGGCGCTGGAGCGCTCGGTCTCCAGCAGCCGGGCGCAGCCGCAGGGGCTGCTGCGCCTGAACGCCACCTTCGGTTTCGGCCGCGCCTACGTGGCCCCGGCCGTCTCGGATTTCGCCCGTCAGTATCCGGAAGTCGAGGTGCAGTTGCGCCTGACCGACCGGCCCCTGAACCTGATCGAGGAAGGTTTCGACGTGGCGGTGCGTTTCGGCGACCTGCCCGACGCGCGCCTGACGGCCCGCAAGATCGCCTCCAACCGGCGCCTGCTGTGTGCCTCGCCGCGCTACCTGGAGAGCTTCGGCGAGCCGCGCGCGCCGGGCGAGCTGCAGCGCCACCGCTGCATCGTGGTGCGCGAGAACGATGTCGCCTATGGCACCTGGCGGCTCGAATCCGGCCAGCGCGCCGAGACCGTGAAGGTGCGCGGCCCGGTCAGTTCCAACGACGGCCAGAGCGCGCTGGAATGGGCCCTGGACGGCCACGGCATCGTCATGCGGTCGGAATGGGAGACCGCCGACCACCTGCGGGCCGGCCGCCTGCGGCAGATCCTGACGGAATGGTCGACGCCGCCGGCCGACATCCACGTGCTGTACCCGGAGCGCCTGAACCTGCCGGCCAAGACGCTGGCCTTCGTCGATTTCCTGGCGCAGCGCTTCGCCCGCCACCTGCGCGCGCCAGGCTCGCAGGCCGCGGTGTGGTGACGCGCACTGCACGCGCTCAGATCTCGTCGATGGCGGTGCTGGCCGGCATGTCGCCGATGGCGTAGCGATCGCGCGTGGTGACGTAGAAGCTGGCGCCAAAGCGGCCCACCGGAAAATACTCCTGCAGCCGCACGCGCCAGGTGTCCGTGTCGATCAGGCCGTCGCGCGCATGCAGCCAGCGCACCTGGCCGATGAAGATCTGGCGGCTGGCGGTTTCCAGGGTCTCGAACAAGGTGCATTCGAACGCCACCGGCGCCTGCGCGATGCGCGGCGGCGCCACCCGCTGGCTGGGCGCGGCGTCCAGGCCGGCATGCGCCAGCTCGCTGACATCCGCCGGCAGGCGGTCGCCGCAGCGGTGCATTTTCTCGGCCATGGCCTCGTCGGTCAGGTGCACCACGAACTCGCGGTCGCGGGCGATGTTGCGCGCGGTGTCCTTCAGGTTGCCATCCTCGAGCCGGTTGATGCTGACCATGACGATGGGCGGATCCTCGCCCAGCATGTTGAACATGCTGAAGGGCGCGGCGTTGACCACGCCGGTCTCGGACAGGGTGGTGATCAGCGCGATCGGCCGCGGCACGATCAGGCTGGCCATCAGCTTGTAGCGCTGGTATTCGGTGATTGAATCGAAGTCGATGTCCATGTCAGGCCATTCCCAGCATCTGGGCCAGGGTTTGTGCGGGCTGCGGGCGCTCCAGGCTGATGCGCCGCTCCAGGTCCGCGAGATGGTTGTCGTTGATCTTGACCGCCTCGGCCACCTGCCCCCGTTCCATCAGATCGACGATCTGCACGTGTTCGCCATGCTCGCAGGCCGCGTTGCCGGGCGGTTCATACAAAGCCACGATCAGCGAGCAGCGCGACACCAGTTCGGCCAGATAGCCGTGCAGGATCCCGTTGCCGGACAACTCGCCCAGGCGCACATGAAAGGCGCTGGCCTGCCGCGCCCAGGCGGGCTGGCCGGCGCGGTGCAGCAAGGCATGCTCATCGCGCAACTGCTTGCGCAGCGAGGCGTAGTCGGCCTTGGTGGCGCGCGCGGCCGCCAGCGGCACGAGGGCCGCTTCCAGCGCGCGCCGCGCCTCGAAGATCTGGCGCGTGTCCTCGGCCGTGGGCTCGGCCACCACCGCGCCGCGATTGTGGTGCAGGTCGACCACGTGCTCGTGCGCCAGGCGCTGCAGCGCCTTGCGCGCGACGGAGCGCGACACGCCGAAGATGTCACACAGCGCCGCCTCGGGCAGCTTGGTGCCGGGCGTCAGCCGCTGGCTCATGACGCTTTCATAGACCGCCTCGCAGATGCGGCGCTCCATGTCGGCATCGGGGGCCGCGTCCTCCAGGTGTTCGGACACGGCGGCGGCGCGGCGCGCAGGCGTCGCCTTGGGACGGGATTTGGCGGGATCGCGGGTAGGCATGGCGGACTCGGTGGCAACGAAGGCAAGGGGTCGATCAACGGGAAGGCAGTCCGGGCGCCGGCGACAGGCCATCGACGTGCCGGCAGATCTGGCCGGGCGTGGCAAACCAGATCTCGCCCCGGTCGCGCGCGGCCGCCAGCGGGGCCAGCGCCCGGCGCAGGTGCCGCAGGCGATAGGGCTGCCCGACGATGTAAGGATGCAGCGCGATGCCCATCACCAGAGGCTGGCGCTGCGCCTGGAGCCGCATTTCCTCGAACTGGTCGAGAATCATATCGGCAAAGTCGCGTGCGTCCATCTTGCGGCCCATGATCATGGGAATGTCGTTCAGCTCCTGCGGGTAGGGAATCGCCCACAGGTCGCCGGCGCGCGTGCGCATGCGCGTGGGCTGGTCGTCGTGGCACCAGTTCAAGGTGTAGCGATAGCCGGCCTCGGCCAGCAGGTCGGGCGTGGCGCGGCTCTCCGAAATCCAGGGCGACAGCCAGCCGGCCGGGGCACTGCCGGCGTGGCGGCCGATGCGGTCGCGGCAATGTTCCAGCAGCGCCCTTTCCTCGGCTTCGCCCAGCCCTCCCTGGCGATGCGCGTTGCTGTAGCCGTGGCCGATCAGCTCATCGCCACGCGCCAGGCAGGCGTCCACCAGCTCGGGGCAATGGTCATACAGCGCGGTGTTGATCAGCGCCCCCGCGGGCAGCCCCAACGCGTCGAACAGTTCCAGGCAGCGCCACGCGCCTACCCGGTTGCCGTACTCGCGCCAGGCGTAATTGAGCACGTCCGGGTGCGGCGAGGCCGGGCCCAGCTCGGCGCCCAGCCCCTCGCCAAAAGCGAAATGCTCGATGTTGAACCCCAGGTAGACGGCCAGCCGCGCGCCGTTCGGCCAGGCGTAGTCCGCGCGCTCCGTGATGGGCTGGTAGGCGAAGCGGTCGTGGCCGGCCAGCGGCGCGGGCGTCCAGGGCGCGGCAAGCCCCGCATTAGTGCCTTGAAGCAGGGATGGATTCATTTTGGTGCAAATCCTGATGCATGATTGTGAACAAAACCCTGGATTTTTGAAAACAAAAACAGGATCCAACGTCGACAAACCACCGGCTTCCCCCTGGCGCATACCCCCGTGGGTCGGGTGGCATGGATCTTGCATCGGGAACGGCAGCAGCACCTCTCCCATGCAAGATCCATTCCACTTTTCCAGGAGTGCCCCGATGCGTCCCACCCGCCGTTCCTTCATGCTCCGCGCCACCGCCGCCCTGTTCGCGGCGGGCCTGGCCGCGCAACCCGCGCTGGCCGCCGATCCGATCAAGATCGGCCTGATCACCGCCCTGTCGGGGGAATCGGCGCGCGCCGGCGAGGCCTTGACGCGCGGCATGACCATCGCCATCGACGAGATCAACGCCAGGGGCGGCCTGCTGGACGGACGCCAGGTCGTGCTGGTGCGGCGCGACGACGAAGGCAACCCTGCCAAGGGCATGGCCGCGGCGCGTGAGCTGATCTACAAGGAAAAGGTCGCCGTGCTGTTCGGCGGCCTGGACACGCCGGTGTCGATGGCCATCGTGCCCATCGTCAACCAGGAAAAAGTGCCCTTCATGGGGCCCTGGGCCGCCGGCACCGCGATCACGCACAACAAGGGCAACCCCAACTTCGTGTTCCGCGTCTCGGCCATGGACGAGATCGTCGACAGCGCCATGGTGCAGTACGCCCGCAAGACCTTCCAGAGCGCCAAGCCGGGCATGATCCTGGTGAACAATCCCTGGGGCGAATCGAACGAAAAGGGATTGGATGCCGCGCTGGCCGCCGCCAAGATCACGCCGGCGGGCGTCGAGAAATTCCAGCCTGCCGACCTCGACATCACGCCGCAGCTGAGCCGCCTGAAGGCGGCGGGCGCCGATACGCTGTTCCTGGTGGGCAACGTCGGGCCGTCGGCGCAGGTGGTGAAGTCGCTGGACCGCATGGGCTGGAAGGTGCCGGTGGTGTCGCACTGGGGCCCGGCCGGCGGCCGCTTCACCGAACTGGCCGGCCCCAACGCCAAGAACGTGCACTTCGTGCAGACCTACAGTTTCTTCGGCAAGCAGGGGCCGGTGGGCGAGAAAGTGATGCAGGCGCTCAAGGCCAAATATTCGGACATCAAGGGCCCGCAGGACATCACCCCGGCCGTGGGCGTCGCCAATGCCTATGACGGCATGCAACTGGCGGCGCTGGCGATCACGCAGGCCGGCTCCACCGACGGCGATGCCGTGCGCCAGGGCTTCTACAAGATCGGCAAGTACGACGGCCTGATCAAGACCTACGAGCAGCCTTTCACGCCGGCCTCGCACGACGCCTTGCGCGAAGACGACTACGTGTGGACGCACTTCGTCGACAACCGCATCCTGCCCGTCAAGGGCGCGCAATAAGCGCCGGGGAGACACGCATGCTGTGGATGTCCGCCATCGTCAGCGGCCTGGGGCTGGGTAGCATGTATGGGCTGATGGCCCTGGGCTTCTACCTGACCTACGCCGTGTCCGGCACGGTCAATTTCGCCCAGGGCAGCTCCATGATGCTGGGCGCGGTGCTGACCTATACCTTCGCGCAGACGCTGGGCTGGCCGCTGCTGGCCGCCCTGCCGCTCGCGCTGGCCTTGTGCGCGTTGTATGGCCTGGTGGTCGAGCGGCTGGCGGTGCGGCCATTCGCCAGCCGCGGCTCGAACGCCTGGCTGATGTCGACTGTGGCCCTTGGCATCGTGCTGGACAACCTGGTGATGTTCACCTTCGGCAAGGAGCCCCGCAGCTTGCCATCCCCGCTGGCGCAAGCGCCGCTGGAAATCGGCGGACTGGGCCTGGGGGTCTATCCGCTGCAATTGCTGATTCCCCTGGTGGGACTGGCATTGGCCGCCGCCCTGCATGCGCTGTCGCGCCGCACACGCTGGGGCGTGGCGCTGCTGGCCGTGGTGCAGAACCCGAACGCCGCGCGGCTGATGGGCATTCCGGTGCGGCGCGCCATCATGGCGGCCTTTGCCGTCTCGACCCTGTTCGCGGGCGTGGCCGGCGCGCTGGTCGCGCCGCTGTTCAACGTCCAGGCCGACATGGGGACGCTGTTCGGCCTGAAGGCTTTCGTGGTCGCCATCCTCGGCGGCATTACCAGCGCCTGGGGCGTCATGCTCGCCGGCCTGCTGTTTGGCGTGGCCGAAGGGCTGATCACCGTCGCGCTGGGTTCCGGCTACACCCAGATCATCAGCTTCGCGCTGGTCATCGCCATCCTGGCCATGCGGCCCAACGGATTGTTCGGCCGCGCGGCCGTGAGGAAAGTCTGATGGCCAGGCAATCTGCGCTGTTGCGGCCGATGCTGGCTGTCTATGTCCTGCTGGCCATCGCCAGCCTGGCGTTGGCGGCCTATGTCAATGGCTACTATGTTTTCGTAATCGGCAACGTGGCCCTGCTGGCGCTGGCCGGCATCGGCCTGAACGTGCTGCTGGGCCTGACCGGCCAGATGTCCTTCGGCCATGCCGCGTTCTACGCCATCGGCGCCTATACGGTGGCGATCCTGACCGGCCAGGCGGGCTGGAGTTTCTGGCTGGCGTGGCCCGCGGCCGCGCTGGTGGCGGGCGCATTCGGGCTGCTGCTGGCGCTGCCGGCGCTGCGGGTCCAGGGGCCCTACCTGGCGATGATCACGATCGCCTTCGGCTTCATCGTGGAACATGCCCTGGTCGAGGGTGGCGAGCTCACCGGCGGCCAGAACGGGTTGATGGGCATTGCCCAACCCGCGCTCGGCGGGCTGGGCGGCGACCGCGGCGTGGCGATGCTCGCGATCGTGGCCGTGTTCGCCGCGCTGGCCGGCTATGCCCTGCTTGCGCGCGGCAGCTGGGGCGCGGCGATGCGCGCGGTCAAGGACAGCGAAACGGCCAGCGAATCCATCGGCATCAACCCCTTGCTGGTGAAGGCCGTGGCCTTCATGGTCTCGGCGGCGGTGGTGGGCCTGGCGGGCGGCCTGTATGCGCCGCAGGCCGGCATGATCACGCCGCACAACTTCAACTTCATGCAATCGATCCTGTTCGTGCTGGCCGTCACCATCGGCGGCGCCGGCTCGCTGGCGGGCCCGTTGCTGGGCGCGGTGGTGGTCGGACTGCTGCCCGAACTGCTGTCGAGCCTGGAGGAATATCGCCTGTTGTTCTTCGGCGCCTTCCTGCTGGTGGTACTGTGGGCCGCGCCCGACGGTGCGGCGGGTCTCCTGGCCCGCTGGCGGCGACGCGGCGCGCAGCCCCGGCTGACGCCGCGCCAGGGCGGACTGGCGGCCACTGGCCAGGCGCGGCGCGTCCTGCGCGCCGACGCGCTGGCCATGACGTTCGGCGGCGTACGCGCGGTGCAAGGCGTATCGTTCCAGGTCGCGCCCGCCGCCGTCACCGCCTTGATCGGTCCCAACGGCGCCGGCAAGTCCACCGTCATCAACATGCTCAGCGGCTATTACCAGCCGACCCGCGGCAGCGTCGCGCTGGGCGCGACCCCGCTGGCCGGCCTGCCCGCCTACCGCGTGGCCCGCGAAGGCATCGCGCGCACCTACCAGACCTCGCAACTGTTCGACACCCTGAGCGTCGAGGATAACGTGGCGCTGGGCCTGTTGCGCGGCCGGCTGGGGGGCCTGCTGGCCGCGCGCCGCTATCTGTCGTCCGATGCACGCGAGCGCGCCCGCGCCCTGTTGGCCTTCTGCGGCTATCAGGGCGCGCTCGATGCGCCGGCCGCCGACCTGGCGCACGTGGACCGCAGGCTGGTGGAGATCGCCCGCGCGCTGGCCACCGACGCCGACATCCTGTTGATGGACGAGCCTGCGGCGGGTCTGTCACGCGAGGACAAGACCCGGCTGGCGGCCCTGCTGCGGCGCATTGCCGACGCCGGTGCCGGGGTGCTGCTGGTCGAGCACGACATGGCCTTGGTGATGGGCGTGTCCGACCACGTTGTCGCCATCGACGCGGGGCGCGAATTGGCGCAGGGATCCACCGGCGAGATCCAGCAGTCCGCGGCCGTGCGGCAGGCCTATCTGGGCGACGACGCGGCGCGACACGCCCCCGCGGCGCGCGCGCGTCCGGCCGCTTCCCGCGTCGCGCCGGAAGTGCTGGGCGTGGGCAGCCTGACCACGGGCTACGGCGCCAACCCGGTGCTGCATGGCATCGACCTGCAGGTCCGCGAGGGCGAAATGGTGGCGCTGCTGGGCGCCAACGGCGCCGGCAAGTCGACGCTGATGCGCACCCTGGCCGGACTGCATCGACCCGCTCAGGGCGGCATGCACCTGCAAGGACAGGAATTGCAGGGGTTGAGCGCGGACCGCATCGTGGCGCGAGGGCTGGTCCTGGTGCCCGAGGGGCGGCAGGTGTTCCCCGACCTGAGCGTGCTCGACAACATCCGGCTGGGCGCCTTCCTGCATCCGGCGGATCGCGAAGCCCGGGTGCAGGAGATGCTGACGCGCTTTCCCCGCCTGCGCGAGCGGCAGCACCAGCGCGCCGGCCTGCTGTCCGGCGGCGAGCAGCAGATGCTGGCGATCGCGCGTGGGCTGATGTCCAAGCCGGTGATCCTGCTGCTGGACGAACCGTCATTGGGCCTGGCGCCCAAGATCATCGACGAATTGTTCGAAGCGCTGGACAGGTTGCGGGCCGAATCGATGACGATACTGCTGGTGGACCAGATGGCGGCGCTGGCCCTGTCGCTGGCGGACCGCGCCTACGTGCTGGAATCCGGCCGCGTGGCGGCGCACGGCACGGCGCGCGAGATCGCCGCGGATGGGACGCTGGCGCGCGCCTATCTCGGCGCCTGAGGCGCGACAGCCCGGCGCGCCACGCGCGTCGGGTTTCCTGCCGCGGCAGGCTCAGGCGGCGTCGGCGCCCAGCCGCGCGCCTTCGCGCACGATGCCGCAGCGCTTGTAGGCGCGCATCACCACGCCCACCTCGCTGGCCAGCACGCCATCGAGCTCGCCCAGCCTGCGCGTGACCACGTCCCACAGGTGCAGGCTATCGCGGCACAGCACATGCCAGAACAACTGCGAGGCGCCGCTGGTGCCGAACAGGCAACGCGTGTTCGGATCCAGCGCCAGGTGCGCGGCCAGGGCGTCGACGACCTGCGGACGCACCTGCACCGAGATCACCGCCTCGACCGGAAAGCCCACCAGGGCCGGTTCGACCTCCACGCGGAAGCTGAGCGCGCGCCGCTCGACCAGGTGCTGCAACAGGCGCTGGGCGGTCGGCTCGCTGACCTCGGCGTGGGCCGACAACTCGGCCAGGCTGGCGCGGCCGTCGCGCATCAGATGGGCCACGATGCGCTGCTCGGGCTCGGTCAGCGCCAGCGGGGCCTGGCTGGCCGGATCCGGCGCCTCGGGCGCCGCGCCGTCGGCCTGGATGCGCCACTGGCCGGCGCGGCGGAACGGCCGCAGCACCAAGCGCGCTTCGACCTGCTCGACGCCGTCGATGGACGGCAGCACGCGCGTCACCACGTCGGGCATGTCGGCGGCATCCGCCAGCGTCAGCTCCGCCATCAGATCGGCCGTGCCGGCCAGCGTCACGACCAGCTGGGTGATGCCGAGCCGCGCCAGGGCCTCGGCCGCTTCGGCCACGCGGCCCGAGCGGCAGCGCACCCAGGCGTGCAGCACCACGCCGCGGCCCGTGGCCAGCGGATCGGCCTCGGCGATGACGCGCAGGGCGTCGGCATCCATCAGCCGCTTGATGCGGCGCGCCACCGTGCGCTCGGCGATGCCGGTGGCCGCGCCCAGCTCGCGCCAGGAGGCGCGCGGGTCGGCCTGCAGGGCGATCAGGCAGGCCAGATCGGTGTCATCGAGCGCCGGCATTAGGGGCTTACCCTTACTTGACGTGACCATATTCATTAATCTAACGTTCGCGCATTGATAAAAACATAAAATTTAACGGTCTATTTGACCAAAAATAAAATCGAGGACGTTATGAGTACCCCTTCCGCAACCCTGCGCGCCACGCAGGGGGCAAACGCCGCGCCCGTGTCGCGCGCCCGCACGATTCTGGCCGGTAGTGTAGGCAATGCGGTGGAATGGTTCGATTGGACCATCTATGCGTCATTCGCCATTTTCTTCTCAAAGCAGTTCTTTCCCGATGGCAACGAGACCACCGCCCTGCTGGCCACCTTCGGCATTTTCGCCGTCGGCTTCTTCATGCGCCCGGTCGGCGGCTGGGTGCTCGGCATCTTCTCCGACCGCTACGGCCGCAAGGCCGCGCTGGGCCTGACCATCCTGATGATGGCCGGCGGTTCGCTGATCATCGCCGTCACCCCGACCTATGCCACCATCGGCCTGGCCGCGCCGCTGCTGCTGACCGCCGCGCGCCTGCTGCAAGGCCTGTCGCTGGGCGGAGAGTATGCCTCGGCCACGACCTTCCTGGCGGAAATGGCGCCGCCCAACAAGCGCGGCTTCTATTCCAGCTTCGTCTTCTTCAGCGCCGCCGTGGGCATCCTGGCCGCGTCCGCCGTGGGCTGGCTGCTGACCTCGACCCTGACCAAGGCCGAAATGGCCGACTGGGGCTGGCGCATCCCGTTCTTCCTGGGCGCGCTGGGCGGCCTGGCCGGCATGTGGATCCGCCGCGCGATTCCGGAAACCGAGGCGTTCTCGCACGCCAAGAAGGCCGGCATCGAAAAGCAGCCGCTGCGCACCCTGCTGCGCGAGCACCCGCGTGAAGTGCTGCGCATCGTCGGCTTCTCGATCCTGACGACGTTCGCCTTCTATATCTTCGTGGCCTACGTGCCGACCTACGCCATCCGCCAGGTCAAGGCCGATCCGCAGGTCGCGTTCGCCGCCAACACCGTCGCGCTGATCGTCTTCATGCTGGTGCAGCCCGTGTTCGGCATGCTGTCCGACCGCATCGGCCGCAAGCCGCAGCTGATCTTCTTCGCCGCCGGCTACCTGGTGTTCTTCTACCCGCTGATGACCACGCTGGGCCCATCGTTCGGCTCGATCCTGGCCGTGGAACTGTTCGGCCTGGTGCTGTACGCCATGTACACGTCGATCGCGCCGGCCATCATGTCGGAGCAATTCCCCACCAGCGTGCGCGCCGTCGGCATCGGCACCCCGTACAACCTGGTCGTGGCGCTGCTGGGCGGCACCACCCCCTACCTGCTGACCTGGCTGCAGAGCAAGGGCATGGAGCGCTGGTTCTTCTATTACGTGCTGGCTGGCGCCGTGATCACGTTGATCACCTTCATCCGCATGCCTGAAACCCGCGGCCAATCGCTGAAGTAAGACCCGCTCAGGCCCTGACGCCCCGCATCAACGCTTTCCGGTTCCGCCAGGACCGGAAAGCTTTTCCTTTTCGTGAGAGCCATGCCAGACCAAGACACCGCCCTGCATTTCCGAGAAGCCCGCGAACTCGCCCGCGCCATCCGCGCGGGGGAACTGAGTTCGCGCCAGGTCACCGCCCATTTCCTGGATCGCATCG
This sequence comes from Achromobacter sp. 2789STDY5608621, assembly GCF_001299375.1. NCBI lineage: Bacteria > Pseudomonadati > Pseudomonadota > Betaproteobacteria > Burkholderiales > Alcaligenaceae > Achromobacter > Achromobacter sp. 2789STDY5608621. The sequence continues at coordinate 10,193 of NZ_CYTU01000008.1, read as the reverse complement.
CCCGCGCGCCCGACCTGGCCGCGTACAGCGTGGTCACCGCCGAACGCGCCCTGGCCCAGGCCGAAGCGGCCGACCGGCTGCTGGCCGCCGGTATTTCGATGGGCCCGCTGCATGGCGTGCCGGTGGCGGTGAAGGACAGCGTGCAATGGGCGGGCACCGTCGCCAGCGGTGGCTCGCAAGCCCGGCGCGACATCGTCAGCGATGAAACCTCCGCCGCCGTGCGCGGCCTGTCGGCGCAGGGCATGGTGATCCTGGGCAAGACCCGCATGACTGAATTCGCGTTCGGCCTGTCGGGCCAGAATCCGACCCAGGGCACGGCCCGCAACCCCTGGGACGCGGTCACCGCGCGCGCGCCCGGCGGCTCGTCCAGCGGCGCCGGGGTCGCGGTGGCGGCCGGCCTGGCGCCGCTGGCGCTGGGCGGCGACACCGGCGGCTCGGTGCGCGCCCCCGCCGCGCTGAACGGCGTGGTGGGCTACAAGCCGTCATCGGGCGTCATCAGCCGCGCCGGCTGCCTGCCGCTGTCGGACACCCTGGACGTGCTCGGCCCCATCGCCCGCAGCGTGGCCGACGCCCGCTTGCTGACCCAGGCGCTGGCCGGCCCCGACATCGACGACGACGCCACCCTGGCGCTGCCAGCGGCCTGCATCGCCGCCCTGCGCCGCCCCGCCGCGCCGCGCGGCAGCGCCGTCGCCGTGCTGGCGCCGCAGGCCTGGCCCGCGCCGCTGGCCGATGAAGGCCTGCGGATCTGGCACGAGGCGCAGGAACGCCTGGATCAGGCCGGCCTGACGCCCGAAACCTGGCATCCGCCCGCCTCGCTGTCGTTCGCCCGCATGGCGGACGACAATTCGCTGGTGCTGGCCTACGAGGCCTATCGCTACTTCGGCGCGCTGGCCGAAGACCCGGCCCAGCCGCTGTGGGACGTGGTGCGCGCGCGCATCGCCGCCGGCGGCCGCATCGCCCGGGCCGACTACGAGGCGGCGCTGCAACGGCGCCAGGCCGACATGGCGACGTTCGCCGCCGCCATGCAAGGCATCGATGCCCTGCTGATGCCGGCCTGCGACCAGGCGGCCCAGGCACTGGACGCGGCCGACGTCCGCCACGCCGGCTTGGGCAGGCTGCTGCGCCCGGCCAACTTCCTGGGCGCGGCCGCGATCGCCCTGCCGGCCGGCTTCGACGAGGAAGGCATGCCGATGGCGGTGCAGTTGCTGGCGCCCGCCGGCGGCGACGCGGCCCTGCTGGATCGGGCCGCGATGCTGGAACCAGTGCTGGCGCCGGTCGCGCGGACCCCCGATCTATCGGCCTGGGGCCTCTGACCGCGACGCTCGCGCCCATGAAAAAAAGCCCCGGCATGCCGGGGCTTTTTCTACTTCGAAAGGGTGCGTTACACGCCCTTCTTCAGTTCCTGGACCTTGTCCGTGGCTTCCCACGAGAATTCCGGCTCGGAACGGCCGAAGTGGCCATACGCGGCGGTCTTGGTGTAGATCGGGCGCAGCAGGTCGAGCATGTTGACGATGCCCTTCGGACGCAGGTCGAAGTGCTCGCGCACCAGCTTGGCGATCTGGTCGTCGGGAATGACGCCGGTGCCTTCGGTGTAGACGGTGATGTTGATGGGCTCGGCCACGCCGATGGCGTAGCTGACCTGCACCTGGCACTGGCGCGCCAGGCCGGCGGCCACGATGTTCTTGGCCACGTAGCGGGCGGCGTAGGCGGCCGAACGGTCGACCTTGGACGGATCCTTGCCCGAGAACGCGCCGCCACCGTGCGGGCATGCGCCGCCGTAGGTGTCGACGATGATCTTGCGGCCGGTCAGGCCGCAATCGCCCTGCGGGCCGCCGATGACGAAGCGGCCGGTCGGGTTGACCAGGAACTTGGTCTTGGGCGTGATCAGGCCGTCGGGGAAGCTGGGCTTGATGATGTCTTCGATCACGGCTTCGCGGATGGTCTCCTGCGAGACTTCCGGCGCGTGCTGGGTCGAGAGCACCACGGTGTCGACTTCGGCCGGGCGGCCGTCGACGTAGCGGAAGGTCACTTGCGACTTGGCGTCCGGGCGCAGCCACGCCAGGCGGCCGTCCTTGCGCAGTTCGCTCTGGCGCTGCACCAGGCGGTGCGCGTACCAGATCGGGGCCGGCATCAGGTCGGGGGTTTCGTCGCAGGCGTAGCCGAACATCAGGCCTTGGTCGCCCGCGCCCTGGTTCAGGTAGTCTTCCGAGCTGCGGTCCACGCCCTGGGCGATGTCCGGCGATTGCTTGTCGTAGGCGACCAGCACCGCGCAACCCTTGTAGTCGATGCCGTACTCGGTGTTGTCGTAGCCGATGCGGCGGATCGTGTCGCGCGCGACCTGGATGTAGTCGACGTTGGCGGTGGTGGTGATTTCACCGGCCAGCACGACCAGACCCGTGTTGCACAGGGTCTCCGCGGCCACGCGGGCGTTCGGGTCCTGGGTGAAGATGGCGTCCAGAATCGCGTCGGAAACCTGGTCGGCTACCTTGTCGGGGTGCCCTTCGGAAACGGATTCGGAGGTGAAGAGAAAGTCGTTATTGGCCACAGATGCGTCCTTTGATGTCCGGTACAGCCGGAACTTAGGTTCACGAGGCGCGTTGCACCCCGGACTGCATGGAATACGCTGATCTGGGCGCGACGCTTTAGCGGATTTGGCAAGCGACGCGCAACGCGCCGGGATCCTGCCGTCGCCCCGCAAGTTGTCGGTTAACTCGGCGACGGGTCGATTTTAAGCGAAAATGCGGTTCTTATGCTTGTGCCACGGGTGGGGTCTTTCGCCCGAGCACCGGCACCACCATGCCCGATATCGCCCATTTGCCGCATGCTGCTCGCCCTGTTCCGCCTGTTCGCATCCCTGCCCCTGCCCGTCGCGCACGCGCTCGGGCGCCTGCTCGGCCGCATCGCGTATGCGTTTCCCGGCAAGTACCGGCGCCGCCTGCGGGCCAATGCGACGCAGGCCGGCTACCCCGACGCGGCCTTTGCCCGCCGCGCGGCCGGCGAGGCCGGCGCCATGATCCTGGAGATGCCGCGGGTCTGGTTCCGCAATGAACAAAGCCTGGCCCAGGTCGTGTCCGACGACAACGACGTGGTGGCCGCGGCCCGCGCCGAGAACCGCGGCATCCTGTTCCTGACCCCTCACCTGGGCTGTTTCGAGATCACCGCGCGCTATCTGGCCCGCCTGATGCCCATGACGGTGATGTTCCGCCCGCCGCGCAAGGACATCCTGGCGCCGCTGCTGGAAACCGCGCGCAACGGCTCCGCCGTCAACGCCGTGCCGGCCACCATGCAGGGCGTGCGGGAATTCGTGCGGGCCCTGCGGCGCGGCGAGTCGGTCGGCATGCTGCCCGACCAGGCGCCGGGCGTCGGCGACGGCGTCTGGGCGCCATTTTTCGGACGCATGGCGTACACCATGACCCTGCCCGGCAAACTGGCCACCCAGACCGGCGTCCCCATCATCCTGACCGCCGGCGAACGCCTGCCGGGCGGCCGCGGCTGGCGCATCCACTATGTGCGGGTGCCCGAGCCGCTGCCCGCCGATCCGCAAGCCCAGGCCGCGCTGCTCAACGCCGCCATGGAAACGCTGATCCGCCGCTGCCCGCAGCAGTATCTCTGGAGCTACAACCGCTACAAGACCCCGCGCGGCGCCCCGCCCGCCCCCGCCGACGACGCGGCCACCGCGCCCCACTGAAGCCGGCCGCCCACGCCCCGCCGCCCTGGTCTCAAGCTCCCCACCTGTCCATGAAAGAATCGAAAACGCGCACGCTGGTCAATCTGCTGAAATGGTTCGGCCGCATGCGGCCGTCCACCCGGCTACGCATCGGCGCCGCGCTCGGCTGGCTGGCCATGCGCCTGGCCAAATCGCGCACCCGCATCGTGCGCCGCAATCTCGAACTGTGCTTTCCCGAGCAGCCCGAGGAAGTGCGCGAACGCTGGGTGCGCGAGCACTTCCGGGCGCTGGCGCAGTCCATCGTCGACCGCGGCGTGCTGTGGTACGGCACCCCCGAAGCCATCAAGGACATGGTCACGCAGAGTGGCGCCGACCGCATCAATGAACTGACCGCCCAGGGCCGCGCGGTGATCCTGCTGGCGCCGCACTTCATCGGCCTGGACGCGGCCGCCACCCGCCTCACCATGGAAGTGCCGAGCGCGGCCACCATGTACACGCCGCAGAGCGACCCGCACATCGACGCCGTGGTGGCCGCCGGCCGCGCCCGCTTCAACGAGGTGTTCCTGGTCAGCCGCAAGGACGGCGTGCGCGACCTGATCCGCCACCTGCGCGCGCCGCGCCCGGTGTACTACCTGCCCGACATGGACTTCGGCCGCCAGGGCGCCGTGTTCGCGCCGTTCTTCGGCATCCAGGCGGCGACCCTGCTGGCCACCGCGCAGCTGGCCAAGAAATGGGACGCGGCCGTGCTGCCGATCCTGGATTTCTGGAACCCGGAGACTGGCCGCTACCACGCCGAGGTGCTGCCGCCGCTGGAGAACTTCCCCGGCGACGATACGCTGGAAGAAGCCACGGCGCGCCTGAACCGCGAGCTGGAGGGCTGGGTGCGGCGCTGCCCCAGCCAGTATTACTGGGTCCACCGCCGTTTCAAGACCCGTCCGCCGGGCGAGCCCAAGATCTACTAGGGCAGGCCCGCGCCGGGGCGGTTTCCCGGGCCAGAATGGGCGATAATCCCCCCATGAACTGGAACTTCACCAAAATGCATGGCGCGGGCAACGACTTCGTCGTCCTGGACGGGGTCCGCCAGGCCATCGAAATGACGCCCGAGCGCGCCCGCGCGCTGGGCGACCGCCACTTCGGCATCGGCGCCGACCAGATCCTGCTGGTCGAACGCGCCACCCGGCCCGACGCCGACTTCCGCTACCGCATCTTCAATTCCGACGGCAGCGAGGTCGAGCACTGCGGCAACGGCGCGCGCTGCTTCGTGCGCTTCGTGCACGAGCAGGGCCTGTCCGACCGCAACCCGCTGCGCGCCGAGATCGCCACCGGCATCCTGGTGCTGGACGAGGGCGACGACGAGCAGGTCACGGTCGACATGGGCAGCACCCGCTTCGACCCGGCCGCGTTGCCGTTCGACACCTCCGGGCTCGCCTCCCGCACCGAAGGCCAGGACACGCTGTGGGAGCTGGAACTCGACGTGCCCGCCGGCCTGCCGCGCAGCGTGGCCCTGTCGGCCGTGGCCATCTCCAACCCGCACGCCGTGCAGGTGGTGGACAACGTCGACACCGCGCCGGTCGCCATCGTCGGTCCGCTGATCGAGAACCACCCGCGCTTTGCCCGCCGCGTCAACGCCGGTTTCATGCAGATCGTCGATCGCCACAACATCCGCCTGCGCGTGCACGAACGCGGCGCCGGCGAGACGCTGGCCTGCGGCACCGGCGCCTGCGCCGCCGTCGCGGCCGGCATCCGCCGCGGCCTGCTCGATTCCCCGGTGCGCGTGCAGACGCGCGGCGGCGTGCTGACCATCGCCTGGAACGGCGACCAGCTGCGCATGACCGGACCGGCCGAATCCGTCTTCACGGGGCAGGTCGACATCGACAAGCTCGTCTTCTCCATGGCGCTGAACCGATAACCCCATGACCGATACCGCTTTCACCGCCCAGGACATCGCCAACTTCCTGCAGGAACACCCCGGCTTCTTCGACGAGCACGCCGACGTCTTCGCCACGCTGCAGGTGCCGCACCCGCACGGCTCGCGCGCCATTTCGCTGGGCGAACGCCAGATCCTCACGCTGCGCGAACGCAACCGCGAACTCGAGTGGCGCCTGAACGAGCTGGTGCGCAACGCCACCGCCAACGAAACCATCGGCAGCCACATCTCCAAATGGTGCTGCCGCCTGCTGTCCGAACCGGATCCGCAATTGGTGCCCGGCGAAATCGCCCTGGGCCTGGCTGAACAATTCGAACTGAACCACGTGGCGCTGCGCCTGTGGAACCTGCCCGAGCTGCCCGACACCGGCTATGGCGAACCCGTCACGCAGGACGTGCGCACCTTCACCGACAGCCTGAAGACGCCGTACTGCGGCACCGACACGGCCTTCGAAGCCGTCGGCTGGCTGGACGCCAAGCCCAAGTCGCTGGCCCTGGTGCCGCTGCGCCTGGAGGCCGAAGGCGCCAGCGTCGGCCTGCTGGTGCTGGGGTCGGACGACGCCGAACGCTTTACGCCCGAGATGGGCACCGCGTTCCTGGAAGCCATCGGCCAGTTGGCCTCGGCGGCGCTGCACCGGCTGAACCCGGCCGCGCCCAAGGCCTGAGCCGATCATGACGGCGGGGGCCCCGGAACACGCCATGCCAACGCAAGCGCCGGACGCCCCACTGCCCGATCCGATGGCCGCCTGGCTGCGCCATCTGGAAAGCAATCGCCGCTATTCGCCCCACACGCTGGACGGCTACCGGCGCGAGCTGCGCTTCCTGATCGAACTGGCCGAACGCGCCAAGCTGCCGCTCGACAAGCTCGGCAACGGCCACATCCGCCAATTCGTCGCGCGGCTGCATGCGCAGGGCCGCGGCCCGCGCAGCCTGGCGCGCACGCTGGCGGCCTGGCGCGGCTTCTACCAATGGTGGGCGCCCACGATCGGCCTGGCCGGCAACCCGGTGGCCGGGGTGCGCGCGCCCAAGGCGCCGCGCGGCCTGCCCAAGGCCCTGTCGGTGGAACAGACCCAGGCCTTGCTGGATCGCCCTGCGGCCAAGGTCGCCACCGAGCCGGCCGCCCTGCGCGACCAGGCCATGTTCGAATTGCTGTATTCCAGCGGCCTGCGGCTGTCGGAACTGGTCGGGCTGGACCTGCGCTACACGCGCTCGGCCGAGCATGAATCGCGCGGCTGGCTCAGCCTGGAAGAGGCCGAGGTGATCGTGCTGGGCAAGGGCGGCAAGCGCCGCTCGGTGCCGGTGGGCCAGGCCGCTTTGGCGGCGCTGCGGCGCTGGATCGACGTGCGCGAGCAGTTGGCGCCCCCGGCCGCGTCGGCCGACGATGCCGCCGCCCTGTTCCTTGGCGCCCGTGGACGGCGTATCTCGCCGCGCGTGGTGCAATTGCAACTGGCCCAGATCGCGCAGGCCGCCGGCCTGCCGACCCATGTGCATCCGCACGTGCTGCGCCACAGCTTCGCCAGCCACGTGTTGCAATCGGCGCAGGACCTGCGCGCCGTGCAGGAAATGCTGGGCCACGCCAACATCTCGACCACCCAGATCTATACCCGGCTGGACTTCCAGCACCTGGCGCGGGCCTACGACCAGGCCCATCCGCGCGCGGGCCGCAAATCCTGAACGCGGCGGCGTTTCAACCGCCGCCGGCCAGCATGCCGCCCAGCAGCAGCACGCCCAGCGCCAGCACCGCCAGCGCCGCCAAGGCTTCCACCCCATAACGCAAACGCGCCGCCGCGACGCCCGACAGGCGCGCGCCCAGCGCATTGGCCGCGCCGCCGGCCGCGACCGCCAGGCAGGCCAGCGCCGCCACCGTCAGGCCCGTGCCCAGGCCCATCGCCAGGGCCGAGGCCACCCCGGCCAGAAAGAATCCCTGCGACAGCGCGAACACCAGCACGATCAGCGCGCCGCTGCAGGGCCGCAAGCCCACGGCGAAAATGGCCGACCAGGCGCGGCGCCAGTTCAACGGCCCCGCCACCTGCTCCGGCGGTGGCACATGGGCATGGCCGCAGCCGCAATCGTCGTGATGGTCATGCGGATGAACGTGCGCGTGACCATGGCCCTCTCCACGAACCTCGCCCTGGGCAATCGGCGCCGGCGCGTGGATCGCAATGGCGCGCAAGGCCGCGGCCCCCTTCAGGGCCGGCGCCGCCACGGCAGGCGATGCGACCACCGCGGCAGCACGGGCCGGACGCCGCCGCAACAGCGGCCGGATCGCCTTGATCCAGACCAGCCACGCGCCCAGCAGGGTCACCAGCCCATACGAGGCCAGCTCCAGCCAGCGCGTGGCCTGGTTCATCGCCGCGGCCGTGGCGTTGAACACCAGCGCCAGCACCGCCACCATGGCGATCGCCACCAGCGCCTGCACCAGCGACGACACCAACGCCAGCAGCGCGCCGTTGCGCGCGGTCTGCCGGTTTGCCAGCACATAAGAGGAAATCACCGCCTTGCCATGGCCCGGGCCGAGCGCATGGAACACGCCGTAGGCGAACGACAGCCCGATCAGCAGCCAGGCGCCGCCATCGGCCTGCCAGGCGCGCACAGCCGCGGTGAGCTGGCGGTAGAAATGGGTCTGCCACACCGAAACCTGGCCGAAGAAGCCCGCCAGCCAACCGGGACCGCCCAGGCCGGCGCCGCTCTCCGGCACGCCGAAGGGATGCGCGCCCTGCGCGTCGGCCAGGCCGGCCCAGGCCATCGCGGCCAGCGCGAACAGCCACGCCAGCGCGGCGGTCGGACGTCGCGCTACGAACATTGCACCTCGATACGGTGCGTCAGCCCCTTGGTGATGGCGAAAAGCTCTTCCGGCAGCGCGTCCGGATCGGCCGGGATCGCGGCCAGTTGCTGCATGGTGTTCCAATCCAGTTCCTTGGGCTTGCGGTAAGCCTGCTTGCAGGCCGCCGCGCCGGGTCCGCCCAGCGCGACCGCCCCCTTGTCGTCGAAGGCGTAGGCCACGAAGTAGGTCGGGTCGTAGATGTCCACCTGCGCGCCCGCGGCGTCCAGCGCGGCGGGCTCGGCCAGCGGCAGCGTGAACGCCAGCGCCAGCCGGCCGGTCTTGGCGTTCCAGGTCACGCGCGCATCGCGCGGCGCGGCGAACACCGCGCTCTTGCCCGCCACGGTGACCCGCGTGAAGTAATGCGACACCGGTTCGCCCAGCGCCTTCATCCAATCCTGCGCCATGCCTTTCAGGGTGTCTTCGGGCAAGGCGCCGCCCTTGCCTTTCTTGAGTCCCTGCGTGGCATAGGCGCCGAACATCTCATCGAACAGCCAGACCTGGCGCACCGCCGTCACGCGGTGCTGCTCGTCCAGGTCGATGACGGCGCGCGCGTCGATCCACATATGCGGGTGGGCGCCGGCGGCGCCGGCCGCCAGCGCGCCCGCCACGGCGATCAGGGCTGCAAGGCCGCGGCGAGTTGACGAACGTTCCATTCAAACATTTCCAGGTAGGTGGCGCCGGGCTGTCCGGGCTTGGACAGGGCATCGGAATACAGCGTACCACCCACCTTCGCGCCGGTTTCACGCGCGATCTGCTGCACCAGGCGCGGGCTGGTGATGTTCTCGATGAACACCGCCGGCACCTTGTCGCGCTTGACCTGCTCGATGATGCGGGCCACGTCGCCGGCGGACGGCTCGGCTTCGGTCGAGATGCCCATCGCCGCGATGAAGCTCACGCCATAGGCATCGCCGAAATAGCCGAACGCATCATGCGAGGTGACCACCTTGCGGCGCTCCGCCGGAATCGCCGCGAAGGTTTTGCGCACGGCCGCATCCGCCGCCTGCACGCGGGCGATGTAGGCATCGGCGCGCTTGCGGTAGGCATCGGCATGGGCCGGATCGGCGGCGGCCAGGCCGTCGGCCACGTTGCGCGCGTAGATCACGCCGTTGGCCAGGTTCTGCCAGGCGTGCGGATCGGCGTCGTGGTGGTGATGGCCGCCGTGGTCGTGGGCATGGCCATGATCGTGGTCCTTGTCGTCATGCTTGTCACCGTGCTCGTCGCCATGGCCCGCGAACTTGCGCGGCGTCACGCCCTTGGAGGCGACCACGGTCGGCCCGGCAAAGCCGGAGGCCTTGACCAGGCGCGGCAGCCAGGCCTCGAAGTCCAGGCCGTTGACGAACAGCACCTTGGCGGCCGCCAGCTTCTTGGCGTCGGCGGGCGTGGGTTCGTATTCGTGGGCATCGCCGTCCGGGCCCACCAGCGTGCTCACCTTGATGTCGGCGCCGCCGACTTCCTGCACGATGTCGCCCAGGATCGAGAAGCTGGCCACGACCGGCAACGGTTCGGCCGCCTGCGCCGCGCCGAAGGCGGTGGACAGCCACAGGCCGGCCGCGGCCAGCATGACACGGCGGCGCGCCAGCGCCGGAAAGAGGGAAGACATGGTGAATCTCCTTGAGAGTTCAGGCCCGGCGCGAGACGCGCGGCGCCCGCAGCAACCCGCCATGCGGGCCGCAGACGATGGAAAACAGGTAACAGACGCCGGCGGCCAGGATGATGGCGGGCGAGGCCGGCACATTGAAGTGGTACGACACCAGCAGGCCGGCGACCGACGCCGCC